>CAYTQQ010000052.1:0-14312 GCA_964440135.1 uncultured Cellvibrionaceae bacterium | reverse complement strand
CCATAGGCCCGTCGCCACTCAATAAAAAACGGACACCAGAGCCTTGGTTGTGCAGCGATAAATAGCCAAACTTGGTGGCTTTAAATTGGTCATCACTTTGCAATTGACTTAAATACAGTGGTACCAGCTCCGGCTTTTGGCTCACTCCCGCTAAGCGCAAAAAAGTGCCACCGGACTGCAGCGTAAATTCTTGCAAAAATACGCCATCCACCTTGTGTTGGCCCAGCGCAACTAAGTGGCGAGAGAAGCCAGTGTCGTTACCCAAAGAGCGGCTGGTGATAATCTCTGCTACCCCTTCACGGTTACCAATAGCATCGCGCAGCTGCTCAATCTGCCGCTCCAGATGTGCATCTTTAACAGGTTTAGGTGCTTTTTTAAGGGCGTTTGCCTGCTCTTTGAGCGCCAATTGCTCGCGTTCGAGCTCCACTACAACGGCTTCTGCTTTGCGCATTTGGCTTGCGCTAAATATCTGTAGGGCCACCAGCAATGCCAGCAACGCCGCCAGCAAAATCGCCACGCGCTCCGCTGACAACATATCCACCTTTGGGCGGAATTCCGGCAGATACAAATTAATCTGCTGCACTTCAGGCCACCTTAGGTTGACGCAGCGCCGCACCTATGGCGGCGACGCACTGTTGGGTGACCTGATCGTCCACCTCGTCTTGCGTCACCTGGAAGGCCAACGCGGGGTTCAACCACTGCACCCGAGGTGCCAAGCTGGCCTTGAGCACATCGCCGATTTTGTCTTCGGAAACATGCTCACCACAAACGTAAATCACCGCCGGCGGGGCTTGTCCCATCTGGCGTTCGTAATAATCCAGTGAACGCTGTAATTCCAGCGCGAGAGATTCCTCCGGCAGGGCATCCAGTAATCCGCCGTTGTAATTTAAAGAAAACGAACGGCTCAAATACAGGTTGCCGGTACGATAGATGTACACACTGCCCACCCCGCTGCGGATGCGCGCCAAGGCGACGCCGCGCTCGGCCTGCTCCGGCGGCAACAAACGCGTCACCAGATTGCGTAACGCCAGCTCTTTGATATCGATAGAGTCGAGTGCCAGCCCCGCTTCGGCCGTCATCTCGATAATGCTGTGGATTTTTTTGCGCTCGCACGCCACCACATAAACCATTCTTCTATTGCCCTTGCTGCCGTCCGCCGGCAAGGGAAATACCTCCAACGCCGCCTGCTCTACCGGGATATTTAATAAATCTTTCAAACGCCAGCGAATGGCACCGCGTACTTCCTCGTCCGGCACTGCCGGCGGTTCCACCAGCAAAATTTGATAGGTATCGGCGCCGAGGACGATGTGACAGACGGCGTTGGCCAAGCGACGGTCAGCTACCCAGCTCTTCAATAATTGCGCCGTGGGGATGGTCTTGTCGTAAGGCAAATAGTCCATAGCCACTACGCGCGCCTTACCAGCCGAACCCGCCTCTCGCTCGCTGCCGCTGTAAGGCTTCTGCACAGCCAGCGCCATGCCCTCGCTCTGCAGCTCAATACCGATGGTCACACCTTTAAGACCGGGCTTTAACCAGCCGCGCACTTGCGCAAGAAAAGTGTTGTCCATCAGACCCTCATAGGGAAATAAGTCAGCGAAACGTCGATTGTGGATAGCCAGTTTGCACCTCTGCAGTTAACGGCTATGTTTCCCTTGGCTTTTACAACCTACGGGCATAACTGAGTATAGACGCTGCCCGTCAACTCGCAGTCCAGCAGGCTGGGGCATCTAGAAAGCTATAAGGAAGGAATAAGGAAAGTATCAGGAGAGCCGCAAGAGCGCGAAAATGACGCTCTAGGGTTGAGCAATAAGGCACCCACAAACGAGTGCCTAACGCGCCATTGATAAAATAAATAAAATCTTATAAGCCAAAAGGAACGGAACGGGACAATCGGTAGGCGCTGATCGCCGGCAGCATCCCGATCAGTACCGCGCCGCCGCCTACCATCAGAAGCAGCTCGGCCGTGCCGGAATGAAACAGGTTAGGTTCAATGCGCAGGCCGAACCAAGTCACCCAAAGTTCAGCCCCAAAAACGAGCGCACCGAAGGCAATTAGCAGAGCCAGCACCGCTGCCAACCCCGCCATCAGTAAGACTTCGATCTGCAACAACAGGCCGATAAAAATCGGACTGGCCCCTATAGTGCGCAGCAAGAGTATCTCCCGTCGCCGCTCACGCAGTGAGGCCAGCAACATCGCCGCCATACCGCACAGCGCAGCCAATAGCACCAGCGCGGAAATCACCCTCAAAGTGTTTTCCATAATCGACAGGGTGCTCCACAGTTGGGTGAGCGTGATCCCCGGCAGAATCGCCTGCAGCGGCTCGCCCCGGTACTGATTGATCAGCCGCTGCACCTGGAACACCTTGACCCGGGACTTCAGTCCCACCATTACCGCGGTGATGGAATGAGGCTGCAGCTGCTCAGCACTGCGCGTGTCCGACGCGGGAAGATGCAGCGCCTCCATCCCCTGCAGACTGATGTGCAGAGTCTGGTCCACCGGGGTGCCGGTAGGCGCAAAAATGCCCACCACGGTAAAGGGGTGAGCATCGTGCAAGGTGAAATTGGTACTGACGGCACCGTGAGCCAGCACCAAACGATCGTCTAATCGATAGCCCAAACGTCGGGCAACCTCTGCACCCAATACCACCTCAAATGGCGAGGCAAAGGTGCGCCCCTGAGCGAGCCTTAAGGCTTCGCCGGCGCCATAGCGGAAGTGCGCAAAGTAATCCTCATTGGTGGCGAGTACTTTATAGCCTTTGTGAGAGTCGCCCAAGGACATGGGAATGGTCCAGGCCACATCGGGCAATCCGGCAATTTCTTCATAGCTCCGCCAGTTGATATTGTTGCTGGGATTACCGAGGCGAAACACAGCGTAGAGCAACAGATTCACATCCCCGGTGCGCGCGCCGACGATCAAATCCGTCCCCGCGACCGTGCGCGCAAATCCGCTCTGGGCGTTCTTGCGCAAATGTTCGATGCCCACCAGCACCAACACACTGACCGTGAGTGCTGCCACCGTCAGCAGTACTGAGGTTTTGCGCTGCGCTAAGCTGTGCCAAGCAATTTTCCAAAACATTAAACAGCCCTCCCCGCCTGATTCAGCTCCGCCATGGAGAATTGCAGGGGGAAATGCCCCGCCAGCGTCTGGTCGTGGCTGACGAACAAGAGCGTCGCCCCGCAGGTGTCGAGGGTTGTCATCAGCAGATTGATAAAAGCATCACGATTGTCCTGATCCAGCGCCGAGGTGGGTTCGTCCACTAAGAGAATATCCGGCTGGTTGATCAGTGCCCGCATCACCGCCACCCGCTGTTGCTGACCTATGCTCAGTTGGGCAGCTTTGCGCTCCAGCAAAGTCGAACTCAAATGGAGCTGGTCCGCCAGCTCGGACAACCGCTGGGACACTGAGGCCTGGCCATCGGCGAAATAGGCCGCCAAATGCACGTTGTCGCGCACACTCAGCCAGGGTATGAGATTGAATTGCTGAAAAACCACACCCATATGCCGGGCACGAAAACGGTCGCGGGAGTGTCCACTCATCAGCGTCATATCCCGCTCAAGCACGCGCAAATCCCCACGGGTGGGCACCAGCATGCCGCAGAGTAGATTCAGTAGGGTGGATTTGCCAGAGCCGGACGCGCCGCGCAAAAATATCCGGCTACCCATGGCCACCTGCCAGGTGGGAATGTGCAAAACGGTTTTATTCGCGTAGGAAAATTGCAGATTTTGGCAGACAAAGGCAAAGGGCTTAGAGCTGGGGGAATGTGCAGAATCTGGAGTTGGACTCATCACGGCCACGAGTGCTCCCGCTAAATTGTCGGAGGGGGCGAAAGCCTATAACATAGCCGCCAATTTTGAAACACAGCAGTGGCTTATCGATGTCAGCAACCCGTCTTTTTACCGCACTTTTTTGTGTCCTTTTTTTCCTCTGTGCCTGCGGTGAGAAAAAACAAACGCAGCCGGATGGAACATCTAAAACGCAAGCGCAGCCTGGAAAAACCTCGGCGAATGTGCACTACCAGGAAATCGAATGGCCGGATTTGATGCCCAAAGAAGACTTGGACGCGCTGATGAATCCGCCGGATTATCTCGACGACATAGCCGACGGCTCCGCCGAGGACACACTCAATGACAATCTGCGAATGCAACCGGATGAGTTGGATGACCCCTACCAGCAGGCATTAGTCTCCACCCGAATTATTGCCGAATTCGACAAACGCAATATTCGCCTGCCAGGGTTTATAGTGCCGCTGGATTTCGATGACCACCAAGTCATTACCCGCTTTCTCTTGGTGCCATTTTTTGGTGCCTGCATTCACTACCCGCCCCCACCACCCAACCAAATTATTTTCGCCACCTACGAACCGGGTTTGCGGCTGGACGATCTGAGCGATGCGTTTTTTGTTGAGGGAACGATTTTTACGGAATTAAAAGAACACGATTTAGCGACCTCCGCCTACTCCATGACGATTGATCGAATTTTGCCTTATGAGGAAGATTGAGGGAGCGATAGAAAAATCAGCACAATCACCACAAACGTAAAAAACGAAATCCCTATAGTAGACCCCGTTAAAACCTTAGACCCACCCTATTCCGATTCAGTACGCGCTCCCCTGCTTCGGTATCCAACAGCCATTGCACCGTCACTTTTTCCACACCGGGAAAATCGTCAAACAGCGCCATCTGCAAACCACGTAACTTAGCCGGATGGGCGCAGGTCCATTGGGCTTCTAGCGCAATATCTGCATGGCCCTGTTGATTTTCTGCTGGCTCTGCCTGGGGTTGCACATCGCGAAAATCGGTCGTTACCAGGGTGGTTTGACACTCGCCGCCGTCGAGCGTTAACCAGGTCGTCAATTCACGTAACTGCACCTCGACGGCTTTAAGGCGGTGGATCTGTGCGGGTGTGCTGGCACGTTGCTCAAAGCCGAGAAGGTTTATCGCCGGCGATTGCAGGGTCATTACTAGATCTTTACCTTCCAGCGCCAGCTGCAGTGTCACCTCGCCATGGACGTGGGCGCTGGTGATCGTCTCCTCGGCGGGATTGTGGTGATGACCATGGGCGTCGCCGTGCTCAAGAGAGCGGTGGGTATGTGCGTTATGTTGGTGAGGGTCGTGCTGATGAGCATTGTGGGCCTGAGCGCCTGTCGCAACGAGAATCCCCAAGACGAGCGAAGCCCAGCGCAATTGGTTTGACATATTGGCAATCTCCAAACGATATTTTGTAGCGTTTTATGGTGCATGAGGAAAGGCCGGCAGACAATCCGTCATCCACCCCCGTTTGCGGCTAAAATGCCCACCCTGTTCCCGCAAGCTAGATGCATCATGTTCCATATCGCCCTATACGAACCGCAAATCGCCCCCAATACCGGCAATATCCTGCGCCTTATCGCCAATAACGGTTGCTGGCTGCATCTGATCGAGCCGCTGGGGTTTGATTTGGAAGAAAAGAAGCTGCGCCGTGCAGGCCTCGATTACAGCGACTTAAGCCGAGTGACGATCCACCCAAATTACGCCACTTTTTTGCAGGTGGTTGAGGGGCAAAGGATTCTGGCTTGCACCACCAAGGGCAGTCGCCCACACGACCAGCTTCAGTATCGCGAGGGCGATGTGCTGCTGTTTGGCTCCGAAACGGCCGGCCTGCCGGCGCCGATCCTTGAGGCATTCCCGCCGGAACACCGCTTGCGCATTCCCATGCAAACCAACAGCCGCAGCTTGAATCTTTCCAATGCGGTGGCGATTGTGAGTTATGAGGCTTGGCGGCAAGTGGGGTTTGCTGGCGGCCTATAATTTGTTGGCGGTCTATAACCAGTATGACCACGGGGCCACTCCCACCCTCAAGGACGCCTGGCCTAGCAGCAAAGGATTCCAGCCAATTATTTGACAGAAACGCAAGAGACGCTAAGGTGTCGGAAGCGTAGAATATCCACCGACGTTCCACTCCTGAGGCATACCTATGTTGCGCAAAAACCCTACTGGACATTATCCCGAAGTTAGCAGCGAAGCTTATATTGATAACACCGCGATCATCTGCGGCAAGGTGATTGTTGAAGCCAATGTATTTATCGGGCCTTATGCGGTAATACGCGCGGATGAGGTGGATGAGAACGGCGAGATGGAACCCATCATTATTCGCCGCAACTCCAATGTGCAGGACGGCGTGGTGATCCACTCCAAGGCCGGCGCTAAAGTGGAGATTGGTGAGAGTACCTCCATTGCCCACCGCTCCATTATTCACGGCCCTTGTGAAGTCGGCAGTAATGTTTTTATCGGCTTTAATACGGTGCTGTTTAATTGCCGTGTGGGCAACGGTTGCGTGGTGCGACACAACTCGGTGGTGGACGGTTGCGACCTACCAGAGAGCTTCCACGTGCCTTCAATGACCCGTATCGGCCCGGATTTTGATTTAAATACCATTCCCAAGGTGGACCCGGAATATCAGGCGTTTTCCGAATCCATCATCAGTGCCAACCACTATTTGATCAAAGGCTATAAAGAGCTTTCCAACGAATTTTAATCATGTCCAGTTCACCCCTGAGCGCCATTCCCACCAATATCATCACCGGCTTTTTGGGCTCGGGTAAAACCACCACCATCTTGCAATTATTGAAGAACAAGCCCGCGGCGGAGCGCTGGGCGGTGCTGGTGAATGAATTTGGCGAAGTGGGCATTGATGGTCGCCTACTGGAGCACAATTCCGGCGAGGATGTTTTTGTTCGCGAGGTACCGGGCGGTTGTATGTGTTGCACCAATGGCCTGCCGGTGCAAATCGCCCTCAACCGTTTATTGCACAAAGCGCGACCGCAACGGTTGTTGATCGAACCCACTGGCCTTGGCCATCCCGCGGAAATCATCGCGCTCTTGCGCTCCGAGATCTATCGGCAAGTGCTGGATCTGCGTGCGACCTTAACTCTGGTGGACGCGCGCCATTTGAGCACGGAAAAATACCTCAGCAACTCGACCTTTCAGCAGCAACTCCAGATTGCAGATGTTGTGGTGGGCAACAAGGAGGATACCTATAGCGATGAGGATCGCGAACGGCTTGCGGATTACTGCCAAGCCACTCTGCCGGGAAAACCTTTGGTTTATTGTCGCTGGGGACAGCTGGACCCAGCGCTGCTGGATCGGGAAAATCAGCAAAAAACAGCCAACTCCACATTCGAATCCGCAAGCCCCTTTAACGTCGACTTACCGGAGCCTCTCCCGGCCTGTGGCTATTTATATAAAGAGCGCCAAGCCGACGGTTATTTCAGCGGCGGCTGGATTTTCAGCGCCGACTTTATGTTCGATTACAGCAAAGTTTTTGCCCTGCTCAGCGGCTGCGATGAAGAACGCTTAAAAGCGGTTTTTATTACCGACCAAGGCGTGTTCGGTTTTAACAAATCCACCACCGTCTTAAGCGAATTCGAGCTGGATGATGCTCAGGATAGTCGGATAGAGCTGATTGCCGATCACAAAATTGATGCGGCCGCATGGCAAGATCACCTCTTGGCATCCTTTCACTCCCTTCCTTAATACGCCCTTATGGGTTCCGCTCGCTCCCCGGACAGCAGCCATACCGGCGCTTATAGGCAGCAATAAAATTGGTGGGGTGGTTGTAACCGGCGGCGTAAGCTGCTTGCGTCACGGTGGCTCCCTCCTCCAATAACAGCTTTCGCGCCAGCTCCAGCTTTTGACTGCGAACATAATCGCCAACGGGCACACCTGTCACCTGCTTGAAATAGCGCTGCAAGGTGCTGGTGCTCATGCCGAACATTTTACCGAGCTCCTCCAGGCTGAGGGGCTGGTCCAAATGCCCTTGGATGTACTCACAGACCTCCGCGATCCGCCCGGCGCGCCGGGAGCCGCCCCCCCGGTTTTTCTGCCATGCCTCCAGCGCCGTCAGGCCCTCACCGACCAATAACAAGGCTTGGTTCTCGATATAGAGCCGCTGTAATTCCGCCTCCGGGGTAACCGTCAGAATCTCCCGGGCCGCCGCGAAGGCCCGGGCCGACGGCCGCCACATGGGCAACGTATGACCGCGCTGCAGGGACAAGGACCACACGCGCTTTGCCGTGGCGGGGCAGTGTTGTGCAAGCCATTGTGACGATACAGTGACATGTACTTTGGTGAGATTGCAGCCGCGCTGCAGATCCCGCTCCCAGTGGGTGGGCGCCTCCAAAATCATTGCGGCACAACGCGGACCGGCGGCACTGCACAACTGAAAGGCTTGATCGTTCAGGCGAAAGCTCAGCTTTCCCCGCAGCAGGAATAAAAAGCTCAGCCGAGGAGACAGCTCCGAGTCGGTTGTGGTCCCGTCCAACTCTTCCAGATCGCATACATGTACCGACAGCCCCGCTGGGTAGGTCACACACTCAAAGCGCCCTCGCGCCAGTGCCTGACCATAAGCGGCAGGCTTGGAGAGTTGCGATTGGTATCCGCCCACTTCTGCCAACCGAGTCAGTTGCCGTCCATCAATGACGGGTGAAACGCTCGTTCTCGCCAATTTCCCCGTCGTCATCTTGTTTTCAGGCATAGCATCTCCTCAATCTCCGCCCGTCTTTATACCGCGTTAACCAATGGCGCCGTCAGCCACGGCGTCATCTCCCAAAGCCTCGCCACCACTTTGACGATTTCTCATCATCATCTGGCGTTGGCGCATTACTCCACTAGAAGCATCACTCGCACCGCGTCAGTATAATGTCATCGAGAATCATTATCATTTAGATTTTGCTGTTGGACTTGTGGTTCCTCGCAAAATCACACCGTTGTCATTGGGGAGTTGTGAAGAGTTATGGGTATTTTGTGCAAACGTCATCTGAGCCTTTCATTGTGTTTGGCGGCTATAGCGCCCGTGCACGCCGCCGAGCTGCAGGAAGAAAAGCTTATCGAAGAGACCGTCGTTTGGGGGACCAAAGTCTATTCCTCCTCCCTGGCATTGGATTCCGAGGCAATGGATATCAAGCAGGCGGACCATATCAGCGATCTACTGCGCCCTATTCCTGGCATCGACGTGGGCGGCGCGCATTCTCTCAATCAACGCATCACCATTCGCAGCATGGACGACAAAGATCTGCGCATCAGCATCGATGGCGCCAATCAAAATACCTATATGTACCACCATATGGGCAATCTGCAGATTCACGCGGACATTTTGCAAGCCGTGGAAGTTGAGGTGGGCAATAACTCAGTGGTCAATGGCGGCCTGGGTGGCGCGGTGCGCTTTCAAACCAAAGAAGCGCGCGACCTGCTGCGCGCCGGCAAGCGTTTTGGCGCGCTCGGCAAAGTGACCTTATCAGATAACGCATCAAATAATTACGCAGTATCGGCGTACGGCCAGTTAACCGACACTGTTGATCTTCTCGGTTACTACAATTTTGTTGATCGCAGAAATTATGAAGTTGGCGGTGGAAAAATTCTTGCCGCAGACGGCTCTGTTATTCCCGGCACGGATGGCAAAGTTCGCGGCTTGGCCGGCGAATTAACCGATGGACTGATTAAACTGGGTTGGAATCTCACTAAAAATCAGCGCATTAAGATTGGTTATGAAGCTTATGCTGACGAAGGTGATTACAGCTATCGCCCCGATATGGGACTGGCAACGGATATTACGATTGCCAATTCGCTGAACGTGCCGCTGGTCTACCCCACCAAATTCACCCGCGATACTTTGACGTTGAATTATGACGTCGCCGTCGGCGGCCACACCAATATCCGCACTGCGGTGTTTCGCAATGAAAGCACTCTGTGGCGCGATGAAAGCGGTCTGGCTACGTGGAACCCCGCAGGTGCCACAATCAACGAAGGTGAAGCGGAAAATACCGGTCTGAATATATTGGCCGACTCCAAGATAACGCTTGGCGTTCCGCATACTTTCACCTATGGCGTGAACCATGTGGAATATAAAACCGGCTACAGCGTCGACGGGCAATTTCTCAGCGGCGAGCAATCCACACAAGCAGCCGTATTTATTCAGGATCGCATAGAGCTGACGGACTCTTTGGCCATTACACCCGGTGTGCGTTACGACACCGCCAATGTTGAAACCGCTGTAGTTGACGACAATTTTACCGATACCCTTTGGGCGCTGGCGGGTGAATATCAATTTGGCGATTACCTGTTGCTGAGATTGTCTACCACCCAATTATTCCGTGCGCCGGAAATCGGCGAAGTATTTGCCGGAGCCGGCTTGGGTGATGCGCGCAACCAGAACATAAAACCCGAAACCGGAAATAATTCCGAGTTCGCATTGGCTTATGAAATCTCCGGTTTGTCTACTGGGGTTACCGTCTTCCGCACTCAGGTCGACGATTACATTTACGACTACGCCAGCAATCCGGCCGGCGGCTCCTGGAAGGACAATGTCGGTGATTTGAGCATCGATGGTTATGAGGCCTATGTGGAATGGGATCAAGGTAATTGGCGAATTTTGCTGACTTATGCTTCTGCTGAAAGTGAGCTGGCCGCATTCACCAATTATTCCGCTCTGGACGGCGCTCGCATTGATCGCGAGCAAGGCGACTCCATCGGCTTGAATTTCCGCTACTCCTTTACTCCCGTGAACATCATGCTCCAGTGGGAAGCGCTGCACGTCAAAGATTTAGGCGCCGGCATCGATCTGGATTCCACATCCGACGATAACGACAACGCCAAAGACAGCTTTACCGTGCACAACATTTCCGGGCGCTGGACACCGGAAGGCAGTCTGCGCGGACTGTCAATCACTCTCGGCGTGGACAATCTTTTTGACGAATTTTATGCGTCGCAGTCGTCCCGCACCGGTACCTCATTTCACCCACGCTTTGGCCAGTTGTATCTGCTGGATTACGAGCCCGGCCGCAATATCAAAGCGGCGATTGCTTATCAATTTTAGTAACCCCGCTCGCTTGAGCGGCCAATCCAATTGCCGCCGCAACAGGAGACAACAAAATGAACCAATTTGTACATATCGCTCCAGAAATTCCAGTAGCTTCCGAAAATCTTTTGGATAGTTACCAACCCGATAGCAGTGTTTATTTTGCGTCTCCCAAGCGTGCTTTATTGGCGCAGCCGCCATTTGCCTCCCTGCTGGTCACTGGCCATAAGGATTTAAATGAACAGGCCAACGAGTCTTTGCGTTTTGCCCGGGAGTTGGGCTTGGCTAAGCCCGTGGTCGTTGGCGCCGTGCCGTTCGATATCAAACAAAAGGCTTATTTACGGGTGAGCAGTAATTGCCTTATCGACGGTCAGGTCGCGGCGAATACGCCGGCAGAGGAATCCGTCGCCACAGGTGAATGCACGGTCACACAAGTGCCCGCACCGCATTATTTTATGAACGGTGTGCGCGATGCGCTGGCGCGTTTTGCCCGGGGCGAATTGGATAAAGTGGTGTTGTCGCGCACTCTCGAAATTGAGTGCGAATGCGCGCCCAATGTCCGCGCTTTGGTGAAAAAACTCTCTCAGCGCAACAGTAATGGCTACACCTTTGCCGTTAATTTGAAAGATATTGATAACGAACGCACTAATACCAATGTGCACGCGCTGGTTGGCGCCAGTCCGGAATTATTGATTTCCCGCCAAGGAACTAAAGTGATCGCCAATCCCCTCGCCGGCTCGGAGCCGCGCAGCGATGACCCGGTTATTGACCGACAGCGCGCCGAACAATTGCTCCGTTCGGAAAAAGATCGCCGCGAACATGCGCTGGTCATTAAAGCCATCGAAGAAGCACTGCGACCTTTTTGCCGCACTCTGCATATTCCGGCGGAGCCATCGGTGATTTCCACCCCGGCTATGTGGCATCTTTCCACCACCATTCACGCGGAATTAAAAGATCCCGCTACAACGTCACTGCAATTGGCGCTCGCACTGCATCCGACACCAGCCGTCTGTGGTTATCCCGCCGAGGCCGCGCGCCGCGCTATTAATGAAATCGAATCCTATGATCGCGGTTTATTTACCGGCATTGTCGGCTGGTGCGATGCCACAGGAGACGGCGAATGGGTGGTCACCATCCGCTGTGCGGAAATCAAAGATCGCAATGTCCGATTATATGCCGGGGCCGGCATAGTCGCCGGATCAGATCCGCAAAAAGAACTCGCGGAAACCGGGGCCAAATTCAACACCATGCTCACCGCGTTGGGCATCAAAGATTTTGCAGGCGCAGCAGTATGACCGGCATGCAACCCAAAGCGGCGAGCTGGCCTGAGGAATTCGCCGAGCGCTATCGCCGGGAAGGCTACTGGCAAGGCATTACGCTTGGCAATCTTTTGCGCAATTCCGCAGCACAATATCCCGATCATATCGCGGTGATCGACGGCGAACGCCAATGGACTTACGCGCAATTAAACAAAGCAGCAGATGAATTGGCAGCGGGACTGTTTCAACTCGGCGTTCGCAGCGGCGATAAAGTGGTGGTGCAGCTGCCCAATATTGGCGAATTACCGCAGGTAATTTTTGCCCTGTTTCGCCTTGGCGCCGTGCCGGTGTTTGCCCTGCCCGCTCACCGCGCTTTTGAGCTGGAAAATTTTTGCCGGCAGACGCACGCCAAAACTTATATCACCGTCGATCGTTTCGGTGGTTTCGACTATCGCGCATTGGCACGACAACTGAAAAATACCACCGAACTGCAGCATATTATCGTCATCGGTGAAGCGGCTGAATTTATTCCCTTCGCGCAACTGCCAAGTGCAGCTATCGAGCTGCCCGATGTCGATCCTTCAGCGATTGCCTTATTGCAGCTCTCCGGCGGCACCACCAGTATTCCCAAATTAATTCCGCGCACTCACGACGATTATTTTTACAGCTTGCGCGCCAGCGCGGAAATTTGCCGGCTCAGCGATAGCAGTGTTTATCTCGCGGTATTACCTGCTGTGCATAATTTTCCACTGAGCTCACCCGGAATGTTGGGCGTCTGGTATGCCGGCGGCACAGTGGTAATGGCGCTGAACGGCGCACCTGAAACGGCATTTGCGCTGATCGCCAAACGCCGCGTCACCATCACCGCGCTGGTACCGCCTCTCGCCCTCGCCTGGCTTAGCGCGGTACGGCAAAACAAGTTGGATCTTTCCAGCTTGCAAGTGGTGCAGGTGGGTGGGGCCAAATTGAGTGCGGAAGCGGCCAAACAAATATTGCAGGCTTTTCCCGGTCGTTTGCAGCAAGTGTTCGGTATGGCAGAAGGGCTGGTGAATTACACGCGCCTGGATGATCCAGATGAAATCGTGATTCACACCCAAGGGCGCCCTATTTCCACCGCTGATGAAATTCGCATAGTGGACGAAGAAGACCGGGAGTTGCCGCGCAATCAATTGGGGCAGCTGTTAACCCGCGGTCCCTACACCATTCGCGGATATTTCCCTTGTGGTGATGACAATCTCGATCGCCTCAACGCCAAAAACTTCACGCCCGATGGCTTTTATCGCACCGGCGATATGGTGCGCTTGACCGATGACGGCTACTTGATAGTGGAAGGCCGCTGCAAAGACCAGATCAATCGCGGTGGTGAAAAAATCTCCGCGGAAGAAGTGGAAAATCATCTGCTCGCCCACCCCGCCGTACACGATGTCGCCATGGTGGGCATGGCGGACCCTTATCTCGGCGAGCGCAACTGCGTTTTTATTATTCCAGCGACAGACAATACCGATTCAATCCGCCTGCCCAAATTGCGCGCGTTTCTGCGCGAGCGCGGATTGGCGGATTACAAATTGCCCGACCGGGTGGAAATTCTCCAAGCATTTCCCAAAACCAGCTTCGGCAAGGTCAGCAAAAAAGCTCTGCGTGAAGTGCTCACCGACCTTACGCCGCAAATTTGACAGGATGACGTTATGGCTATTCCCCGTATATCCGCTTATTCCTTGAACCAGGTTGAAGGCTCATTCACCAACAAGGTGGATTGGAAAATCGCTGCCAAACGCGCAGTGCTGTTGGTTCACGATATGCAGAATTATTTTGTGGATTTTTATAGTCGCGACCAGGAACCCATGCGCAGTCTGCTGAAAAATATTCAGACTTTGACCACCCTGTGCCGCCAGCGCAATATCCCGGTGGTTTATACCGCGCAACCACCCAATCAAAAACCCCACGACCGCGCTCTGTTAACGGATTTTTGGGGCACCGGTCTTACCGATCAAGACAACGTCACCGCCATAGTGGATGACTTAAAACCGCAGCCGGCGGATATCCAATATGTGAAATGGCGCTACAGCGCATTTCAACGCACATCCCTGATGGAAGATATGCTGGATCTCGGCCGCGACCAATTAATTATCTGCGGCGTGTACGCTCATATCGGCATTTTATCCACCACGCTGGAAGGCTTTATGCGCGATGTGCAAGCCTTTGTGGTGGCCGATGCGGTGGCGG
>CAYTQQ010000051.1:0-17995 GCA_964440135.1 uncultured Cellvibrionaceae bacterium | reverse complement strand
GCCGCTTGAAAAATACCATCGACGCTAAGACTGATAACTCTCATGTTAGCCCCTTAATAACGGACTGTGTATGATACCCGAGCTTTAGGAAATGGTGTTACCGCTTAATTATCGGGCGTGACTCTTGCACTACACTTGCTCTGTTGCAGGAGCAACGACAACGGCGAACTGCACTACCGGGTTTTATTGCACTACGTACACCTTAACAGCCTGTGCCTGCCTATTTTGTACTCAACCCCACACTGTCCACCACATGACGGTTAGGTTCGGCGTTCAACCTCGGTTAATATTCGCTCTGAGAAAATTAGACCATATACGAGAATTTTGCATGGAAAAGTACCAGCACGACTTCATCCAGCTGGCGATTAAACATCAGGCGCTGTGTTTTGGCGAATTCACGCTCAAGTCAGGCCGGGTCAGCCCCTACTTCTTTAATGCAGGTCGCTTCCAGACCGGCAGCGCTTTGGCGGAGCTGGGTCGATACTATGCGGCAGCGGTCATTGATGCCGGCATTGATTTTGATCTGGTATTCGGCCCGGCGTATAAGGGCATCCCCTTGGCAGCGACGACGGCCATTGCTCTGGCCGATCATTATCAGCGTGATCTGCCATACTGTTATAACCGCAAAGAAGCCAAAGACCACGGTGAAGGTGGCACGCTGGTAGGCGCACCGCTGCAAGGAAAGATCCTGATCGTGGACGATGTGATTACGGCGGGGACGGCAGTCCGCGAAGTGATGTCGATCATTGAGGTTGCCGGCGCAAAACCCGCAGCGGTATTGATCGGCCTCAACCGTCAGGAAAAAGGCAAGGGCGAACTCTCTGCTATTCAGGAGGTAGAGCAGAATTTCGGGATTCCGGTGGTCAGTATCATCAAACTTGAGCACATTATTGCTTATCTCGGAACCCAGCCGGATCAACAGGGAATGGTCGAAAAAATTCAGGCATACCGTGCGGCTTATGGCGTCGATTGAGTAACGACAAACGAATTTCCACCCCAGGGTCAGACAAGATGAAACAATCGCTCGGCAATCTGTTAATCCTGCTGTTATTGGTTTCGGCACCGACTTTCGCCAATAACAAGACGACCACCCAAGTGTATTACCGTTATCTTAATGAGCAGGGTATCCCTGTTATGGATAGCAGTATTCCGCCCAAGTATGTGCGCAATGGTTACGAGGTGGTGTCGTTAAACGGGGAAGTATTGCGGGTCGTGCCTCCCGCCCCCAGTGAAGAAGAAATCGAACGCCTCGCCCATGAGCGGCAGCTGAAACAGGAGCAGGACAAGGCTGATGCGTTGATTCGCCGCCGCTACAGCAACCTCAACGATATTGAAGCCGTGCGTCACCGCAGCTTACTGGAGCTGCAAAATAACATCGATATTCTGCAGGGCAACCTGAGCAGCACCCGCCTGCAGATTGAGCAAGCCGAAGCCCAGGCCGCATCGATCGAGCGACGGGGACAAACGGTGTCGGAAGATATCCTCAAGCTGTTGACAGACCTGCGGGCAGAAGAGCGCGATATCCAGGTGCAGATCAAGCAGCGGCAGGTGGAGTATCAATCGCTGTCCGATAAATTTGATCAGGATAAACGCCGTTTTCAAGAACTGATGGAGCAAGGCAAGTTGTAACGGCAGCGTGCTGTTTTCTTCTAATTACCTTATTTTTCAAGCTACCACATTCGAAAAGCCCCGGTCCGGCCGGGGCTTTTTATTACATCACAATTTATCAAATTCATCGGTCAGCACGCAGTCAAACCGCCGGGCATCGTACTCCTGCAAACGGGAGATATCGCTCGGTTGGATGATATTTTTGTCCGCAGCGTCCTGCAGCTGTTCTGCCAAGGTCGCGCCCTGCACGGCACCGGTACGCTGCGCACGCAAGAAGCTAGCCCATACCGGCCCTAGCTCCAGAAGCAGCTGATAGGTATTTTCAACCCGACCCGTCGCGCCTTCGGGGTTGGGGTCAAGATACACAAACTGCCCCAGGTTCTGACGCACGGGATTGTCTTCCATAATCAAATCACCCAGTTCACGAATCAAATGGTCGCTGGGTTTCTTGATCAGGCGACCCGTGGCAAAGGTGAACGCCTGCAACACGCAGGCAACCGTGCGCACGGGGAAGTTGGCGTAAAAATCGAGCAGTGCTTCCTGGGCTTTATACAGCGCGAGCGTTAATGCGTACTCCGCATGGGCGTCCTCCGCCCGCGAACGCACATGGGCTGAGTGATACTTCAAGATGGAGCAGGCAATAAACAATTGACTGTGCACATCGCCGAGACGGGCCGATAACAGCTCGCGCCGCTTTAAGCTGCCACCCAGAATCGCCAAGGCGAAGTCTGCTGTCACCGCCAGCGAAGCACTCAGCAGGTTGATGCGCTGATACCAGGGTGTACTGAAACTATCTGCATTAGCGGGCACACTGCTGAACCGCGCGCGGGTAATGCCAAACACGATGGTGCGCACCAGATTGTGAAAGACATGCCCGAGGTGGCGAATAAACAGCCGATCAAAAATCCGCAGCCCTTCCGCCTGGTTCTCGTGCTGCATCGCTTGCATTTCTTCAAACAGATAGGGATGGCAGCGCACGGCACCCTGCCCAAAAATCATCAGGGAGCGGGTAAGAATATTGGCGCCTTCCACCGTAATGGCCACCGGAATACTTTGATAAGGAAACACCAGAAAGTTGCGGGGGCCCAATTGAATCGCACGGCCCGCCACGACATCCATACTGTGGTTGACCACCCGGCGCATGATTTCAGTCGCATGGTATTTGGCCATCGCGGTCATCACCGAAGGCGCCCCGGATTCCAGTCCCTTGGTAACCAGATGGCGCATGGCTTCCAAGGTATAGGCACCGCCGGCGATATCTGCGGTTGCTTCCTGCACACCTTCGAATTTCCCGATTTCAGTATTGAACTGGCGACGGATACGCGAAAAGGCGCCCACCATCCGATAGCTCATCTCGCCACTGGCGGTCGATAATGCCGGCAACGACACCCCGCGCCCCGCGCCCAGACATTCAATCAGCATCCGCCAGCCTTTACCGGCCATGGCAGGACCGCCAATGATCCAGTCGATGGGAATAAAAACATCCTTGCCTCTTACCGGGCCGTTCATAAACGGCGAACCGGGGTTGTGGCGCTGACCAATCTCAACCCCGGGATGATCCGCTGGCAAGAGCGCACAGGTAATACCGTATTCTTTTTTAGCAGGGTCGCCCAACAAGCCCTCGGGGTCTTCCAGTTTGAACGCCAGGCCGACCACGGTGGCAACCGGAGCGAGGGTGATCCAGCGCTTGCTGAAGGTTAACCGCAGGCCAACGACGTCGTGGCCCTCGAATTCACCCCTGCAGACCACGCCAATATCCGGGATAGAGCCGGCATCCGAGCCCGCTTCCGGGCCGGTCAGGCCAAAACACGGTATCTCAGTACCTTTGGCAAGCCCCGGCAGCCAGCGCTGTTTCTGCTCTTCCGTGCCGTATTTCATCAACAGTTCGCCGGGGCCTAAGGAGTTGGGCACCATGGCAGTGACCGCTGTGGTACTCGAGCAGCTGGCGATTTTGCTCATCACCCGGCTCTGGGCATAAGGGCTGAACTCCCGGCCGCCAAACTCGCGCGGAATAATCAAACCGAAAAAGCCCTTGTCCTTGAGGAACTGCCAGGCCTCTGGCGAGAGATCTTTGCGCTGATAGATTTCCCACTCGTCGAGCATGGCGCACAGCTCATTGACCTCGTTATCCAGAAACGACTGCTCTTCGGCGGTCAATTGCGGCAGGGCAATATGGGCAAATTCGGCCCAGTTTGGCTGACCGCTGAAAATGTCTTTTTCCCACCAGGTAGTGCCCGATTCCACCGCTTCGCGTTCGGTGACGCTCATACTCGGCATGGATTTTTTTAAGACAGTAAACACCGGGCGGGAGAGGAGCGGACGACGCAGAAAGGAGATGTTAAGTACCAGAAGGACAAGCGCCAGTGGAATCACCAGCCACAGCGACCAAAATACCGGGCTGAGTAAGCCTAAAACCAGCCAGGCCAGCGCAACAAGCGCAGAGGCTGCGGGCAGGGGCACCTTACGGTAGATCAGCACGCCTGTTAAAACCACTATGAGTAATAGCGACAACAAAAACATAAGACCCCCTTAAACACGTTCCATGATGGAGTTAGTTATCCGGCCGTCATGCCGACCATCCATACCGCTCAGCATAACCGATATCAGCGCTGCCGGTGTTCAATCCGTTGAAAAGCCGCCACAAAATTGGTGATGCCGATGCAAGTTGCTTAACCATAGCGCAACTTTTAGCAGCCGGAGATGGCTTAAGCGGCATTCGGGTCAGCCGTCGGCTCGTCTGCTGCGCCCGCCCAGACCAACAAACGCAAAGGCCCGTTAGTCAGCCCATGAAAGGGATAGCAGGTAATCAATAATAACCCCTCCTCGGCAGGAGGAATCTGCAGGGCGCGATATCGAGTGTCCACCACTTCCAGATGATCAATGCGATAGCGTAAGCGGACACCGGTTGGCCCTTGCACGATCAGTTGCTCGCCCGGCTCTACGTCCTGAAGAAAACGAAAGTGGGTATCGCGGTGCCCGCCGATAACGCTCATACCTGCACCGGGCAAGGGTGTGCCCTGTTGATGTCCCGGCCCGAAAGCGAGGGAATTACCCTGCACCCCCTCGAGGATATACAAATCGACTCCGCGCTCGGGCATTTGCAGCCGCGCTACCGGCCAGGTATCCGCCCACGGCCAGGGTTTATGGGGCTGGTCGGGCTGCACCAGAGTCTGGCTCCACGCCCGTGCAATTAACCACTGGGCAAGGTTAGCCTTAGCCAGAATCCAGCCGGCGCTGCCCCATTGCCAGCCGATAAATATCACCAGCAGGAACGCGGCCCACCGGTGTTTACCGGACAGATTAAACACACCGGCCTCTGCGACTGTGCCAGCGCAATCCCAGCAACAGGCACAGCGCCAGCAGTCCGAGCACCAGCTGCAAGGGTGCCGACGTGGCTGTTTGCGGGTAGCCGATAGTTTGCAGTCGCTGGCCGTGGGGCAGCAGGTTAGCCACGGGCGCGATGGTGGTTGGCGCATGCGCCGGTCGACTTACATGATCTTCCACTGCCACAAAACTGGTGTACGGGGACAAAAGTTGATGCTGCAGCGCCAGTTGCAACACATCAGCGCGCACCTCGTCTTCATGGCGGCCGCGCACTTTTTCATCCAGCAGCGCCGCTATTTTGTTCCGCGCCCAGCGCACCGCCACACCCGCCGCCGGCTCTGCGCGACTGCCCGCGGTCACGTTAAGTTGCCGGGACCAGTGCTGCGTCGCCTGCTGCCCACTGATGTGGATAACGGAATGGGCCGGTAATTCGCCATTCACTTTGAAACTCACCGAGAGCGGCTCACCGTGATACAAATCCGGTACCCGCTGCGGCCAGGCTTCAATCGCCACGCCGGCAGGCCATTGGATATGGATATCGCTCAACACCGGACTTTCCAGCTTGAGGAACAGCGCCTGCATTTTTTCTGCAACTTCATGCTGGCTACCGACAAAAGTAAAGGTACCGCGACCAAACTCCGCAGCCTTACGCATAAAATAGCTATTGGGCGCCGAGCCGATTCCAACGGTAAATAAGCGCGCCTCGCCCAACTGCTGGTGAATCAGCTGAAACAATTCCGTTTCGTTGCCCACGCTGCCATCGGTAATGAAAATAACCTGCTTGAGAAAGCCGCTTGGCGCGGGCTCTCGCAGCGCCACGGCTAAAGCACCGCGCATTTCGGTACCGCCTTCAGCTTTGAGGCGCTGCACGAACTGCCGCGCCTGGGCTAACTCACTTGCTCCGGCGGATTCTGCCTGGATAAACAGCGGGCGGTGGCGGCTGTTGAATTCAATGATATTAAAGCGATCCTGAGGCTGCAGCCGGGCCAAGGCCAGCTGCAGACTGGCTTTGGCTTGCGCGATTGAGGTTCCGCCCATTGAGCCTGAGGTGTCGATAACAAAAATGACTTCGCGCGGCAGCGTTTGTGCCTGCTGTTGCTGCGGAGGCAAGAGCATGAGCAGGGCGTAATCGTGTCCCTCCTGCTGCTCAATAAACAGCGCTGTATCGGGCGCTTTTCCCGCCGGGGTACGCCAGCTGATTTCAAAATCGCGATCCATAGGCACCACCTCGGGCACTGTATTGACCCAGTGAGTGTCAGCGCTTTTGTGCAAGCGCAGCTGGTGGTAACTGCCGTGGATCTCAGCTAACGGCAAGCCGGCGTCCAGACGCAGCTGGATACGGATAGGGTTAGTTGCGGCGTCTTTGTCGGTGGTGAAAAAGGGGCTGATGCGCTGCGCATCCGGTACTTGCGCAGTGGGCTGGGTAGATGGCTGAGTAGCGGACTGCGCCCACCCATTGGTCGGCACTTCGCGCACGTCCTCGGCCGCAGTCGGCATACCGGGTATATAGCGGGGCGTTAACGTCGTCGGCAGACGCCAACTAAAGGTGTTGTCGCGAAAGCTGACCGTCTCATGAAAATGCAATTCGATGGTGATCACCTCTCCAGGACCGATATTAGCCACCGACTGCGTAAAGAGATTAGGGCGCTCTTGCTCTGTTAACGCGGCGCGCCGACCCTCGCGTTGCGCCTGCTGGTAAATCTGTGCGGCTTCCTCCCGCTCCCGGATCTGGGCAACCAAACGCCGCTCCCCGACTTCCATGATCATACGGCTCACCGCCGCCGTTTCACCCAGCGGAAAGACGTAAACGCCCTCCAACCAGTGGTCTCCGGTATTTTCAAAGCGCTGCCGCAAGACGACTTTTGCCAGCATGCCCTTGATCACCACATCGGCTTCGCTGTCGTGATGAAGGGCCGGGGCGAAGCGCCCCTGTCCATCTTTAAACAGCAGAGCCCCGGTCTGCATACCGGTCGGCGATAAGGTATTGCTGAACACCGGCGCTTCGGTGTGGGGCACCGCACGCGCTACCGCCGCAATCACCGTCGCCGTGACAGTCACCAGGAGAATAACAAACCATTTAACAACGCGACCGTAGCCCGGATTAGGGGTGGCTGGCTGGAGTAACAAATGCCGGGGTATCCGGCGGCGGTGAAAACACATGATGGCGACCCTGCTTAAAATGGTTGAGGACTTGAGGTGCAGGAACTATCAATGCGTAACTATCAATTCGTAACTGGCACCTCGTAACTGCCACCTCAGTACATCAAAGCAATCGGGCAAGCCGGGGTCTAAAAGCAGGTAAACTGCTGATCAATTGTGGCAAATTGTGGCAAGGCGCGAATAACCCCTGCCCGCCGGGTACACTGGCGCTTAATAATTGATAACACCGTTTAGGTACGCACCCGTAAGAGAGCAGGAACACCATGGCCCGTCATATCGTCATTGTTGAAGATGAAATTGCGCTCGCGCACAACTACCGGGATGCGCTGACCCGCCAAGGATTTACCGTCAGCCTTTATCACAATCGCCCGGAGGCGCTGGCGGCGTTTCAACAGCAGCTACCCGACCTTGCCATTATTGATGTCGGTCTGGGTGATGATATCGAGGGCGGATTTGATTTATGCCGCGAGCTGCGCGCAAAGGCACCAACGCTGCCGATTATTTTTTTAACCGCGCGCGACAGCGAATTCGATGTGGTATCCGGGTTGCGTCTCGGAGCCGATGACTACCTCACCAAAGATATCAGCCAGACTCACATGCTGGCGCGCATCATTGCGTTGTTTCGCCGGGTAGAAGCGCTGCGCAATCCTCAGCATGCCACCCAGGAAGATATTATTCAGCGCGGCCTCTTAACCCTGAACATGGATCGCATGAGCGCCCACTGGGCCGAGCAAGTCGTTGATCTGACCATTACTGAGCTGTGGATTGTCTACGCGCTGGCGAAACATCCCGGCCACGTTAAAAATCGCCAGCAATTAATGGATGCGGCCAACGTCGTGCTGGATGACAACACCATCACCTCCCACATTAAACGTATTCGTAAAAAGTTTTTACGACTCGACGACACCTTCGATGCCATTCAAACGGCGTACGGCATGGGCTACCGCTGGGACGACCGCACACCGTGAAACTGCGCCGCCAATTAATTCTTGTCAGTTTATTAACCCTCAGCCTGCCGTGGGCCGGCTGTCAGTATTTACGCGAAATGGAAGACGCCCTGCGCGAAGGCCAGGGCCGTGCGCTGCTCGCGACCGCCGAAGCGGTAGCCAACCGAATTGCCAGCGAACCCATTTTAATTGCCGCACTGACGCAGAACTTTGCCGACGTGGCCACCGCGCCGCAATTTTATGCACACCCCTTCGCCACGGCAGTGGTGCTGGATGGTTATGATGATGAATGGCGCAATCGCGAACTGGTTAAAAAGCAGTGGCAGGCGGATAATTTTCGTGTGCAAATTCAAATGGGATTTTTTAATAAAAATCTCTATGCCTTTATCGAAGTTGATGATCGTCAGCTCGATTATTACCATCCCGGACAACAAGCGCTGACCGCCAACGATCACCTTCTTTTGCGCACTCTTGATCGCGACGGACGCGTGCGCGATTTTGTCGTGGTCGCCAGTGCCCCCGGCACTACCCATGCATTCGATATCAATACGCCCCATCACCAGTGGCTCACCAATCAGGCCCAACACCAGGAACAGGAACGGAACCAGGAACAGGAGCCAGCACAAGACCACACCGACAATTACACCCCAATTCGACTGCCGCGCCAGGAACACAGCATTCATGGCATCTGGCAGGAGACCAGCACCGGCTATCAACTGGAGCTACAAATTCCCTGGTATTTAACCCAGGGTTATCTGGGTGTGGCGGTCATCAATCATGATGCGCACCAACCGCAGTGGCTCGGCACTATCGCCGCTGACAGCCCGCCAGCACCGCTGGTGCGTCACAGCGAATTATTAACTGAAGCACTCAGCGTATTTGCCGCCGACGATTTACGTTTGCGGCTGGCGACCAATAACCAGTGGTTGATTGCCGAGGCGGGAAGGTTGCCAAGCGCCGCGCCGGAATTATTCCAAGGCGGATTGACATCACTGTTTCGCAACATCTTTTCGCAACAGCGTTTTCCTGGGCTTGACCAACCAGAGCGCGACGGCCGTCTGGAGACGAACGAAATTACCGCCGCGCTTACAGGACAAGAAGCCGTAGCCTGGTATCGACACCGACAAGAAACAATTGCTCGTGCCGCCGTGCCGATCCGCCTTAACCAGCACACGATTGGAGCCGTGGTTGCGGAACAAACCAGCGCTGGCTTGCTGGCACTGACGGATAATGCGTTTCAACGGCTGGTGTTTTATACCTTTTTGGCGACCGGCTGCGCAGGTCTCGGCCTGATTGCTTACGCCAGCTGGTTATCGTTGCGCATTCGACGTTTAAGCCGCGCTGCCGATAGCGCTATTCGCGATGATCAACAGCTGGAAGATGCTTTTGTACCATCCAACGCGCAGGACGAAATTGGTGATCTTAGTCGCAGCTATAATCGTCTGCTGATGCGCGTCCAGGAATACACGGAATATTTACGCACCCTGTCCAATAAGCTCTCTCATGAATTGCGCACGCCGCTGGCGGTTGTGCGCAGCTCACTGGATAACCTCGACAACGAACAACTGCCAGAATCCGCACGGGTATTTGCCGAACGAGCCCAGCAGGGCTCTCAGCGGCTTTCGACTATTTTAACGGCTATCAGCTCTGCGAGCCGGGTTGAAGAAAGTATCCGCCAGGCAGAAATGGCTTTCTTTCCTTTAGATAAAGTCGTCGCAGAGCTGGCACTTGCCTATCAGGACGTTACGCCACAAAAAATCCGCTGCAAAATTTCGCCAGAGCAAAACTATGTGCTCTATGGTTCGGCGGATTTGATTGTGCAAATGATGGATAAATTATTTGATAACGCCTGTGATTTTTGCCCATCCGATGGTGAAATCGCACTGGTGCTAGCCCGCCATAAAAATGTGATTACACTCACCGTCAGCAACGATGGGCCGCTCTTACCCGATAAGATGCAAAGCCAGTTATTTGATTCGCTCGTCTCTCTGCGCGAAAAAACCGGCACGTCACCGGATAATAAAATCCATCTCGGCCTAGGCTTACATATTGTGCGTTTGATTGTCGATCTGCATCAGGGCAGGGTGGTCGCACGCAACCGCGCGGATCACAAAGGAGTGGAGTTTGAAATCAGTTTTACCGTGGATACCTGACGTTTTCCGGGCAAAATCGCTGATGATTAACCATCGTATTTCAGACCAATAAATACTATTACTCCCTGCCTTGTACCATCGCTAATAATTGCTGCTCAATATCGTCTAACGCAATGGCTTGATCATCGATAAATTCAATGCGACTGTCATTTAACTCGGGCATCAACTCACTGTCCCATTGATTTACGCTGAGCACACCATTTTCAGAATTGAAGGAGTAGGCGCCTTGTGTGGTATTGATCACGGCTTTTGCGCGCAGACAGCTCAAGCCCGTCATAAACAGGAAGAGCAGATTAAAATCAAATAACCAGTCTGCTCTGAATAGCCAACCGCAACTGTAAAATCCTTGTCCCTGGTTGGTACGGCGAACAACGTCTTCGCCCTCCTGCAAATCGGCACTCCAGATAATACTTGCTGTTTGTCGCTGAGCCAGAAGTCCGCTCGCGGCAGAGGAAGTGTGGTCCAGCGAGCGCGCACGCGGCTGATCTAACCAGTGCGTCATCAGTTCGCCCTGACTGATCCAGCAGAGGCTTTCATCGGACAGCGAAAGCTCTTGCAACAAACCTTGCAGCGCTGCCTTATCCGTCGTACTCGTTACATCCATTTTATTGGCTACCAGTACATCGGCCATGCGCAACTGATCGCGAAATATTTCATTGTCGCGGTAGCGTTGATCCTGTGCTTTGCGTGGATCAACCAAAGTAATCGTTGCGCGTAGCTCCAGGACGTTAGCGTAATAGTCGGTCGTCAGGGTGCGAATAATTTCTGCAGGATGACCCAAACCCGTCGGCTCGATCAGAATGCGATCCGGTTTGGTCGACGCGATCATGCGATTAAGTGCCACCTTCATGGGTAACCCTGCGGCGCAACAGATACAGCCACCGGGCACCTCACTCACATGAGCGTTCACACGGTTGAGCAAGGTACCGTCAATACCGATTTCGCCAAACTCGTTCACTAACACTGACCAGGTTTCATGCTCAGGTTTGTTACGCAGCAAATGCAGAATGGCCGTTGTTTTTCCAACACCAAGGAAGCCGGTAATAATATTGGTAGGTATGGCTTTAGACGTGGTAGACATAAAAGAGGTAGTCACTATGGCTGGCAAGGTTTTCAGCTACGCAGGATCAAAAATCCGAGCCAGATAATCTGCTCAAGTTAAGCAATTGTGCTGCTGAAATTACCGGGGAAACAATTGATTAGCTAACACGGGCCAATGATCCGCCCAGTAAGCCGTAGGAAGTTGGCGGAACTCACTGCGGACAAATTGCGCAATGCGTCCATCGACATAAATGCTTAATAAATTAGCCGCCATGGCGACCGACAAAATAGGACGAACACCTTCGCGCAATTCTGCTTCTCGGATAACTTGCCGCAGCTGTGTTTCAACTCGCTCAAAAAATTGCGCAATGCGCACTCTTAACCGCTCGGTTTCACCCGTCAGGGCGTCGCCCGTCAATAACCGTGTAATTCCTGGATTGCGTTCGGTGAATGTCAGCAACAAAAAAACAATATTTTCACAGCGTTTGAGCGCGCCTTCTTCTTCCGCCAGGATCAGCGTAACCCGTGAAAAAATCGTCTCTTCGATAAATTCAATCAACCCTTCAAACATTTTCGATTTGCTGGGGAAGTGGCGATAAAGTGCTGCCTCTGAAACACCAACTGCCCTGGCCAAGGCCGCTGTAGTAATGCGCTCGCCCGGGCTCTCCTGCAGCATTTTCGCAAGCGCTTCAAGAATCTGTTGGCGCCGGGAAACTTTCGTGCTGGCCTTAACCATAACCTTTCCTGCTTCGTTGACGTTTTTCCAAAAAACACAGTGCTGCCACAATGACTGCTGCTAGCGGTTGGATAGGTAGCGTTATATTACTGATTGATGGCCGCGTCATGTACTTCATCAAGTGTGAATAGCCGCCACTGAGTATGCAAGCTTAGTTAGCGTTGGTAATTAATGTGCCGACGCCAGCGTCCGTAAAGATTTCCAGCAACACCGCATGGGCCACGCGACCATCGACAATATGAGCGCTGGTGACTCCAGCTTTTACAGCATCCAGCGCACAGCCAATTTTTGGCAACATTCCGCCATAAATTGTACCGTCGGCAATCAATTCATCCACTTGTGCAGTGCTTAAACCGGTGAGCACATTGCCTTCCTTATCTTGCAAG
The DNA here is from genome assembly GCA_964440135.1 of uncultured Cellvibrionaceae bacterium. GTDB lineage: Bacteria > Pseudomonadota > Gammaproteobacteria > Pseudomonadales > Cellvibrionaceae > Cellvibrio. The sequence continues at coordinate 5,640 of CAYTQQ010000051.1, read as the reverse complement.
CCAGCCACATTGGTCAGCAGCATCAATTTTTCTGCACGCAAGACCTCGGCCATTTTTCCCGCTACCAAATCGGCATTGATATTATAGGACGCGCCATCGTCACCCACACCGATAGGTGCAATAACCGGAATAAAATCGCTATTGATCAGCATATCAATAACGCCGGTATTAACGTCGGCCACTTCGCCAACATGGCCGATATCCAAAATTTCCGGCGCTTGCATTTCGGGGGTTTTATGACTCACGGTCAATTTTTTAGCGCGAATTAACTTGCCGTCTTTTCCCGTCAAACCAATGGCTTGGCCACCATTGCGATTTATCAAGCTGACAATCTGCTTGTTGACGTTGCCGCCGAGCACCATTTCTACCACATCCATGGTGGCACTGTCGGTAACGCGCATACCGCCGACAAATTCTGATTTGATATTTAATTTTTGTAATAAATCGCCAATTTGCGGGCCGCCCCCATGTACGACAACCGGGTTCATACCCACCAGTTTCATCAGGACGATATCCCGCGCAAAACTGTTTTGCAGCTGTTCATCAATCATGGCGTTGCCGCCGAATTTAATGACGATCGTTTTGCCGGTGAAGCGCTGAATATAAGGCAGTGCTTCGGTGAGAACATTGGCGATATTCATCGCCGCTTCGCGGTTGAGAGACATAGGTAAAATCCGTTGTATGAATAATCGATTTAAAAATTAACGGCCAGGCTTTGATCAATCTTGACCAGCTCACGCTTGAACAGTTGCTGAATTTTTTCCAGCGCTTCGGGCGACTCCGCCTCGAAGCGCAGGGTGAGCGCAGAGGAGGTGTTGGAGGCACGCACCAGCCCCCAGCCTTTATCAAAGTCGACCCGCAAACCATCAATGGTGGTTGTCTTGCCGGATGAGAAGTCGCCCCGCTCCACCAGTTTCTGTACCAGCAGAAATTTCTTATCGTCCGGCACTGGAATTTTATATTCCGGCGTGGAAGGGAGAATAGGAAAGGCCGTAAAAATATCGTCCAGTGGTTGATCGCGCAGAGTGACAATCTCCAGCAGGCGCGCCATGGCATACATGCCGTCGTCAAACCCGTACCAGCGATCCTTGATAAAAATATGGCCGGAGAATTCGCCGCCGATCAATGCACCGGTTTCGATCATCTTGGCTTTCATCGGGGAATGACCGGTCTTCCACATAATCGGACGGCCACCATAACTGCTGATTACCTGATTCAACTGGCGTGAACACTTCACATCAAAAATGACATCCGCGCCCGGATTGCGTGACAGCACATCCCGTGCAAATAACATCAGGAGTTGATCGGGCCAGATAATTTTTCCCGATCCGGTCACCACGACCAGGCGATCGCCGTCGCCATCAAAGGCGACGCCCATATCGGCATTCACGTCGCGCACTTTGGCGATCAAATCTTGCAGGTTTTTCTCATCGCAAGGATCGGGATCGTGATTGGGAAAGCTGCCATCCAGATCGCAGTATAACGGCGTGACATCACAGCCGAGTTCTTCGAATAATTGCGGCGCGACCACACCGGTGACCGCATTACCGGCATCAATGACCAGCGATACATTGCCCGCCAAAGCAACATCGGAAAAAATGCGATCAATATAATCGCTGATGACTTGGCGGTATTCGATTTCACCCCGTCCGCGGTGGAAGTCCTGACGCAAAATCCGCGCGCGAATATCCATCACCGCATCATCCGCGAGGGTTACGCCGTTAACCACCATTTTAAAGCCGTTGTATTCCGCCGGATTATGGCTCGCGGTTACCATCACTCCGCTGCTGGTTTCTGCCAGATGAAAGGTAGCGAAGTACAATAAGGGCGTCGGCACAACACCGATATCAATAACGTGGCAGCCGGTTTGAGTAATACCCCGAATCAAGCGCTCGCTTAATTCTTCGCTATGCAGGCGACCGTCGCGCGCCACTAAAATGCTGGCTTCACCTTGATCCAGTACTTCACTGCCCAATGCCTGGCCGATCTTTTCGGCCAGATCGGGAGTGAGCGCCTGCCCCACCACGCCGCGAATATCGTAGGAGCGAAAAATTTCCTCTGGCACCAGCGCCGGGTCGAGCAGCTCTGCCGGTTTACTCGCGGGCTTTCTGCCGGTGGCGGCTTTGAGTCCGAGGATATCTTCATCTTCATCGATCACGGTGATGTCGAGAATATCCTGGCTCTGGTAAAGCGGATCTGCCAACGAGGGCGTAGTTGTCTGGCTGGCCGTTTCGCTTGGCTGAAGGGTCGTGGCAGGTGCAACTGTCTTGGGCACTGGCTGTCGCGCGGCGATGACTTTACTGGCAATCCACGCAGCCACCAAGCTGCCAATCGTAATAGCTGAGATTACCAGCAGCCAGAGTGCCGGCAATTCACTCGCGACCAGAATTAACTGTTGGGCGGGCGTAAAACGCACGCTCAAGTAGCTGCCGGCAACACCCTGTTCATGCCGCGCCCCGACGCTGCCCTGACCCAAGGTCATCACTGTTTGTAACCCGCCATCGGGAAATTTTTGCAGTAGTACGCTCTCGCCCATGCTGGAATCGCCTACAGCAAACGCCTGACGCAGCTCCTCGGTATCCAACGTCACCATCAGCGTACCGATAATGTGTTGATCCTCCATGCGCACCGGGGTGATTAAATGCAGCAGCCACATCTCATCAATCAGTGCCAGCTCCGGCAGGGCTTCCTGTCCACGTTCAGCGCGACGAATAAAATCCAGCTCGGCGAAGCGGATCGGGATCGCACTGTCGCGCTCCATTTCAGCGGTGCCGCTGGGGATCAGGCGCACCTTTAACGTCCGGTAAAAATTTTTACCGATGGATTGCTCGAGCAGTGCCAGCGCTTGACTATCGTTTGTCTGCAAGGCCGGCAACAATTCCGGGCGCGCGACTTCCTGTTCGAGTTGCCGCTGCAGTTTGTGCAGATATTCGGTCAGGGATTGGGTGCGCAGACGCGTCTCGCGCTCGGTTAGCTCGACAATGCGTTGGGCTTCGACATCGCGCACCATATAACCGTAGAGCAACCAGGACAGCGCCGCGCTGACAACCACGGCAACAATCAAGGCGTAACGCAAAATCTGTTGTTGGTGAGCGGTCAGGCGACGGGCCGCTTCCTGCGCCCGCTGTTCGGCACGGGAGCTTTTCGCTCCGTTCGGGTGGGCGTCGCTGCCGCCTTGTGGTGCTGGTGCGGTGTCGTTTGTTTTTTTTGTTCGAGCTTTACGCATCATGCCTTTATACCTTTAACTTGGCCGCCAGTAGCGCAATCAATTCCCGTGCCAGCTGTTGCTTGCTGCGCTGACTCAATGCCTGTTCACCTTGAGCATCAATCAGTGTCACGGCGTTGTCGTCACTGTTAAAGCCTATGCCGGGCACACAAATATTATTGGCGATCACCAGGTCGAGATTCTTCTGTTGCAGTTTCGCGCGCGCATGTGCCACTAAATTATCGCTCTCGGCCGCAAAGCCCACAACTAACGGGCGCGGCTGCAGAGCCGCAACACTGGCAACAATATCGGGATTTTGCACCAGACGAATAACCAGTTCAGCACCCGCCTGTTTTTTTATTTTATGTGCTGCCAGAGCTTCGGGACGGTAATCGGCAACCGCCGCCGCCGCAATAAATAAATCGCAATCGGCGGCAGCGGCCATACTGGCTTCGTACATATCGAGGGCACTGGTAACTGCGGTGACGTCCACGCGCAAGGGCGCTGGCAAATTAACCGGACCGCTAATCAACTGGGTGCGCGCACCCGCCTCGGCGGCGGCCTGCGCCAGGGCATAACCCATTTTGCCGGAGCTGTAATTGCTCAGATAACGCACCGGATCAATCGCTTCCCGGGTCGGGCCTGCGGTAATCACCACTTTGCGTCCCGCCAAACTGCCGGTTTGAAACAACCCGGCGGTTGCCCGGGCCAACTCATCCGGCTCTAACATCCGTCCCGGCCCAACATCACCACAAGCCTGACTGCCGTCCGCCGGCCCGAAGACGGTAATGGCGCGCTGGTGGAGCAATTGAACATTATGCTGAGTGGCCGGGTTGCGCCACATACCCTGATTCATCGCTGGCGCAAGCGCAATACCCGCTGCCGTTGCCAAACAAATCGTCGTCAGCAGATCGTCGCCCTTACCCTGGGCTAAGCGCGCAATAAAGTCGGCACTGGCCGGGGCGATCAATACCACATCGGCCCAGCGTGCCAGCTCAATATGGCCCATGGCCGCTTCCGCCGCCGGATCTAACAGATCGGTATGAACCGGGTTGCCAGACAGCGCCTGCAAGGTTAACGGGGTGATAAATTCCTGGGCGGCCGGAGTCATCACCACCCGCACGTTCGCACCCATATCCTGCAACCGCCGAATCAGTTCGGCACTTTTATAGGCGGCAATCCCACCCGTGACGCCCAGTAGAATCTGTTTATTGGTGAGTGAACTCATAGCTTTCCTGTTGTGGAGCACCGACCCCTCGCGGAATATATGGGCAGCAGGTGCGCTCTGGCATGGCAGAGGATATGGGTACGCTTGACGCAAGGGGGGTTAAGATACCATCCTTACCAGCGTTTTCGTACCTCGGCCCCCGGGCCCGGCGCCGCCGGATTGCTGCGCTGACAACTGACTTTTGCAAGGAACGCGCGATGTCTATTGCTAACTGGCCTGTGGCCGAACGCCCCCGTGAAAAACTTCTCAGCCTCGGCCCTGCCGCCTTGTCAGACGCCGAACTGCTCGCCATTTTTCTCCGCACTGGCTGCGTGGGCAAATCGGCGGTGGATCTGGCGCGGGAGCTACTGCAGGAGTTTGGCGGCCTGCGGCCTTTATTAGAAGCCAGCCAAACCGAATTTTGCCGCGGGCTGGGCCTGGGCAATGCCAAGTATGCACAGCTGCAAGCCGTGCTCGAGATGGCGCGCCGTCACCTCTCGGCGAGCCTGCAAACCGGCAATGCGCTTACCAGCCCTGGCTTGGTGCGTCAGTATCTCAGTGCGCGCTTGCGTCACCAGCAACGTGAAGTCTTTGCGGTACTGCTGCTCGATAACCAGCACCGGCTGATTACTTACACGGAGTTGTTTCAAGGCACCATCGACAGCGCGAGCGTCTATCCTCGCGAAGTGGTAAAGGAGGCATTAGCGCGCAATGCGGCCGCGGTGATCCTAGCCCACAATCATCCCTCCGGGGTGGCGGAGCCCAGCCAGGCGGATCAGCGAATTACCACGCGGATTCAAGCGGCTTTGGAACTGGTAGACATTCGGGTCTTGGATCATATGGTAGTCGGCGACACCGAAGTGGTGTCTTTTGCTGAACGCGGGCTGCTCTAACCAGAAATTTTGGCTAAAAAATCAGCTTATCATTGCTATTGAAGGCCTGTTTTGGTATAAAACGCGGCTCTCTGCGGCCGGGTTGGCTCAGGCGCCTGTTAAAGTGCTGGTCTAGCGCTTATTTATAGTGCCTTGGTGCCGACAATCCCACCTTACCAACTCGGTAACTGGCCCGCGATTAGGAACGAACAGGCTGCTCACAACACTGCTCTAGGCTGGTTGTTGGTCGGTTTTTCAGGCTAAAACACAGCGTAGTGCGCTGACTTTTCAACGAGGCAAAACAATGTCTAAAGTATGTCAAGTGACTGGCAAGCGTCCAATCACTGGTAACAATG
>CAYTQQ010000050.1:7097-18032 GCA_964440135.1 uncultured Cellvibrionaceae bacterium | reverse complement strand
GAGTGGAGAAAAGGTATGGCCTGGAATGAACCGGGAGGCAAAGACAGAGACCCGTGGGGTGGTGGTCGCGGCAATAACGACGGTCCTCCGGATCTCGATGAAGCGTTTAAAAAGCTTCAGGATAAGCTCAATGGCTTGTTCGGTGGGGGCTCCGGTAGCGGCAAAGGCGGTAGCAGCAGTGGCGGCAGTTTCGGTGCTTTACTCGCGATCATTTTAGTTGTGGCAGTTGTCATGTATCTGGCGGCTGGTATCTATCAGGTTGATGCCAAAGAGCGCGCGGTAGTTCTGCAATTTGGTGCGTTTAAGGAAATCAAAGATTCCGGCCTGCGCTGGAATGCTCCCCTGGTCACCGAAGTTACCAAAGTCAACGTTACCACTGAAAGTCAGTATCCATCCCGTGGGCTGATGCTGACTCAGGATGAAAGCATCGTGGAGCTGCCGATCACTGTGCAGTACAACGTGGCCGACGTAAAAGCCTACGTATTGAATGTAAAGAATCCGGATATCAGCTTGCGTCATGCAGCCGACAGCGCCCTGCGCCACGTAGTGGGCTCTACCGGGTTGAACCAGGTGCTGTCTGAAGGCCGCCAAAAAATTGCAGCCGAAGTAAAGCAGCGCATACAGGCATACCTTGATAACTATGGCACGGGGATTCTGGTGCGTGACGTCAATATTCAGGAAGGTCGTCCGCCCGAAGAAGTGCGTGCGGCCTTTGACGATGTGATCAAAGCAAAAGAGGATGAGGAAAGGTTGAAGAATCAGGCGCAGGCCTATTCCAACGAAGTCATTCCACAGGCTCGTGGTCGTGCACAACGCATGCTGGAAGAAGCCGAAGCGTATCGTGCCGAAGTCGTGGCGCACGCCGAGGGTGAATCCGATCGTTTCGAGCGCCTCCTGGAGGAATATAAGCGCGCCCCAGCGGTTACCCGTGAGCGCTTATATATCGATGCGATTGAGCGCGTAATGGGTGATGCCTCGAAAGTAATGGTAGATGTCGAAGGCGGCAACAATATGCTCTATTTGCCTCTGGATAGAATTATTCAGTCAAACTCAGCTCAGCAGCAGACTGTGCCGACGATGCGGGAGCTCCCCCGACAACAGGAATCTGCCCCCGCTAATGTCCGCCGGGAGATCCGTTAATGAATACTAAAAGTTTTTTTGCCCTGATTGGATTTTTCATCGCTGCCATGATTGTTTCCAGCAGCGTTTACATCGTGACTGAATATGAGCGCGCTGTGGTATTGCGCTTTGGTCGCCTGCAAAATATTGATGTGCCTCCTGGGCTGCACTTCAAAATTCCTTTTGCGGACAGAGTACGTAAATTCGACGGCCGTTTAATGACTGCGGATATGCGTCCAGAGTCGTTTTTCACCATCGAAAACAAGCGCTTGATCGTGGATTCCTACATTAAGTGGCGCGTTAAAAACGTGGAGAACTACTATAAGGCAACCGGCGGCGATGAGGATATCGCCGCTGAGCGTCTGGCCCAGCGGGTAGCGGATGGTCTGCGTAACCAGTTTGGCCGTCGTACCTTGCACGAAGTCGTATCGGGTAAACGCGACGAATTAATGCAGGAGCTGACCCTGAGTATCAATTCAGTGAGCGAAGACCTGCTTGGCCTTGAAGTGATCGATATCCGGGTGAAGCGAATTGACCTGCCCACCGATGTGAGTGATTCGGTGTTTGCGCGGATGGCTGCGGATCGGGAGAAAGAAGCCCGTGAATACCGCTCCAAAGGTAAGGAGCAAGCTGAGGTTATCCGTGCGGATGCGGATCGCCAGCGTACGGTATTAGAAGCTAATGCCTATCGCGATGCTGAGCGCCTGCGTGGTGATGGTGACGCGCGTGCGGCAGCCATTTATGCCGAGGCGTTTAACAAGGATCCGGAGTTCTATGCGTTTGTGCGTAGCCTTAACGCCTACACCAATACATTCAGCGGCAAAGACGACTTGCTGGTCGTTGACCCGAATAGCGAATTCTTCCGTTATCTGAAGAATCCAACGGGGAAAAAATAGCTGGAATTCAGCTCAACATTCCCTGCTAAAGCGTGTAAAATCTCGCAACCGAGCCACTGGCTCGGTTTTTTATGCTTGCTTCACCGCTTTAGCTTAGCCTTTGGCAATGCGAGTTATTTATCGCAGCCAGACGAAACGCAGGACCGCGATAGTGTGATTCGGCGCAGGTGAGTGAAAGAGCTATAAGGGAAATACTTATGTGGGAAGATGTAGGTCGGGCCCTGTGCCTGCTACTTGTTTTCGAAGGCATTCTTCCTTTCCTGTACCCAACCCGCTGGCGGCGTGTGGTGGTGAGTTTAGCCACAGTGACTGATCGCCAGTTGCGCATCATGGGCTTAGTCAGCATGTGCGTCGGTGTCGGGTTGTTATATCTATTGAACTGACTGTTAGAGTCGCTATGACTTACGCTGACCGCTGGCTGTTACCGGACGGGGTCGAAGAAATTCTTCCTGACCAAGCCAAACCAATCGAACACTTGCGGCGCCAGTTGCTGGATCTTTACAGCACCTGGGGCTATGACATAGTCATTCCGCCGTTGTTGGAATACACCGACTCGTTGCTGATCGGGTTGGGTCGCGACATCGACTTGTTGACCTTTAAGGTTACCGATCAGCTCACTGGGCGCACGCTTGGAATTCGCGCCGACATCACCCCGCAAACTGCCCGTATGGATGCCCATAGCTGTAATCGCCGTGGGGCTAATCGGCTTTGTTATGCCGGCCATGTGGTTCACGCTAAACCCAAAAATCCGCTTGCCACACGCACTCCGATCCAGGCCGGCGTGGAGTTTTACGGCGAGCCCCGGGTAACCGCTGATATCGAAGTCATCTCCCTGTTGTTGGAGTCCTTGCGCGTGGCGGGAGTCCCTAAATTACACATTGATCTGGGGCATGTAGGCATTTATCGCGCGTTAGCCAAAGCGGCGGATTTGAATGCAGCTCAAGAAGACCATTTCTTCGACCTGTTACAGCGCAAAGCGATGACTGAAATTCGCGAATGGGTGGTGAATAATCTGCAGCCTTCTCCGCTCACTGACCTGCTGTTGGATCTACCCGCTCTGGCCGGTGATAAAGCTATCCTGATAACTGCCCGTGAACGTTTTGGTGCGTTAGTGCCTGAGGCCGGAGCAGCGGTGGATCAGTTAGTGACGGTGGCAGAGATGGTAGAAAAGTGCTATCCCGAGGCAGAAATGTATTTTGATCTGGGCGAGTTGCGGGGTTATCACTATTTGACCGGCCTGGTGTTTGCTGCGTTTGCGCCCGGTTACGGCAATCCCATTGCCAGTGGTGGTCGCTACGACCATATCGGTGAAGTCTTTGGGCGTGCGCGTCCGGCCACCGGTTTTGCTGTAGATATCACGGCGCTGAGCAAATTAGGTTTTCTTGCCAATCCAGCAACAGGGGCTATTCTCGCTCCTGTGTCACCCGCGCATGATCCTCGTTATTGGGCTGCGATTCAGACACTGCGGGCCGAGGGTAAGCGTGTTGTTTGTGGTGCGGTGGAGGATGCACAAGAGTTGGGTTGTGATCGCCAGTTGGTACTAACAGGCGACGAATATCAGGTTGTATCTTTGTAAGTATCTCAGCTGAGTATCGGGCGATCGTGGGCCAAGGCGCGCGATCGCCATAATTTTTTACAAGTCATAGAGAGTTGAACCAAGTCATGGGCAAGAATGTTGTCATATTGGGCACCCAATGGGGTGATGAAGGTAAGGGCAAGATTGTCGATTTGTTGACAGATCAGGTCTCACTTGTCACTCGCTTTCAGGGCGGCCATAACGCTGGCCATACATTGGTAATCGACGGCCAAAAAACCGTTTTACACCTGATTCCGTCGGGGGTGCTGCGTGCAGGTGTGACTTGTTTGATTGGAAACGGTGTGGTGCTCTCGCCAGAGGCGCTCTTCAGAGAAATCGACAAGCTTGAGGCTACGGGCATCCCCGTGTCTGAACGCTTACGCTTGTCTCCGGCTTGCCCGTTAATCCTGCCTTATCACGTCGCTTTGGACCAGGCCCGTGAAGCAGCGCGCGGGGCGGACAAAATCGGCACGACCGGCAGAGGTATTGGCCCTGCTTACGAAGATAAAATTGCCCGGCGCGGATTGCGCTTGAGTGACTTGATGGATTTTGACTCCTTTGCGGTAAAACTCAAAGAGGTCATGGACTATCACAACTTTGTATTGACCAACCTGCATAAGGTCGAGGCGGTGGATTACGCCCAAACTCTGGCGGATTGCAAAGCCTGGGCAGACCGTTTGATTCCGATGATTGCTGATGTCACTGAACTCTTGCATCAGGCACGCAAAAATGGCGAAAACATCTTATTCGAGGGTGCCCAGGGTTCGTTGCTTGATATCGACCATGGTACCTATCCCTTTGTTACTTCATCTAATACTACCGTCGGTGGTACCGCAACGGGTTCGGGCTTCGGCCCCATGTACCTGAACTATGTACTGGGAATTACCAAGGCCTACACCACCCGCGTGGGCTCAGGGCCTTTTCCAACGGAGCTGGACTGCGAAATCGGCACCTATCTGGGCGAAAAAGGGCATGAGTTTGGCGCCACTACAGGGCGCAAACGCCGCTGTGGCTGGTTTGATATTGTCGCCGTGCGTCATGCAAACCGCATCAACAGCGTTACCGGTGTTTGTCTCACCAAGCTGGATGTGCTCGATGGACTTGAGACCGTAAAAATCTGCGTGAGCTACCTGGACGCCAAGGGCAACCCAGCCGGAATTCCATTTGATGCACAAGGGTGGGCCGAGCTGCAGCCGGTTTACGAAGAATTGCCGGGCTGGAGTGAGTCAACGGTGGGGGCGAGCAGCCTTGATGAGCTGCCAGCGAACGCCCGAGCTTATATCGCACGCCTTGAAGAGCTAATGGAAACGCCGATTGATATCATCTCTACCGGTCCCGATCGTGTGCAGACAATCGTTTTGCGTCATCCATTTGATGAGTAAGCGGCATTCTTATTAAGCGCTAGATTAAAAAGGAGTCATGGGCTCCTTTTTTGTGCCTAACGATTTTTGATTAATGATGGTGCGCTATGGCAAGAATCGGCGGCGCTTGGGATGACCCCAAGTCGATGTTCTTTCCCATTTGCGGCTTATGGGGCGCTGGTCGTCTAGATGAGTCGTAGGGAGCGGAGAAATCTGTTAGCCAAGGAAAAGCGCTTTTTAACATCTTGGGTTATTAATGGGGCTTGTTTTAATAGCTATAAAAGGTTCGATCTTGTGCACGGAGACCTGGTGAACTTTAGTTGAACAATAATCGTACTTTCTCTATAACTCCCATAAAAATAAGGGAAAAACGTTAACGCATTTAGCGCTAAGATGATTGACAGCCCCACTGGCAAGACTATAGCATCGACTCCGGTTGCTCGGTAGACGGTATTAGTATTGAGCAAAACTGTCCTTTGCTCATATCAACCAAAACTAATATTAAAGAGATAATTCAAAACCTATCGTCTTCCCTGTACACCTTAATATCCTTGTTAGATCTACGCATTAATGAGGGTTTCGCCTTTATAAAAGAAATATATAAATTTTCCATGGATGGTGAACATGCATTATCAAATTTACCTATTTCAATAATCGCGTAATTCTTCAGCGTGTTTACTTATTAAATTAAAAACAAAAGAAAGGGGTTGGCTATGGCTTTTAATAAAAACCAAAAGTCCCTTACACCAGATCAAGGCATGCGCTTTAAAAAGTCGATGCTGGCGATGTGTGTAATGGCGCTAAGTGCACCATCATTTGCACAAGACGACGCTTCAGGTGATGTTGAAGAAATTATTGTTAGCGGTGTAAGGCAGAACTTACAGAACGCACAAGAAATCAAGCGTCAATCAGATACCTTCGTAGATGCGATCTCCGCCGATGACATCGGTGCACTTCCTGACCGCAGTGTCTTGGAAGCCATGCAGCGTATTCCTGGTGTATCGATCGAGCGCTTTGCCGCTGCCAATGACCCTGACCATATCGGTGTAGAGGGCTCGGGTGCGGTAGTTCGTGGTATGACGCAGACTCGAAGCGAGTTTAACGGCCGCGACTCTTTTACCGCCAACTCCGGTCGTGGTTTGAGCTTCCAGGACGTGCCACCAGAATTGATGGCCGGTGTAGACATTTATAAAAACCAGACTGCAGATATGATTGAAGGCGGTATTGCCGGCACGATCAGCCTGCGTACCCGCAAGCCATTCGATCAGGATGGTCGTAAATTCTCCTTCTCTGCTGACGTCACTTATGGGGATATGGCTGAAAAGGCCACTCCGACAGTGTCAGCTTTATTTAGTGATCGCTGGGATACCTCTGCAGGTGAATTCGGTTTCCTGATTAACGTTTCTGATTCCAAACTGGAAGCCCAGTCTCACGGTATCCAGAACGACCGTATGGAGTTCCGCCCCATAGAGCCTATTCCTATGGCCGGTGACGGAAATACGTTGAACCCTGGCTTTACCTATGTTTCCAACCCGTATATTTACGATGGTACCTTCTTCTTTGGTGGTCCTAACAGCGGTACTCCGATCCCGGTAGAAGTTGGTGATGCTGGCGTGCTGGTGCCTAACGGCGCTAACCTGACCATGAAAAACGACGTGCGGGATCGTACCGGTATCGCACTGGCTACCCAATGGCGCAGCCCAGACGAAACCCTGTTGGCATCTCTCCAGTTTATGCGTTCTGACGCCACACTGGCGTGGACTGAAAATGCCATTAAATATCAAACCGGTTTTAACGAGCAGCGTACTTTCCCAGGTTCTTCCGTAGATGCTAGCGGTAATCGCGTTTGGGACCAATATCAGTTTGATAACCGCGGTGTGTTTACCAGCGGTACTTTGACTGATGTCGTTGAAGGTTGGCGTGGTGATGGAGATCGCGTGCCTCATAACGCTAACTGGGCGAGCCCTGAAGTCGTTAACTTCGGCCATCGCTTCCAGACTGACACCCGCTACAAGAAAACCGAAACTGTAGTTGACGATCTCGCATTTAACCTGCAGTGGAATGCCACCGATAATCTCGAGTTGTCATTTGATGCTCAGTATATTGAAGCTGAGACCAGAGATGATGACGTCACCCTGCATTTCATGACCTGGGCGGTAATGGATTTTGATAATGGGGGCTCAAAACCTCAGCTCGCCATTAATAATCCATGGACCTACTATCCCGAGTCTGACTGGAACACGTCTGACTATTTTACTCAGAATAGTTCATATCTCTATAACGCAGCGATGGACCACTATGAGCGCAGTGAAGGTGAGTCGCTAGCTCTCCGCCTTGATGGTACCTATAATTTTGACGGCGACTTCCTGACACGTGTGAAATTTGGTGCCCGCTCCGCTGAACGCGAGCAAACAGTACGTTTCTCTGCTTATAACTGGGGTGCGTTGTCACCGATTTGGCGTGACACTGTTTGGCTGGATTCCGATAGCATCCAGGGTACTGCACTGGATCGGGCGGACGTAGTGGACTGGGGTGATTTCTACCGTGGTGGCGTTGCTGATATTGCTGGCGGAAAGGTTCTGCATCCGAGTGAGGCATTGGTTAGAGACTACGCCAACTGGGATCAGCATTTTTCGCCTTTGTATAACCCCAATGACAATGATACCTGTGGTGCTGAGTGGCGTCCGGCTAACCTTCGTAACGAAGCTGAGTGGGATGCAGGCGCTCAGGCGTGCGTACCTCGCGCTAACATGAACGGTTACTTCCACGATAGTGAGATATTTAAAACCACCGAGAAGAATGAAGCCGTTTACGTACGTTTAGACTTCGGTACAGATATTGGTAACGTTCGCGCGACCGGTAACGTTGGTTTGCGTTATGTGCGCATTACTAACGAAACAGAAGGTTACACGACTTTCCCGCTGTTGCAGCGCAGTGAACGTCTGCCCGCCAACTGGAATCCGGCCAACGTCAACCCAGGGGATTACAACCTTTGGGATCGTGGTAACGACTTCTTGAGTTCAGCTAACAACTACATCGGTAGCGATATTCTCAGCTTTGCGAATAACGCCTACTCAGCGAACCTGGCTAAGCGTTCGTTTGATGATGTGTTGCCTAGCTTTAACTTGAAGCTGGATCTTACTGACGAGTTGATTGCACGTTTTGCTGTGTCAAAAGCCATTGCTCTGCCCGATATCGGTGATATGCGTAACTACATCAATATTGGTTCGAGAGGTTTTAACTTCAGCTTCCGTGAACCCTACTGGGGTGAAAATAACCCGCACCCACATACGCCGGTGAATCCGGTTACCGGCCAGCAGCATGAGTTAGGGCTGCCTGCATCGGTGGTGGACGCTAGTGGTAATCCTGTGTTCGATCAAGTCACTGATGCACAGGGCCAAACACGTCAGGTTCCGGTCACTGATTTGTCACGTGGTCAGCCGCTTTATACGGTGAATAACAATGGCGCGTTGATACCAGCGGTGTTGGATCCGGAGAATCTTGATGGAAACACCATCGAACAAATTGATGGCGTTAATGTTCTGACTGCCGGTACTGTCCTTTCTCAGCAGCGCGTCATTGACCCGAATACCATTCAGTTTAATGGCTGGACTGGTTCATCAGGTAACCCGACGTTGATGCCGATGGAGTCGGTACAGTTTGATACGTCTTTAGAGTGGTACTTTAGCGATGTAGGCTCCTTGACCTTCTCTGTGTTCTACAAAGATCTGAAGAACTTCTTCGTCAATGGCGCTTACAACCGTGAGTTTACCAACCCGGTCAGCGGCCTTACTGAGAACGTTTTGATCAGCGGTCCACAGAATGGTGGCGACGGGAAGATGTTGGGTTATGAAATTGCTTACCAGCAATTCTTCGATACTCTGCCGGCACCTTGGGATGGTTTAGGCGTACAGGCCAACTACTCCTATATCAAGGCGCGTGGTGTACCTAACGCTAACCTCGATCCAACTAACCCAGATCTGAACAGCGGTGATTACAACTTCGACAACCTGCCGCTGCAGGGCCAATCAGATCATACTGCCAACTTGGCCTTACTGTATGATAAGAACGACTGGTCTTTACGTCTCGCTTACAACTGGCGCTCCATGTACTTGCTCACATCTCGTGACGTAATTACTGGTCTGCCTGTGTACAACGATGACTTAGGCTTCCTGGATGGTTCGATCTTCTACAACGTAACAGATAACGTTACGATCGGTCTGCAGGGCGTAAACCTGTTGAACACTCAAACCAAAACTCTGATGCAAGTGGATGATGAGCTTAAGGTTGGGCGTTCCTGGTTTGTTAACGACAGACGTTATACCTTCGTAGTAAGAGCCAACTTCTAAGATTCTTTTATCTTGGAAACAAAAAGCGCGCCTCAGGGCGCGCTTTTTGTTTGTGCCAAAGTCGATAGCGATTTTAAATCGCATATTTCGTTCAAAACGTTTAGATTTTCTGAACGTGAAAATATTTGTCCGAACTGGAAAGTGGTTACGAGGCAACCCATGAGAATAATAATACTTGGCGGAGGCACTGCTGGGTGGATGACTGCCGCAGCTCTGTCGCGCTTTGCAAGCTCAGCAGCACAGATTTCGCTCGTCGAGTCGGATGCTATTGGCACTGTGGGTGTCGGTGAAGCAACTATTCCCCACATTCGCGTGTTCAATGACATGCTGGGTATTACTGAGCATGATTTTATTCAGGCTACTCAGGCGACCTTCAAGGTCGGTATCAAATTTGAGGGGTGGGGTGCTAGCGATAGCGCTTACTATCATCCGTTTGGCGATCATGGTTTCTCCATAAAAAATGTGGCCTTCCAGCACTACTGGCTAGCTGCACGAGCGTCACAAAAGGTGGCAGAGTTTAATGATTTCTCTCTGGCCAATACGATGGCTATGGAGGAGCGCTTTACCTATCCTTCAGCCAATCCAGATAAGGTTGAGTCAACTTTTTCCTATGCCTACCATCTGGATGCGAGCGCTTATGCAAAAATGTTGCACGCTTACAGCCAAGAGCGTGGTGTAAAGCGAATAGAGGGTGAGGTCTCTGCTGTTAAGCGCGATCCTGACTCCGGCTATATTCAATCGTTGCTATTAAAAAATGGGCAAGAGGTCGCAGGGGATTTGTTTGTCGACTGCAGTGGTTTTCATGCAAGGCTTATCAGTAAGGAGCTGCAAGTTCCGTATGTCAGCTGGAAGCACTGGTTACCTTGTGATCGGGCCATCGCAGTGCCCTCCAAATTGCGTGCAGATCCGGTGCCCTATACGCGCTCTACCGCAAAAGCGGTGGGTTGGTGTTGGCAAATTCCGCTACAGCATCGTCAGGGCAATGGTCACGTTTTTTGCAGTGATTATCTGGACGAGCAAACCGCACTGGATACTCTGATGGCTCATATCTCCAGCGAGCTGCTGGCAGAGCCCAGACACATACGGTTTGAGGCGGGTATGCGCGCCGCCAGCTGGGAAAAAAATTGCGTTGCTATTGGTCTGTCGAGTGGATTTCTTGAGCCGTTGGAATCAACCAGTATTTATTTAATCCAGGTTGGTATCTATAAACTTTTGGAGCTGCTTCCAGTAACGGAAGATTATTCTTTGGAGGCCCATGAATTTAATCGCGTGGTAAAAGATGAATACGAGAAGGTGAGGGATTTCATTATTCTTCACTATTGGCTTAACCACAGAAGCGAGCCTTTCTGGCAACAATGTGCGGCTATGACTTTACCTGACTCTTTAGCTCATAAAATAGATGTGTTCAAAAACAGTGGTGAGGTCGTGGAGTATGAACAAGGACTGTTTATGTCACCGAGCTGGCTATCTCTATATTTGGGACAAGGGCTTTATCCAGATACCCTGGACTCGCGCATAGCGCGCCTAACCATTTCAGATGTCCAAGAGTTACTCGATAATATACCCCTTTACCTGCGCAATCTTGCCCGCTCTATGCCAACCCATCGACAAGCCTTGCAGGGCCAAAAGAAGGA
>CAYTQQ010000050.1:0-6997 GCA_964440135.1 uncultured Cellvibrionaceae bacterium | reverse complement strand
GGATATAGTAGCTGCTGTTTAAATCCGCGTTCAGATCGACTGCTTTTAATGGGCAAGGCTGCTATCAATCTTGCATCACCCTTGGTGTCTGAAGCCGATTTGGCCTGGGTTTCGCTGCGTACAATACTGAAATACTTTCCATCTAGTACAAGCAGCTCCGCTGTGAATCGCGAATACAATCAGATCGTTTGTCAAACGTTTAAAAATATTCGCGATCTTACTCAGCTGCTTTTTGATGTCGCTGGCGAGCAAGCTAATTCTACCTGGAGTAAATTCGATAATATTTTGCGGTCAGATGAGGTCCTGCATAAAAGGGCGTTGTTTACTCGTCGTGGTAGAATTCCATTTTACGAATATGAACTCATTAAGTTGGACTGGCAGGTCTGGCTTTTACTTGGCGTTGGCCTTTGGCCAAAAAGTATTGATCCTCTTACTGCCAGTATGAGTATGGATGAGGCGATGAGTGTGATCGGTGCTGTAAAAACAGCCGTGAATCGCACAATCAACACGCTGCCAGATTTTGTTTAAACTTTTTTATATATTGGCTCAATGGTGAGGACTCATGGAAAATTTAAGAAAAGTGGTTGTGGTCGGTGGTGGGACCGCTGGGTGGATGGTTGCTGCCACGTTATCGCGCTTCTGGAAAAATGATTCCTGTGAGATTGTGCTTATCGAGTCAGAAGAGATAGGTACTGTCGGCGTCGGTGAGGCGACCATTCCGCAAATTCAACTATTCAATAAAACCCTTGGTATAGATGAAGATGATTTCGTAAGAAAAACTCAGGCCTCTTTTAAGTTGGGCATTGAGTTTGTGAATTGGGGTAGTGTAGGCGATGCCTACATCCATGCGTTTGGTACTGTTGGTCATGACATGGAGGCTCTTCAGTTTCACCACTATTGGCTCAAATATCACCAAATGGGCAAGACGCAGGATATTGGGGAGTACTCGTTAAACACGTTGGCGGGACGCCAGTGTAAATTTATGCGTTCGATTAACGCTGGTAACTCACCACTGTCTGATATTAACTACGCTTTTCATTTTGATGCCGGGCTTTACGCGCGCTATCTGCGCGAATATTCCGAAGCTAATGGGGCGAAGCGTCTCGAGGGAATAATAGTCGACACTATCTTGCGGCCTGATGACGGTTTTATTAAAGCGGTTGTGATGGATGATGGTACACAAGTAGAAGGTGATCTTTTTATCGACTGCTCAGGTTTTCGGGCGCTGTTAATCGGGCAGGCACTGGGTGTGGGTTATGACGATTGGTCCCATTGGTTGCCCTGCGACCGGGCTTGGGCTGTTGCCAGTGAAAAATTAGATCCCTTACCCTCTTACACTCGTGCAACGGCGCACGCCTCCGGATGGCAGTGGCGTATTCCTTTACAACACCGGACCGGTAATGGACACGTATTCTCCAGCGCTTATATATCCGAAGATGAAGCGTTAAATGTGCTCTTGAATAATCTTGAAAGTAAACCCTTAAGTGAACCTCGATTATTAAAATTCACTACCGGTAAGCGCCACAAGTTTTGGCACAAAAACTGTGTTGCCATGGGTTTAGCTTCAGGATTTATGGAGCCCCTAGAGTCAACCAGTATCCATTTAGTGCAAAGCGCGGTAGCACGATTAATGGCACTTTTCCCTAGCAAAGCGTTTAATCAGTCGGTCATTGATTTGTTTAACGAACAATCAGATTTTGAATTCGAACGCATTCGCGACTTTTTAATTCTTCACTATTGCGCAACGGAAAGAACTGACTCTGATTTCTGGAACTATTGTCGGACAATGGATATTCCTGATGCCTTGCGCCAGAAAATAGAAGTATTTAAAGCCAATGGCCAGGTGCATCGCTTTAACAATGAACTGTTTAATGAAATCAGTTGGGTAGAGGTGCTCTGCGGTCAACGGATACAGCCCGAAGGCTACCACCCGCTGGTAGAAGTTATGTCGGATGAGGAGCTTGAGCAGCGTATGAATCACATCAAGCGAGTTGTCGATAGCGCGGTTGATTACATGCCATCACATCGTGAATTCATTAATAAGCATTGTAAATCGATGATGTAAATTATCGGCGTCAACGATGTTGTTTTTCCCTTTCACTTAACAGCGGCACCCGCACCTACAATGAGATTGGCACTGTTACCAGTGCCAGAGGGTGCCGTCTTCAAGACGATTGACCGGTAAGCTGGCACGCTTGTAAGGATACTTAGCGGCCAGTGCCTCATCGATATCCACACCATGTCCCGGGGTTTCGCCCGGTGTGAAATAACCATCCTCAAAACGATAAGCGTGTGGAAATACTTCTTCCATTTGCGCGCTGTGGGCCATGTGTTCCTGAATGCCGAAGTTAGGCACCCAATAATCGAAATGTAAAGCCGCGCCCATACACACAGGAGATAAATCTGTCGCACCGTGACAACCAGTGCGGACGTGATAGAGGCTGGCAAAGTCAGCGATGCGGCGCAGGTGTGTGATGCCGCCGGCGTGGACCACTGTGGCGCGAATGTAATCGATCAATTGGTTTTGAATCAGCTCACGGCAATCGTGAATGCTGTTAAATACCTCGCCGACCGCCAAGGGGGTTGTGGTGTGTTGGCGAATTAACTTAAAGCCTTCCTGATTTTCTGCAGGTACCGCATCCTCTAACCAAAACAGATGATAGGGTTCCAGCTCTTTACCCAGGCGTGCTGCTTCGATAGGCGTGAGGCGATGGTGAACATCGTGCAATAAGTGCAGGTCATTGCCGAACTCCTTGCGTACCTCCGCAAATAATTCTGGCAGAAAATTAAGATACTTTTCTGTAGACCACACTTCTTCTGAGGGTAAGTCAGCATCCGCTGGTTCATAACTGTCACTGCTTTTAGCTACGCCGTAAGTTTTTGCAATGCCGGGGATTCCGCATTGAACGCGAATGGCTTTATAGCCTTTCTCTTTTGCTTTACGGACGGCTTCCAGAGTGGAGTCCAGATCCTTTCCGTTTGCATGAGTGTACGTCAGGATGCGGTCGCGGCTGCGGCCACCCAAGAGTTGGTACAGCGGCATATTGGCAGCTTTAGCTTTGATGTCCCACAGGGCGGTATCGATAGCGGCGAGCGCTGTCATCCCTACCGGGCCACGTCGCCAATAGGCGCCGCGATAAAAGAAATGCCAGATATCTTCAATTTGGTGTGGGTCGCGACCAATCAAAGCGGGAATCAGGTGCTCCTCAAGATAGGACACCACCGCTTTTTCGCGGCCATTCAAAGTCCCGTCGCCGATACCATAAACCCCCTCATCAGTCATGATTTTGAGTGTGACAAAGTTTCTTCCGGGTGAGGTAACAATGACTTTTGCAGCAGTAATTTTCATTCCATCAGCTCGTGCATCTTAAGAGTGTTTCTGAATGTGGAGAGGCTCCGGCGCTTTCCACACTGGTGATTAAATAAAGTGGTTTATATCTATCCGGCCAGTTGTTAACTGGTGCAGGGCAGTGCCACTGCGCTGGTTAATAACGGACCGGATTTATTGCGATCAATCCATTTTCATGCTTTGTTGCGGTCCTAAATAACTGGGTTTCAAACCGCCGGTATTAACCAGAATTTTTTGCAGAGTGACTCCTGGGTCAACCATATAAATACGTAATTTGTGTAGCCCGCGGCGCGAGATTTTATGTTTGCTCACCGACCGGCGCAGATTATTGCGCACCGATTCTTCCCATGCACGGTCGCTCATGTTGGCCACGATATCGACGATTTGTGGCGGTTCATTATCGAAACCTATCGCATAACGTAATCCCCGCTCCGGCGTAAACGGCAAGCTCGGAGCAAACAATCCTTCGACGGTAAATTCACCCGTAGAAAAGAAAAATATGTCGTACTCCAGGTAAGGCGCTTTGCTTGGATCATTGAAGCTGTAATCCGTCACCGGAAAAACCGACATGGATGACAAGGTGTTGCCATGCTGTTCAATTTTTTCCCAGTCAAAATTGTGGACGGATTTTTTGTAGGTGAAGTTCTCGGCTTCGATGGACACATAGCCATCCGCCTCAATAAATCCACGCAACCGGTTTACGGTTTTGGTATCCGGCTTATTGGCGACAACCAAAATATTGGCACCGCCCCAACCAGCGCCCGTAATCTGAACACGTCCCTCTGTGCGCCCCACAGGTAATTGTGACCAATCGATAGACACCTCAATGGGCTGGTTAATCGTAACTTGTGCACTAGTATGACTGAGTTTAATCCAGGGTGCACTGGGTTTGGCGGTAAAGTCAAACGCTTGCGTGCCGCGATTGAAAACGTCAATCAGTCTGTGCTGTTGGCCATAGGGACTAAATTCGGGGAGCGCGTAAGCACCTGGGGTCGGCCAGGCATCCGCAGTACCTTCAACAGCCACCCCCATTTCTGCAGCACTGTGGGGTTGGTAATCATAAATGACGGGCAGGGTATTCGCGGGCGGGTTATTCCAGTAGGTATACCCAATGCGCGGCTGTGACATCATGTGGTTCCATTTTCCGTTGCTCAGCTCCTGGTGGTAGTAGTCGGTGAGTGCGGCATCAGCGGCAAAAAGCTCGCGTACGCGCTGACCATATTCCTGGGTGTTGGCACGACCTTGATGGGCGTAAAGGCGATTTTTAGCAGTCATATCGTACATTTCGGTAATGATGGCGCTAGCTTTTACCGGGTGCAGGACGAGCTGATAAAACGCATCTTTATGAGTGCTTGGAATTTGTTCGTACAGTGCCTCGGCGCGCGCTGTTAAGTCGCGCATTTCAGCAGTAATACGATTGGCTTCGTTGTAGTGCAGCTGGCTGTATATTCCCGGCCCCTGGAGTTCGGGTTTGCGCCGGCCATTATGGCGGGTGTAGCCGGTGATCAGCGCTTCAATTTCTGCGGCATGAGCCGCACCAAATTCACGCTCAGCCCACAGCTGACCGAACTGCTGCAGGCGCTCCTTAGGCCATTGGTCGGGATTCCAGGCCATGCGCAGGAAAAACTCGGTAGGGAATTCCATGGGCTTGAGATCGCCAACGTTAACCACCCAAATTTTATTGGCATCGTAGGTGTAAGCCAGGTTCATCTGCTCCCACACTTTGGCGATCGGCGTGGAGTTGATCCAGCGGTAGGAGCGAGGCCCGCCGACATAATCAAAGTGATAATAAATACCGGCACCGCCGCTGCGCTTACGCTCTTCGGGCGTGGGCAGACGGCGCAAGTTGCCCCAGTTATCATCGCACCACAGCAAGATGACATCGTCGGGTACGCGCATGCCGCGCTCGTAAAATCCCTGCACCTCTTTATACAAAGCCCAGACTTGAGGAACGTCAGTAACTTCGCGGTCGTCAAATACTTTGGCAATAATCTCCCGCTGGTCGCGGACGATTTTTTCGAGCAGGCCGATGTTTTCACCTTCGCTCATCGGTGTGTCTTCCTGGCCGCGCATGCCGAGCGTAAATACACTTTCATACGGTTTATTGCGCTTGGCGCCATCAGTCCAGAAGTCGTACAGGTTCTTGGCGTTGCTCGAATACTCCCACGAACCCTCGCCGTAACGGTTCCACTCTTTATCTGCCCGCATCATCGGTTCGTGATGCGAAGTGCTCATCACAATGCCGTACTCGTCGGCGAGAATCATGTTTTGCGGATCATCATCGGCAAACGCGTTATTCCACATAGCAGGCCAGAGAAAGTTGGCTTTCAGGCGCAGCAACAATTCAAATACTTTTTGGTAAAACTCGCTGTTGTAGTCGCCATAATTTTCGGTGACCCAACCGGTGAGTGCCGGCGCTTCATCGTTAAGAAAAATACCGCGATATTTCACTTTAGGGGCATCTTGTTTAAAGGTGCCTTTCGTAATGTAAAGGCGCTCTTGCTGTTTAACCGGCACATCGGCCCACCAGTACCAGGGCGATACGCCGATTTGTTCGGACAGATCAAAAATTCCGTAGCTGGTGCCACGCCGATTGCTACCGGCGATAACCAACGCACGACTGACGCCCGGCAACGGATTTCTGACCAGCTCGATGTGGTAGGCATCCCACTGACCGGTAATATTGCCGGCTTCCACTTTACCCTCAGCGATTAATTGATCGATGACCGGGCTCTTGCCAATGGAACCGATAATTACCACGGTTTTACCCAGTTGAGTTATGTCTTGCACCAGTTCGAGCTGCTGGCCAGTGACACGTTCAATATCGCTCTGGAGCATTTTAGTACTGCGGATAACGCCGGGATAATCAGCACTATCAACAAACAACTGGGCGTGAACCTTGTCGCCTACCAACGGGAAGTAACCTTTCTTAAAGCGGGTTTCTACATAGGAGGGCTCACCCAGGGCGAAGGCGTGGAGCGACGACAGCATGAGGCTGAGGCAGGCCATCAGCAGTAAATTTTTGCGCAGGATGGTTGCAGTAAAAAGAAGTCTCATAACGATCTCTCAGCGTCTGTAGATCCGCAAAAGTGGCTTATACCGATAAAGCGGAAGGTAAGTTTGGATGGTAAATGGTACGTCAAAGAAAAATCTAACCCCGGGTTAGCTGTATAGGAGACAAGCTCTGTGGCAGCGCACTCGGGGGTAGACAGATGCGGGTTAGCGACATTCTTGACCCGTTAAGCCGTCCGCAACGCCCTGGAGTGCCGGCTTGGGCTGGAAGTCTCTATCGAAAAGCAGCGGCCAATCGACATGTCGGTTGTTGAACAGCGCCTGATTCAGCCAGGTGTCAGCATCCCACACGCCCCATACCGTAAAGCCACCGCGCAACTCAGCGGGTACAGCTTCAAGGTAAGCTTTGGCGATTTCACAGTAGCGAACTTTCTGACGCTGGGCGAGAGCAGGCGTGAGCTCAGCGTGGTAGTTGTCTGGATAGGAATAGGTGCCATCGTAGGGATTGTTAATTGGAACATCCAGCTCCGTCACTTTTACCTTCAGGCCTCGCGCTACTACTTTTGCAAAGGCGCTTTTGATGGTATTGGCGCTCGGCCAATCCAGGAACACGTGCATCTGAAAACCAATGCCATC
>CAYTQQ010000049.1:0-18298 GCA_964440135.1 uncultured Cellvibrionaceae bacterium | reverse complement strand
TGCTCTTTATTCCGCCAAGCGCGAAGGTGGGCGCAACTGTGTGCGCCTCTACGATAACCTTCCCCAGAGAGGCGCTGCCTGATTTCAGAAAAATCGTGCGCGTTATGCGCGTTGCTAACGATGCAATAAATAATCAAAGGAATGATAAAAAAATGAAATTTTTCAGATAGGAAGTGTTGAAAATCCGTGCCGCGGATGGGCCGGATGGTAGGACTACCCGGACTCGAACCGGGGACCTCTACCATGTCAAGGTAGCGCTCTAACCAACTGAGCTATAGTCCTAAAGAAGATTGCCAACGCTGTGTTGACAGGGCGCGAACTTTACCAAGCTCTGTCACCGGACACAAGCCCCCAGGATTTATTTTGTCGCTCTTCGTGTCAGTTTGCTGTTCACCAGAACCGTTTCCTGGCTGCGCTAAATCATTTTTACCTCTCGTCCTTTTCACCAAAGCTCACCTGGGTAACGGCAGCTAAATCCGCACAGATTGCCGAAGTAAAAATGATCCTGTGGTAAACTTCGCCCGCTTCGAACAACCATGACCGCCACTGCCCGCCAGTTGGCAAAAACCCGCCACGGGTGAGGATTTTGTATGAAAGAGCATTTTGCCAACATCATCGCTGATATCGGAGAGGATTTAACCCGGCCGGGATTGGTAGACACTCCCATGCGTGCCGCCAAGGCCTTCCAATTCTTAACTCGGGGCTACAACCAGTCTCTGGATGAAATTGTCAACGGCGCGTTGTTTCCGTCCGATTCGGAGGAAATGATCATGGTAAAAGACATTGAGCTTTATTCACTCTGCGAACATCACCTGCTGCCATTTATTGGTAAAGCTCACGTCGCTTATATTCCAACAGGCACGGTTTTGGGCTTGTCTAAGGTTGCGCGGATTGTCGATATGTACGCCCGCCGGTTGCAGATTCAGGAACAGCTGACGGTTCAGATTGCCGAGTCAGTGCAAAGTATTACCGGCGCATCCGGTGTAGGGGTAATTATCGAAGCCAAGCATATGTGTATGATGATGCGCGGCGTAGAAAAGCAAAATTCCTCCATGAAAACCTCCGCCATGCTGGGCAGTTTTCGCACCAATCAGGCGACCCGCACAGAGTTTTTATCGTTATTGCGCTAAGCCTCACTAAAGTACTTAGGATGCTGTTCAGGCGGAAAACACGCCTGAACAATGTTCGAAGGCGCTTCTCTTTGAATTTTTATTGCTCCGCCATCACGTCAACGCTGAATATCACTCTCACTTCAAAACTGACTATCGCTATCAATCAGGAATGATATCGACCGTCATCAATAATTTTAAAATCAACGGATGGCGTGATTGCTCCTGACTGCTGGAGGTTGGGGCAACGCGATGCGCGACCACCACCGGCAATAAGGTCTGAATATCTTCCGGCACCACATAAGCGCGACCGTGCATAAATGCCCACGTCTTTGCTGCCCGTAATAACGCCATAGCACCGCGAGGCGAAAGACCGTAGGCAAAGTCACTGTCGGTACGCGTTGCGTGCACTAACCGTTGCAGGTAAGCAATCAAACTCTCAGAGGTTTTTATATTGGCAATGGCCGCCTTGATATCCACTAACTGTTCGGGCGTTATGCAGACCTCTAATTGATCGAGCAGGCGTCGCGGATCGCCCCCCATAAACAACTGCTTCTCGGCTTGCTCATCGGGGTAGCCCAGACTGACCCGCATTAAAAAGCGGTCAAGCTGGGATTCGGGCAAGGGATAGGTGCCCATTTGTGATTGCGGATTTTGGGTAGCGATGACAAAAAAGGGCTGGGCTAATTTCCGTGTTTCACCTTCCACAGTAACCTGCCGCTCTTCCATAGCTTCCAGAAGAGCACTTTGGGTTTTGGGTGTGGTGCGGTTAATTTCGTCAGCCAGCAAGACCTGGGTAAATACCGGGCCGGGATGAAAGGTGAATTGATTTTTTTGCGCGTCAAAAATTGAAAAGCCAATGATATCGGCGGGCAACATATCACTGGTAAATTGAATGCGCTGATATTGCAGCCCGAAGACTTTGGCCAGCGCCTGGGACATCGTGGTCTTGCCCATCCCGGGCAAGTCTTCGATTAATAAATGACCATTGGATAGAATACAGGCGACCGCCAGTTTTATTTTTTCTTCTTTGCCGAGTAAAACCCGCCCTATTTCGTTGACCACTGACTCAATAACATCCCGCATGCGATTATTTCTCTCTTCAGCAAGGATTAACGGTTCTGGCGCTCGGTTAAATGAGAGCCAGGCCGCGCTGTAAATCTGCTTTCAAATCATCAATATCTTCCAGTCCGACCGCGATCCTGATCAGGTTTTCGGTAATGCCCGATTCCAGTTTTTGCTCTGGTGCAAGTCGCCCGTGAGTGGTAGTAGCCGGATGCACGATGGTGGTTTTGGTATCCCCCAGATTCGCCGTCAAGGACATAATTCGCGTTGAGTCTATCACCTTCCAGGCCTGCTCTCGCTCGCCTCTGACACGGAAGGATAAAACCCCACCAAATGCCGATTGCTGACGCCGCGCCAACTCATGATTGGGATGCGATGCTAAACCCGCGTAAAAAACCTGCTCAACCTGCTGCTGTTCGGAAAGCCATTCAGCAAGCACTAGCGCGTTGCGCGAATGCGCTTCCATCCGCAGCCGTAAGGTTTCTAATCCTTTAAGAAAAACCCAGGCATTAAACGGGCTCATGGTGGGCCCTGCACTGCGGATAAAACCGAGAACCTGCTCCACCAAAGCGGCAGAACCTGCAACAACGCCACCCAGGCAGCGACCCTGCCCGTCAATATATTTAGTAGCGGAATGAACCACGAGATCTGCGCCGAATTCCAAAGGACGCTGCAGCGCTGGTGTACAGAAACAGTTATCGACAATCAACAGCGCATTGTGGGCATGTGCCAGATCGGCCAGCCGCTGAATATCCAGAACATCACATAAGGGATTGGAGGGCGTTTCGATAAATACAAACCGCGTTGTGGGGGTAAACGCTGCCTCCCAGGCCGCGTAATCCGTCGGCGCTACAAACGTAGCGGTGATACCGAATTTCTGTAAAAATTTATTGAACAATACAGTGGTGGTACCGAACACACTGCGCGAACAGAGCACATGATCGCCCGCCTCCAGCAGTGCGATACAGGTACTGAGAATCGCCGCCATACCGGAAGAAGTACCCACCGCCGCTTCTGCACCTTCAAGTGCGGCAATACGCTGTTCAAACGTCCTTACGGTCGGGTTGGTATAACGGGAATACACATTACCCGCCTGCTGTCCGCCAAAGCGCTCAGCCGCCTGGGCAGCGCTCTCAAACACATAGCTGGAGGTAAGAAACAATGCTTCGCTGTGCTCTCCCTCTGCACTGCGCTTTTGCCCCGCACGAATCGCCAAAGTATCCAGTTGTGCGCCCGCCAGTGGATCGTCAAAGCCGTCCATAATTATTCCTTATCGCTCAGGATCAGTTTGCAGCAACGCCGTTATGCAACCCAATCAACGTATCGCCAGTGCCTGCCGGCTTCAAGCGATTCTCGCTGCGGGCCGCAGCTAATTTATCCAGGTAGCTCTGTGTAACATCCCCGGTAATATATTTACCGGTAAAGACCGAGCAATCGAATTGAGCGATATTGGGGTTACCTTCCATCGAGGCAGCAACCAGGTCTTCAAGATCTTGATAGATTAGCCAGTCGGCACCGATTTCACGACACACTTCGTCATGGGTGCGACCATGCGCAATCAATTCTTTTACAGTGGGCATATCAATGCCATACACATTAGGGTATTTAACCGCGGGCGCCGCAGAAGCGAAGTACACTTTTTTAGCGCCAGCATCGCGCGCCATTTCAATAATTTGCTGACAAGTCGTACCGCGCACAATGGAGTCGTCGACCAGCAGAACGTTTTTACCCCGGAATTCAAGCTCGATGGGATTCAGTTTCTGGCGCACAGATTTTTTGCGCTGCTGCTGGCCCGGCATAATAAAAGTGCGGCCGATATAGCGATTTTTTACCAGACCTTCGCGAAACTTTACGCCGAGTTTTTGAGCCAGGGCTTGTCCTGCTACGCGACTGGAATCCGGGATGGGAATCACCACGTCGATATCATGGTTGGGATTTTCACGCAGAATTTTTTCGGCCAGTTTTTCGCCCTGACGCAGACGGGCTTTATAGACTGAAATACCATCGATGATGGAGTCGGGTCGAGCAAAATAGACATGCTCAAAAATGCACGGGCTCAACACGGGATTTTTAGCGCACTGGCGACGATGCAACTCCCCTTCAACAGTAATATATATGGCTTCACCGGGTGCGACATCACCGATTAATTCAAATCCGAGCACGTTTAGCGCCACGCTTTCTGAGGCCACCATATACTCAATGCCTTTAGCGGTTTTGCGCTGACCGTAAACCAGGGGACGAATACCATTGGGATCCCGGAACCCGACCAAGCCATAGCGCGCGATAAGTGAAACGACTGCATAACCACCGCTCACCCGATTGTGCACACCCGCGACGGCAGCAAAAATATCGTCGGCAGTTGGCTGCAATTTACCCTGCAGCTGCAGCTCATGAGCAAACACATTTAACAGCACTTCGGAGTCGGAGTCGGTGTTGACGTGACGCAGGTCGGTTTTGAAAAGATCTTCACCCAGCTTGTCGGCGTTGGTGAGATTACCATTGTGCGCCAGGGCGATACCGTAGGGCGAATTCACATAGAAGGGTTGCGCCAATGCGGGACCGGAACTGCCCGCCGTGGGATAACGCACATGACCGATGCCCATATTACCCAGCAGGCGTTGCATGTGACGCGTGCGGAAGACGTCCTGCACCAAGCCAGTGGCTTTTTGTTGAGCCATACGTCCATCCTGGCAGGTCACGATTCCGGCAGCATCCTGTCCTCGGTGTTGCAAAATGGTCAATGCATCATAAAGCTGCAGATTGACGTCGCCTTTTCCGACAATACCCACAATGCCACACATAATTACCTACCTTTTGTGAACAGGATTAAAGACTGGATTTACTGCTATCAATTACTTCGCTTGTAAATCCTTTACTGCACGTCAACAACATTTCCACAGCGTTCGTTAGTCAAATAAACTGCTAAAAAATTGCACCGTCTGACCGGCTACTGATCTCGCCCAGGTTTCGAATTCCAGAAAGTGGGGAATCAATTGTGATTCATGCCACCAGCGATCCTGCTCCAACGGGAGAATCTGCGGTAAAAAAATCAATAGCGCCATCACTACAACAAAGCCGCGCGCCACACCAAACAACATCCCCAGCAGGCGATCCGTACCCGATAGACCCGTAATGCGAATGAGCGCTCCAATGACATAGCCAACCATAGCACCCACTAATAACGTGGCAATAAATAATAGAGCAAAAGCTACCAGTTCACGGATCGAGGGAGTTTCAATCTGATCGATTAATAGTAGTGCCAGACGGTCGCTAAAAAGTATGGCGATAATGACTGCCGCCACCCAAGTGGCAAGAGAAAGGGCTTCCTTCACAAATCCCCGTTTGAGACTGATCAACGCGGAAAGAACCAAAATACCGAGGATGGTCCAATCTGCCCAATTCATGCACGGGATGTCTCTGGTTGTTCGAGGCCGCGCATTTTAACAGACACGCTTGAGGGCAGATACCCCGGATTCTTAAAATTCATCAGGGTTCGAACCGCCGCACTTGAGCAGAGACACTTAAGCGTTTATCCAATTCGGCTTTGATTGCCATGGCTTCAGCTTTATCCAGCTTGGGACCAATAAATAGGCGATTAAAAGTGCCACTGGCGGTGGTGACTTCCCGCACAAAGGCCTTATAGCCATCGGCTTGTAGTTCATCGCGTAATTTGATTGCTGCCGCTTTGTTGCTCAGGCTCACCACCTGTACGACCCACGCCTCTGGAATACCTTTTTCATTGAGCGTTAACGGGGGCGCGGCAGATGAGCTGCTCTGTGCCGCTGTTGAAATGGCCGGTGCTGCTGAACTGGCCGGTGCTGTAGTCACACTGGAAACGCCTTCAGGCTCGCTGACTTCAGAAGGTAAAAACATAGTTTCCGGAGCGGGGGCAGGCTCGACGTCCTGCTGCGGTTCGGGTGCGGTAAATTCGACAATCTCCACCTGAGGTTGTGCTGGAATTTGGGAGCGGGTATCAACCTGGTGCCCCTGCTGCTCGCGGAAAATACCCGGCAGAAAAATGACCGCCAGTGCAACCAATACAAAGGCGCCAACCAGACGTTGCTTTAATCCCTCTCTCACCTTGCGCTCCTACTCATTCGCGTTGCTGCACCCAGGCTGAAGGTGCGGCTGAACCAGGAACTGAAGGCACTTTCGGCCCCAGAACTGCCAAAGCCGCTGCTACTGTGAAAAATGACCCACAAACAAGCATGCGATCTTGTGGTGTTAACGTCTGGCGCGCTGCTGCCAAACACTCCACGATAGTGCCCACCCCTGCCGGTGCAAGCGTCAGCTGATGCAAATCCTGCGTTAACTGCTCCGTCGTTGCCGCACGCGCAATCGCCGAGATATCCACCAGATACCATGCATCAATTACCGGCGCCAGATTTTGAATACTGGTGAGCCGGTCCTTATCAACCATCATTGCCAAAAGTGCCACGGTACGACCTTGGCAAGGCGTGGCGCGTAAGCGCTGGGCCAGATGGGCACTCGCCGCCGGGTTGTGAGCCACATCGAGAATAACCTCAACGCCTTCATAATCGAGCGACTGAAAGCGGCCGGGCAAGCGCAAACCACCGATAATTTTATTTACTTCGAGATCGGCCAGATGCACCCCAGCAAGAACCGCAACCTGGAGCGCTGCCGCCAGACTTGGCAACGCCAGGTGCGGCAAGGGCAAGCCCGCTAGCTCAATGGGCGCGCCAGAAGGACTTTGCCCCCACCAACGCCAGCCGGTTTCGGTGTGCGTAAAACCAAAAGCGTTATTCAGGCCAAGATAAGGAGCGCCGGTTTGCTTGGCCGCAGCCAGAATACTGGCGGGCGGCTCAGGATCTGCGCAGATTAACGGGCGATTCGGGCGAACAATGCCCGCTTTTTCTGCACCGATGGCTTCCCGGTCGTGGCCCAACCAATCCTGATGATCAAGATCAATGGAGGTAATAACAGCGATATCAGGCGCAAGCATATTCACCGCATCGAGGCGGCCGCCCAAGCCGACTTCCAACACCATGACATCGACCTGACGGCGCCGGAAAACCTCCAGTGCCGCCAAAGTGCCATATTCAAAATAAGTCAGGCTGATATCACCACAAGCTGCTGCAATAGCCGAAAAGGCAGCACAAATTTCATCGTCAGTTGCGAATGCCTCATTGATGGCGATACGTTCGTTGTAGTGCAGCAAATGGGGCGAGGTATAAACCCCAACATGCAAACCGGTGGCGCGCAATAAGGCCGCAACAGCCGCCACGCAGGACCCCTTGCCGTTGGTGCCTGCGACTGTGATAACGCGCGCAGCGGGGTTTAATAATTGCAGCCGCTCGGCAACCTGCCGAATACGCTCCAACCCCAGATCAATTTCGATCGCATGGCTCTGTTCGAGCCATTTCAACCATGCCGCTAATGAGTCGGGTTGCATAAGCTGATGCGCCGCTAGACAGCGGCGCGATGGGTAAATTTGGCAAGCAATGCAGCAACTTTATCGCGCATCTCACGACGATGAATAATCATATCAATCGCACCATGCTCCAATAAAAATTCGCTCCGCTGAAAACCTTTGGGCAGCTTTTGACGAATCGTCTGTTCAATAATGGCTGGGCCAGCAAAACCGGCACGAGCACCCGGCTCCGCGGCGTTGATATCGCCCAACAACGCCAAACTGGCCGAGACGCCACCGTAAACCGGGTCGGTCATAATGGAAATGTAGGGAATACCCTGCATCTTTAAACGTTCGATCACAGCGCTGGTTTTAGCCATTTGCATCAGCGAAATTAACGCTTCCTGCATCCGTGCTCCACCGGTGGCTGAAAAGCACACTAATGGCATCCGCTCTTCCAGTGCCAGCTTGGCGGCACGCGCAAAACGCTCACCCACCACGTAACCCATCGACCCACCGTGGAACGCAAATTCAAAAGCTACGGCAACGACGGGCATCCCCTTGAGGGTACCGCGCATGGCAATAAGTGCATCTTTTTCACCCGTAGCCTTTTGTGCGGTAGTCAGGCGCTCTTTATAACGTTTGATGTCTTTAAATTTCAGTCGATCAATAGGCTCAACGTCGGTGGCCAGCTCTTCCCGCCCTTCGGCATCCAGGAAGATATCCAGGCGCTTACGTGCGCCCAGGCGCAAGTGGTGGTCACATTTGGGACACACATCGAGATTTTTTTCCAACTCTGGCCGATAGAGCACAGAATCACATTTAACACATTTTTCCCATAGACCTTCCGGCACTTTATTGCTGCGCTGCTTACCTTCTGAGCGCACCACACTCGGGATAATTTTTTCTAACCAACTCATCGGTTATCTCTCTATCAGTGATTAGTTTGCAGATCCATTACTGGAAAATTCGACCTTAAGCCTTGTCCAGCGCCTGACGAATGGCCCCGGCAATGTCACCCACAGCGGTGGCGATTTCATCGGCACTGCGGCCTTCAAGTGCGCCCATTTTTTCTACCAGTACGCTGCCGACGACCACGCCGTCGGCCAGTTGCGCTACCGCTTTAGCGGTGTCTGGATCCTTGATACCAAACCCGACACACAGCGGCAAGTTGGTCAATTCGCCAAAGGCGGCTAATTTCGCTTTGATTTCTGCCACATCCAGATGGCCAGCACCAGTGACGCCTTTTAACGAAACATAGTACAAAAAGCCACTGGCGTACTCGGCAATTTTGCGCGCACGCTCGGGTTTAGTTGTGGGGGCCAATAAAAAAATATTATCCAATCCGACCGCATCGAGCTCTTGCTTCAAGTCCCCTACTTCTTCCGGTGGCAGGTCTACGGTCAGCAAACCATCAATACCAGCTTCCGCAGCGGCACGCGCCAAAGCTTGATAGCCAAACCTTTCGATGGGGTTAGCGTAGCCCATCAGCACCACCGGGGTTTGATCATTGGTTTGGCGAAATTGACGCACTGTTTCCAACGTACTGCGCAGGCTGACCTGGTGGGCCAAGGCGCGCTCGTGACCTTTTTGAATCACCGGCCCCTCTGCCATCGGATCAGAGAAGGGCACTCCCAACTCAATAACATCCACACCTTGGGCCACCAAGGCATGCATGGTGGGTACTGTCGCTTCAGGATGCGGATCACCATTAACGATATAGGTCACTAAGATTTTGCGGCCGTCTTTTTTAGCCTGATCCAAACGTGTTGCAATTCTGCTCATTACTGATTCCTGCAAAGGCGTGCGCTGCCTTAACTACACTGTGATGCCGTCAAGACCGGCGACGGTAAGAATATCTTTATCACCACGACCGGATAAGTTGACAATGATGACCTGGTCGGGACTCATGGTGGGCGCAAGCTTTTCTACGTAGGCAAGTGCGTGGCTGGATTCCAGCGCGGGCATTATGCCTTCAGTAAGAGTGAGTTTGCGGAAGGCGGCCAGTGCTTCATCATCGTTGATGGGAACATAGTTAACCCGACCGATATCTTTTAACCAGGCGTGTTCAGGGCCAACACCTGGATAATCGAGTCCTGCAGAAACCGAATGGGTTTCTATAATCTGGCCGTGCTCATCTTCCATCAGATAAGTACGGTTACCGTGTAATACGCCCGGTACACCTTTGTTCAAGGGCGCTGCATGCTTGCCGGTTTCGATGCCCAAACCGCCCGCTTCGACGCCGTACATAGCAACAGATTCGTCGGTGAGGAAAGGATGAAATAAACCGATGGCGTTAGAGCCGCCGCCGACACAGGCGACCAGGGCATCGGGTAATTTACCCGCTTGGGCCAGACACTGAGCCCGCGCTTCGCGGCCAATTATCGCCTGGAAATCACGTACCAACTGTGGGTACGGATGGGGGCCAGCAACGGTACCGATAATGTAGAACGTATTATCGACGTTAGTCGCCCAATCGCGCATGGCTTCGTTCATTGCATCTTTGAGGGTGCGGGAACCGGACTGTACTGGAAATACCTCGGCGCCCAACAACTTCATCCGATACACATTCAACGATTGCCGCTTAACATCTTCCGCGCCCATATAAATACGGCATTGCAGTCCGAGTCGCGCCGCCACAGTGGCGGTTGCCACACCGTGCTGACCAGCGCCGGTTTCCGCAATGACGCGGCTCTTACCGGTAAATTTTGCCAGAAGCGCCTGCCCGATGGTGTTGTTTACCTTGTGTGCGCCAGTGTGATTGAGATCTTCCCGCTTGAGATAAATCTGCGCACCACCCAGCTCCCTCGTCCAGCGCTCTGCCAGATACAAAGGTGACGGCCGACCGACGTAATGCGCCAGGTCTTTGTCGAACTCCGCCTGAAATGATGGATCATCTTTAAGCCGGCCGTAAATGTCTTTCAATTCATCCAGTGCGTAAATCAGGGTTTCCGAAACAAAACGCCCGCCGTAAGGGCCGAAATGGCCGTCTTCACTGGGAAAATGACTGTAATCAATCGCGGCATGCTGCCTGGTATCACTCACGGAATTTCACCTTAAGCGCCACATCGGGCGTTATTGATAAATACTTGAATTTTATCGGCGTCTTTGACACCGGCCGAAGATTCTACGCCGCCGCTGACATCCACACCATAAACATGCGTAGCTGCAATGGCTTGGGCAACATTGTCTGGCGTCAGCCCACCTGCCAATACCAGTGGCGCACTGGCGTTCACCGGCACGCGGCGCCAATCAAAGGTTTCGCCGGTACCGCCCGGCACTCCGGGGCGATAGGCGTCAAGCAAAATAGCGGAAGCGGTAGGAAAAGCCGCAATTTGAGCCTCGACATCCAACTCGGGACGCATGCGAATAGCTTTCATATAAGGACGCTTGAAAGCCGAGCAATATGCCAGATCTTCGTCACCGTGAAATTGCAGAAGATGGAGCGGTACCTGCTCGAGCACGCGCTGCACAGCCTCGGCTTCAGCATTGACGAACAGCCCTACTACGGTAACAAACGGACCCACCGCCCGAGCGATTTCCAGGGCCTGCTCTGGCTCTACATACCGGGGGCTTGCGGCATAAAACACCAAGCCGATTGCATCCACTCCCGCAGCTACTGCCGCTTTTGCATCAGCCACCGAAGTGATTCCGCACACTTTGATCAGGGTTCTCGCCAAGATTTTTACCTATCGGAAAATGCGTCTACCGCAGCGTCAAATGAGCCCATAAAATGGAGCGGGGATATTATCAGAATCCGCCATGAAATGCTTAATCAGGCACAGATAGAACGCGATTCAAGCGCTAACCCTGCGCAAATTCACCAATGCGCTCCGTGAGGAATAAAGGCCCCGGAGGGGTTTCCGGCAAACCAAAGGACGGAGGATAATCAACCCCCACCAAATAAAGACCATGGGGCTTGGCGGTAACACCGCCGGCGGTGCGATCTTTAGCGGCCAATACCTCAGCGACCCATTGGGGCGCAGCATCACCCGCCCCTACTGCCATCAGAACCCCTACAATATTGCGCACCATATGGTGTAAAAAGGCGTTTGCCTTAACTTCCAATAAAATTAAATCCCCACGCCTTACTATATGCAGATGATGAATGCGCCTGACCGGACTGTGGGCCTGGCATTGCACGGCCCGAAACGACGTAAAGTCATGCTCCCCCACCAAAAATGCTGCGCCAGCTTGCATCCGGGCAACATCCAAAGCGCGATTGGAAAAGGTAATTTGATGATCGAGTAAACCCGATCCGCGCCGCCGGTCACAAAGCAGATAACGATACGTGCGCGCTTGCGCGCTAAAACGTGCGTGAAATTGAGGAACCGTATTTTTAGCCCAATTAATGCTGATGGTGCCAGGCAAGTAATGTCGAGCGCCCATGACCCAGGCTTTTTCGGGCCGCTGAGCCACAGTGTCAAAATGGACTATCTGGGCAGTGGCGTGGACGCCGGCATCCGTTCGGCCGGCGCATACCAAGGTGACAGGCTCATTCGCGACACCTGAAAGCGCTTTTTCCAACGCTTGCTGAACGGTAGCAACGCCTCCAGGCTGCACTTGAAACCCGTGAAAGCGCGCCCCGTCGTATTCCAGCGATAGCGCGACCCGCTGCATCCCTTCCGGCCAAATAGTATCCGCGACCACTTCACCATTGCGCACATAGGCTTTACTGCTGGGAATATAATTTTGACTCATGGGGTAAATTAAAAAAATAAAGTGACAGAAACAATAAAGCCTTATGCACCCATCAATGCATAAGGCTTTATTGCGGGTTCCGTTAACGTCAGGCGTCTATACGACTTAACAGGTCTTCAGCTTCCTGGCGCTGTTGTTCATTACCTTCCTGCGTGACTTCCGTGAGGATATCGCGCGCGCCTTCGGTATCACCCATATCAATATAGGCACGAGCAAGATCCAATTTGGTCGCTGCCTCATCGGCATCAGCCAGGAAGTCCAACTCAGCATCCATATCTTCATCAGATGCCTGGCCAAGATCTGCATCTTCGTTATCGAAGCCGGCTAACGCCTCTTCGAAAACGCCATCTTCATCAATGCGATCATCAATAACAGGGACATCCGTCGCTGTTTCAATGTCAAGATCGCTCAGTTCAAGGTGGTCCATCTCCGCATCAAAGGTGATTTCCGTTTCCTGTTCCAGCGGTTCTATAGCCCCTTCAAGTTCGTTGGTAGCATCTGCCTCGACGATAAAGGTCAATTCCTCTTCGAGCTCGCGGTTCTGGGTGAATTCGTTAGCCGTTGTTGAATCCACCACCTCAAACCCATCGGCCGCATCGGAAGAAAGCGACACAACTGCATTTTCGTCTGGGTTTTCTTCAAGCTCGAAATCGGCACCCGCAAAATCTGCCTCAAGATCTTTCATCTCTTCATCGAGCGCAGCCAGATCGAGATCATCCATATCCATATCAAGATTGAAATCGTCCGCATCTTCCGGTAGCTGTAATTCTTCATCGGAAACTTCTACCGCTGCTTCCTGAGCAGGAACTGTCTCGACCGAGAACTCATCTTCTGCAACGTGGCTCGGCGTCGCGTTGTCTTCCTCGAAGTTGAAGTCAAAGTCATCCTCTTCGGATTCTCCAGACGCTACAGCCTGTTCTCCAGCGGCTTCATTTTCGGGGCTTGCTTGATCCTGTTCCGGAAGGTCAAATTCAAAGGCAAAGTCATCATCTGCCCGATCATTGGACTTAAGTTCTGGCTCTTCGAAGGCTACCGCAGCCGTGGTGGCTTCAGTACCTGTGTCGGATTCATCTTCCAGATCAAAGTCAAACGTAAAGTCGTCACGTTCGGTCTCTGCTTCAGGCGCTGTTTCGTTGAACGACAGGTCATATTTCGAGTCGCCCGTTTTAATGTCATCTGCCAAAGATAGCGATTCATCATCCAACAGAAAGGAGTCTGCCTCGTCTTCGTCGCCAGCTAAAGACGACGCCTCATCTGACGCACCCAGATCCAGATCATCATCCAGCAGGAACTCATCGTCGAACGCGCCTGCTTCTTCACCATCGATGGGTTCAGCTTCCACAAGATCCAGCGCTTCGTCAGTGGCTGCTAAATCAATGCCACTCACTTCGACGGGAACAAATTCGTCCGCACCTTCAATATGGTCACGCAACTCTGCTGCACGTGCCAAGGCCGGCTGCCCAGCAAGGCCGATTAAACCCGTGTAATAACGATCAAACTTTTGAGCGTCCTGGGTTTGCGAGTAAACCTCAAGCAGCTTCAAACGAATATCGATGGAGTCAGGATCTTTCGCCAAGGCATTGAGCAACATCTCTTCAGCCTGATCGAATTTGCCATAGGCGATATAAATATCAGCCTCACCCACCACGTCGCCGGTCTCAGCTTCGGCGGACAACTCGTCAGTTTCTAAATCAGTTTCATCTGCAGCATCTTCGGAGAAGAAGGACTCCTCTTCTTCGTAAACCTCGTCATCGGCAACATCCGCATCCATCGCGAATATGTCATCGTTTTCCAGATCCTGTTGCTCGGCTTGCTGGCGACGACGATAAATCACAAAGGCAACCAGCAGAACCAGAATCCCGATCGCGGCAACGATCAGTAATAAATAATCCTTCAGGGTATCTATTAAGGAAGGTGCTGCCGGGGGCGGTACCACCGTCCGCACTGGTGCGGGCGCAACGGTTTCAGCTGGAGCCACTGGCTCTTCTATAACCTCAGCAGCCTCTTCAACCGTTGTGTCGGCTAAAGAAGATTCCAACCCCTGCTCAGAAACGTAGGGTTCGAATGCGGTATCTGCGGTCGTGTCGGTGGCTGCATCATCATCTTGAGCGGCCTTTAACTGGAGCGCCCGCAATTGCGCGTTGCTCACCTCGACCAAGCGCTCCATGGTACGAATCTGCTCTTCGAGATCCCGCACCCGCGAGCTCAACTCTTGGTTTTCACCGGTGACACGATCCAGCTCCTCCAGAGAGGTTGCCAACTGGGATTCAAGCGCACGACCACGACCGGTGTTATCGCCGCTGCCCTGCCCCGACGAGCTTTCAACGCTCTGCGGAGTGGCTAATTTCACACTGCCGCTCACAGTGCCAGTATCGCGCCGGGCGGCAGTTTCCCGCCGGGTAGCACTTAACTGGGCGCCCATGCTGTCGTTTGACCAGGCCTGATTCTGACGCGCAACTTCATTGACTGCTTCACGTTGGGACAACGCCTGAATTTCATCACTGGAAGGAATCCGCAACACCTGCCCTTTGCGCAGTAGATTGATATTGCCGTCAATAAAAGCGTCGGGATTCAGACGCTGGATAGCCAGCATCGTCTGGTGGACTGAGTGACTTCTGTCGGGACGGACCTGTAAGGCGATCTGCCATAAAGTATCTCTGTCGCCAACGGCATAACTACCATCACTGGCAGCACCGGACGCGGCTGCGGGCGCTCGTGTCGAAGGACGTGTGGCAGCAGGTGCTGTGCTCGGCCGCGAAGGTGCCGCTTGAGGTGCAGGGGCTGCTTGACGCTGCGCTGCGGGCGCGGTTACTGCGGCATTTGCGCGGGTTTCTGAGAAAGTCGGCAAATCCATTAATAGCGTGTATTCGCGCAACAGCCGACCCGTAGGCCAACGGGCTTCAATCAGAAAATTCAAGAAAGGTTCGCGTACCGGATTACGGCTGGTCACGCGGACAACCGGCCCACCAGCACGATTCAGCAAAACTTCAAACTGGAATTCGGTGAGGAAGAAAATACGATCAACGCCGTTGCGCTCGAAATCAGCAGGTGATGCAAGTCCCACAATGATTTGGTCGGAGTTGAGCCCTTGCGTATCAAGCAGGAGAATCTCGGCACTGAGAGGCTCATTTAACTTGGAATTCAGCTGTATCTCACCCAGACCCAGGGCTGCCACTGCTTGTGAAAGCAACGCGCTACAAAAGAACCCACAGACCAAAATCAGCTTACGAAGATGCATAGGACTATCCTTTTATTATTCATCTGTTCCCAAATGCTCACTCGGGTTGGCAGGGCAGAACGTCCAACAAGCTGAACACTCAAAATCGGATGCTGTATGCAATAGGGCAAGACAACCTCGAATATGTCTTCACTATCGCTCGTAAGTATTCATTACAAATAGCTTTTTATCAACACTTGCACCCCGAAGTTCTTACTCCAGGGGAAGTTTTTAGAAGATTTCTGCTGATAAATCCACAAAAACCGGGCGTCGCTGAAGTTTTTTTCTTACCTTGGGCTGTTGGGCTATCAGCCACGCCCTTATTAAAGGGGTGGCTGATAGCTCAGTCTTACTTAGCTTCCCGCAGGATACGCAACATTCTACGCAGTGGTTCTGCAGCACCCCACAGCAACTGATCTCCGACGGTAAAGGCGGATAAGTACTGCGGCCCCATGTTCATTTTGCGCAAACGACCCACCGGAATACTCAGGGTGCCGGTAACAGCTGTTGGCGTGAGATCGCGCAAACTCGCATCGCGCTCGTTAGGAATCACTTTTGCCCAGGCATTAGCCTCGGCCAATAGCCCTTCCACATCCGCCAACGGCACATCTTTATTGAGCTTGATAGTCAACGCCTGACTGTGACAACGCATGGCACCAATCCGTACGCAGAGTCCATCGACCGGAATCGGATTGTTACTGCGACCAAGAATCTTGTTGGTTTCTGCCTGCCCTTTCCACTCTTCTTTGCTTTGACCCGTCTCCCACTGCTTATCAATATAAGGCAGCAGACTGCCAGCCAGTGGGTGACCGAAGTTATCCGTAGGGAAAGTGTCGCTGCGCATGGTTTGGGCAATCAGGCGATCAATTTCCAGAATTGCTGAACGCGGATCGGCCAGTTTATCGGCCACGGATGCGTGTAAGGCGCCCATTTGCCCAATAA
The DNA here is from genome assembly GCA_964440135.1 of uncultured Cellvibrionaceae bacterium. Taxonomy (GTDB): domain Bacteria; phylum Pseudomonadota; class Gammaproteobacteria; order Pseudomonadales; family Cellvibrionaceae; genus Cellvibrio. The sequence goes on along the minus strand of CAYTQQ010000049.1, from coordinate 1,893 downwards.
GCTCGCGCATATTTTGCGCACCAGCGCCCGATGCAGCCTGGTAAGTCATAGAACTCACCCACTCGACCAAACCGGTGCGAAAGAGTCCACCCAAGCCCATCAACATCAGGCTTACCGTGCAATTACCGCCGATAAAATTCTTAGTGCCTTTGGCCAGGCTATCTTTAATGACATCCATATTGACCGGATCAAGAACGATCACTGAATCTTTGTCCATCCGCAGGCTGGATGCCGCATCAATCCAGTAGCCATTCCAACCTTCGGCCCGCAGCTTAGGGAAAACCTCATTGGTGTAGTCCCCGCCTTGGCAGGTCAGGATCACATCCAGCTTTTTAAGCTCTGCAATAGCGTAAGCATCTTGCAACGGTGGCAATCCGCTCGCGACGTCCGGTGCTGCACCACCCACGTTGGAAGTGGTGAAAAAGATTGGTTCGATATCTGCAAAATCACCTTCTGCCTGCATCCGCTCCATCAGAACAGAGCCCACCATACCGCGCCAACCTATAAAACCTACTTTCATGTCTACTCTCTCTAACCTTGCTCAGCGTAAAAGCTATAAAAATTCCCGACTGGAATATCTCACATGCGGGCAGTGATGATTAGTCTAGTCTCCCAGCGCTGCGATTACCGCATCGCCCATCTCCGAAGTGGATACTTTTTTTGTTCCTTCGGTGTAAATGTCCACCGTGCGGTAACCGGCATCCAGCACCTTGCCAACAGCCGCTTCAATAGCATCGGCGACGTCCGGCAACGCCAGGGAATAACGCAACATCATGGAAACTGACAGGATAGTTGCCAGCGGGTTGGCAATGTTTTGACCGGCAATGTCCGGCGCGGAACCATGACAAGGCTCGTACATCCCCCGCCCGTCTTTGTCCAGAGAGGCGGATGGTAGCATACCAATCGAGCCAGTCAGCATGGCGGCGGCGTCGGACAGAATATCACCAAACATATTACCGGTAACTATCACGTCAAATTGTTTGGGCGCGCGCACTAACTGCATGGCGGCGTTGTCGACATACATATGGCTGAGTTCGACGTCGGGATATTCGGCGTGGAGGGTATCCAGCACTTCCCGCCACAACATGGTGGCTTCAAGTACGTTCGCTTTATCTACCGAACAGACTTTGCGGTTACGCTTGCGCGCCATCTCGAACGCAGTACGACCAATACGGATGATTTCGCTTTCCGAATATTTATAGGTGTTAAAACCTTCCCGCTCGCCGTTTTCCAATACACGGATGCCGCGTGGCTGGCCAAAATAAATGCCGCCGGCCAATTCGCGCACAATCAGAATATCCAGACCCGACACGACTTCAGGCTTGAGTGAGGACGCATCCACCAGCTGTGGATACAGCAATGCCGGACGCAGGTTGGCATACAACTCCAGTTGCGAACGAATTTTTAGAAGCCCTTGCTCGGGACGAATGGCGCGATCCAACTTGTCCCACTTAGGGCCGCCCACTGCACCCAATAAAATGGCGTCTGCCTGACGCGCCCGCTCAAGACTGGAGTCCGCCAGCGGTACGCCATGAACATCGATAGCACTGCCACCAATCAATTCATTTTCGAATGTCAGATTGAGCGAGTATTTGTCATTGACACACTCCAATACCTTGCGCGCTTCGCCCACGATTTCCGGGCCAATACCATCACCTTCAAAAATTAAAATATGCTTGCCCAAAACAGTCCCCTTAAAAATACGTCAGGCTTAATATAAATGTTGATCAAACAGAATTATTTGATGGCATCAAATAACCAAGGCGCTTCTGTCCGGCGCTTGGTTTCGTAAGCACGAATCGCATCAGCGTGTTCAAGCGTAAGGCCTATCTCATCCAATCCATTTAACAAACAGTGCTTGCGAAATTCATCTATCTCAAACTGAAAAACATC
>CAYTQQ010000048.1:14183-18335 GCA_964440135.1 uncultured Cellvibrionaceae bacterium | reverse complement strand
TTCTCAACGTAAAAGGTTGAAGGCACGGCAATGTCATAGCCTTTGCCACCGAGCAGTTTCAGCTTGGAGTACATGGCTTCGTTACTTTCGTAAGTGGCGTACTCAACTTGAATGCCGGTCTCTTTGGTGAATTGACGCAACACATTATCGGGAATGTATTCAGTCCAGTTGTAGATCACCACTTTTTGCCCGGAACGGCTTGCACCATCCTGGGTCGCTGATCGGTCACTGCAACCGACGATAAACAGGCTTACCAGTAAGGCGAATGCCCCAATTTTTTTCATCTTAGCGTTCCTCACGTAAAAGCAGCTGGGAAATGATGACCAGTACCAGCGACACCACTAACAGCAATGTCGATATGGCATTTACCTCCGGTGAAACACCGACCCGTACCATGGAATATACCTTCAGCGGCAATATCTCATAACCGGGGCCGGTGACAAATGCACTCACTATGACGTCGTCCAATGACAAGGTGAAGCTCAATAGCCAACCTGAAGCTACCGCAGGCGCGGCCAGCGGTAGAATAATTTTCCAAAAAATCAGGCTTTCGGTCGCACCTAAATCCTTTGCCGCCTCCAGCATCCTGACATCAAACCCCCGCAGGCGCGAGTAGACCGCAATAATGACAAAGGGCAGACAGAAGGTGATATGGGCCAGCAACAGGGAGACAAAGCCGAGCTCGATACCTACCACGATAAAAATAATCAGCAGTGAAATTGCCATCACAATATCAGGCGTCAACATGCTGATAAACACCATGGATGACAGCGCCGCCTTGCCGCGGAACTGGTAGCGATACAATGCTACAGCCGCAAGCGTACCAATGATGGTGGCGAAGGTCGCCGCCGCCACGGCAATCGTCAGCGAGTGGATGGCCGCCGTCATTAAACCTTCGTTGGCAAATAACCGCTCGTACCACTTCAGGGTAAAACCTTGCCAGGAAGTACCGTAGCGCGAGTTATTAAACGAATTAATCACCAGCACGCCAATGGGCAGGTAGATAAAAAATAACACCAGACCCATATAGAAGGATCTAAAAGTCCGAGTCATTGATACCTCCCTGACGGCTGACAAATTTGGCCGCGCGGAAATAAAGCCACAGCATAAAGCCGAGCAATACAATCAACAGCACACTGAACGCCGATCCAAAGGGCCAGTCACGGGTCTGCAGAAACTGGGTTTTAATCACATTGCCCAGCAGCAGATTCTTTGCCCCGCCCAGGAGGTCAGAGATGTAGAACATGCCCATTGCCGGCAGCAGAACCATCAGACAACCCGCCACAATGCCGGGCGCTGTCAGAGGTACCGTAATACGCCAGAAGCGACTCATCGGGCCGGCACCCAGGTCTTTGGCCGCCTGCAACAAACGATCGTCGACTTTTTCCAGCGCCGAATACAAGGGCAACACCATAAACGGCAACAGGATGTAACTCAGTCCCAACACCACCGCAAACTCGGTGTACAAAAGCTGTAACGGTGTATCGATAAGGCCGAGGGAAAGCAGCAGGTTGTTAATAATGCCCTTGTTGCCCAGCAAAAATTGCAGCGCATAGGTGCGCACCAGCGAGTTGGTCCAAAACGGCAAGATAACCAGAAACAACAGAATCGGCTGCCAGCGTTTTGGCAGGCGCACAACACACATGGCAAAGGGATAGCCGATCACCAGACACACTATCATCGCCAGCAGCGACATCCGCAGCGAGTCGATCAACACCTGCAAATAAAGCACATCGAGGGTGCGCACATAGTTGTCTGCCACCACGGGCAAAGACACCAGAGACACCGGATCGCGGGTGAGGAAGCTGGTGATAACCACCAATAAATTGGGCAGGAAGACAAACAGCGTCAACCAGACGGTGACAAGCCCGATAGCCCAGAAGCGAAACTGTCCCCAAAAAGGTAAGTGATTAGCGTGATGTTTCATAAGGCAGCACCACCTCCCATCCCGGCACCCACTTAACGGCCACGCTTTGATTAAGACGGTAATCAAACGATGGATCGTCTTCGTCAAAAAACTCACTGGTAATCAACTCGGCACCCGACGGCAGGCGGATAATTGAATCCAATGTCTTGCCTTTGTAATTGCGCTCGACAACTTTCCCGACCAGCGCCTGACTTTCGTCTGCCTCTTCAAGATATTCCACGCGTAAATCTTCGGGCCGCAGCAGCACGTTTACCTTATCGCCGACATTGAAATTGTGTTCCGCATGCAAGCGCCACTGCATGCCTTCTACCTTCACTTCGTACTCGTGGTTGCCATCAATGGCCACAATTTCTCCGTCGAGCTGATTGATCTCACCGATAAAGCGGGCCACAAAAAGATTGGCGGGCTGTTCATAAATTTCGCGCGGCGTACCCAATTGTTGGACTTTGCCATGGTTCATCACCACCACCCGATCCGACATCGACAGCGCTTCTTCCTGATCGTGGGTCACATAGACAAAGGTAATGCCCAGCTTGCGCTGCAGTCGCTTTAATTCGGTTTGCATTTGCTGGCGCAGCTTGTAATCGAGCGCACTCAAGGATTCATCCAGCAATAATAATTTGGGACGATTAACCACCGCCCGGGCGATAGCGACCCGCTGCTGCTGGCCACCGGAAAGCTGCCCCGGCTTCCGCTGGGCGTAATCAGCCAGGCGCACCATCTCCAGCGCCTCCATCACCCGGCCTTTGATTTCCGCCTTGGGGGTTTTGCTCATTTTCAGACCAAAAGCGACGTTCTCAAACACCGTCATGTGCGGAAACAGTGCATAGCTTTGGAACACAGTATTCACCGGGCGCTTTTCAGCGGGCAAATGACTGATGGGTTCTCCCGCCAGACGGATTTCACCCGTATCGGCCTCTTCCAGTCCGGCAATCATTCGCAGCACGGTGGTTTTGCCACATCCTGATGGCCCCAGCAAGGTAAAAAACTCTCCGTCGAAAATCGTCAGATCAAAGGCATCAAGCACCTGGTTGTTGCCATAACTTTTGGACAGCTGTTTCAGTATCAGCAGGGCGCGCGGCTCATTCACCGGGACAGTGCTCCTCTAGGACTGGATGGATGTTGATGGAAAAAAAGAACGTATAGTAGGCGGCTGCACCGCACTGCCTTTTATTTGGAATTTACTGGCAAATGGCAAGCAAAAGTGCGGCCATTCTACTCATACAGGGGGAATGAAATCCAGCCTTCGGCCACCACTGGATAATTATCCGGTTTTCCGGGAAATAAGGGGTAAATCAGAAGGAATTGAAACGAAAAGCGGGGGGCAAAGATCCGGCTTGCAGGGCAAGCCGGGGGTGCATCCTGGTGCGTTAAATCGGGCGTCCGCCGTAGTCAGGCGTGGGCTTTTTTGGTGGGTCAGCCGTGACATTGGGTGGCACCTCATTAATCTGCCCACCGCGCGCCAAAAAGGCCGCCACTTGATCCTCCAACTCGCTGCGTACACGTGCGCGAGCAGCGATACTGAAGTCATCAACAATCTCTGTGGCTTTGCTGGCTGCTGCCGGGCCGTCATCACTATCTACGACATCAGTATCTTCATCCTCCTCTTCTTCCAGAGAATCTTCAATCTCATCATCGATGGCGTCTTCGTCAGTCATAAATCACCTGAAACATTGTTGTAATTGTGCGCAGCGACCTGCGCGGACCTATTAAAAAACTCGCCTAATATATAGCGCAGCTCTTTCTAAACTTCATGGAAGAAAACAACTTTTTTAGGTTTTTTTTATCTTAGCCACGAGCCATGCCGAGAAAAAGGTTATTAATCCTCAGCCTCGTTAAAAAAACCAAAAAAAGTTTGATTGCTCCCGCACTTTCCGACCGCAAGAGCGGCGCCACAAAGAGCCGGTCAGATGCCTCGGGATAGAAGGAGAGTATTTTAGTGCAGAGCGCGTATAATCCGGAGCGGTGCCGAAAGGCGTCGCTTTGAGTTCGCTAATTTTTCAGGCTATTGCAATGAATGTCAAACCACTTGTGAAATATTTTCCTGAGCTCCAGCACTTGTCCCCCGAACAACAGCGTGTGCTCCTGGAAGCAGCCTATCAAGACAGCTTTGGCCCCGACCAAAAAATGCGCGTTTGGCGCAACAACCTTATCGGTGGCGGGATTTTAACGGTGATTGCCCTGGTGTTTATTATGGTCATCGGCCCGTTACTTCGGCTGGCACC
>CAYTQQ010000048.1:5060-14083 GCA_964440135.1 uncultured Cellvibrionaceae bacterium | reverse complement strand
CGGTGATTGCCCTGGTGTTTATTATGGTCATCGGCCCGTTACTTCGGCTGGCACCAGCGGTTACCGCCACAATAATGATGCTGGGTGTGTTGCCGGGTTTTCTTTTTATGCAACACAAGCGCTTTATTAATGAGCTGCGCCCCGGCGTCATGCGCCTGCTGGCGCAGCAGCAAAACACCCCACAAAAAAACAGCGCCGCGGATAAGCCGGGCGCTGCTGATGAATCACCAACATCCTGAGAGATTAAATAGCATCCGGGCCGGTTTCGCCGGTGCGAATACGAATAATTTCTTCGAGCGGAGTAATAAAAATTTTACCGTCGCCGATCTTGCCGGTTTGTGCGGCTTTGGTGATTGCCTCTACCGCCTGCTCTACCAGTCCGTCATCGACGGCCAGTTCAATTTTAACTTTGGGCAAGAAGTCCACTACATATTCAGCACCGCGGTATAGCTCGGTGTGGCCTTTTTGGCGACCGAAGCCTTTCACTTCGGTAACCGTCATCCCCTGCACGCCAACTTCTGACAAGGCAGTGCGCACATCATCCAGTTTGAAGGGTTTTACAACGGCAGTAATCAGTTTCATCGTGAGTTCCTTTGCTTATTTCTTGCTGAGATTGCTGGCGGAAGCTTTCCTCTCTGGCAGACGCTGCGCCGTCTCGGTGGCCAAGGTTTCCAGATCAGGAGCCAGTTAGATAATCGCCCGGTGGTGCTTACGATACACGCTGAACACGCCAAGCGCATTAATGTTCTGTGCCAAGTCTACAACAAGATCGCGCTTTGCTAACCACCGCCCACTCACTGTGGGCGGTGAGCCTGAGATTATTTGTGGGTGAATTCGGGATAGGCTTCCATACCACACTCCGCCAGATCCACACCTTTATACTCTTCTTCTTCGGTAACCCGCATACCCATAACCAACTTGATGATTGACCAGACGATCAGGCTGGCAACAAACACCCAGAGGAAGATGGTCAGCGCACCGATTAACTGGCCGGAGAAGGTCGCACTATCGTTGGTGAAGGGCACAACCATCAAGCCGAAGAGCCCTACGGTACCGTGTACAGAGATCGCACCGACCGGATCGTCGATTTTGAGGCGATCTAACCCCACGATGGAGAAGACTACCAGTGCACCGCCGATCAGCCCGATCAACAGCGAGCCTAACGCTGTAGGCGTAGAAGGTTCAGCCGTAATCGCTACCAGACCCGCAAGCGCACCATTGAGGGCCATGGTCAAATCCGCTTTGCCGAACATCAGGCGAGCCACAATCAGCGCCGCAATCAACCCGCCAGCAGCCGCTGCATTGGTATTCAGGAACACCATCGCGACCGAGTGGGCGTTAGCAATATCGCCAAGTTTCAGTACTGATCCACCGTTAAAACCGAACCAGCCCATCCACAAGATAAAGGTACCTAAAGCAGCAAGTGGCAGGTTAGCGCCCGGGAAGGCATTGATGGTGCCGTTAGGACCATATTTGCCCTTGCGTGCACCAAGCAGGATAACGCCCGCCAAAGCAGCTGAAGCACCTGCCATATGGACAATGCCCGATCCAGCGAAATCCGAGAAACCAAGATCAGCCAGACTGTACAGTCCGAATACGGCATTGCCACCCCAGGTCCAGGAACCTTCCATGGGATAGATAAAGCCGGTCATCACGACAGCAAAAGCTAAGAATGCCCAGAGTTTCATGCGCTCAGCCACTGCACCGGACACAATCGACATACAGGTTGCCGCGAACACCACCTGGAAGAAAAAGTCCGACGCGCCTGAGTAAATAGAGCCGCCGGTGAAGCCATCTTCACGCTCGGCAAATTCACCCAAGGTAGCCGTCACATCCACATTCTGAATACCGCTCAGGAAAAATGCGCCGTCATACATTACCGCGTAACCAACAATCAAATACATCGTTGATGCCACCGAGTAGAGGGCAATATTTTTCGTCAAAATTTCCGTGGTATTTTTAGCTCTGACAAGCCCCGATTCCAGCATGGCAAAGCCTGCCGCCATCCACATGACCAGTGCGCCGCATACCAGAAAATAGAAAGTATCCATGGCGTACTGAAGATGATAAATATTCTCTTCCATTGCTCATTCCCCATTGAATTATTACGTTGTGTCAATTACAGCGCTTGCTCACCGGTTTCCCCGGTGCGAATGCGCACGACCTGTTCCAGGTTGGATACAAAAATTTTTCCGTCACCAATCTTGTTACTGTTCGCTGCCTTGCTAATCACATCGACTATTTCATCCAACTGCGCGTCAGAGACCGCAATTTCCACCCGGGTTTTGGGCAGAAAATCCACGACGTACTCAGCACCGCGGTAGAGTTCGGCGTGGCCCTTTTGTCGGCCGAAGCCTTTTACTTCAGTCACCGTCATGCCATGCACACCCACATCAGATAGCGCCTCGCGCACAACATCGAGCTTGAAAGGCTTGATAATCGCCGTTACCAATTTCATCTTGCACTCCTAAAAAAATCCCCGCACTTGCGTGCGGGAAACACCGGAAAAAGAACAACAAGTCGTTCGAGGGATAAATTGCATAGAGCAGGCCAAAACAGGAAAACTCTTTGTTTTCAATTATTTATATAGTTTTTTCAAAGACTGAAGAGGCACAGAGAAAGCTTTAACAAAGCCGCTTGCACCAAAAAAATGCACACTTCTAAAGCACGCGCACCAAGAGTGAACAAAGCGGCACTGGGCGAGAACTCGCACGCCAGCAGAGGATTTTTTGGTGCAGGACGTGAAGGGTTCCGGCGGAGCAGGTACACTGCGACCTTTACGACCTTCCGGTTATTGATGAGCGCCTTAAAGGAACAAAGATATGCTGACTGATCTTGCCCAGCGCATTGCCGCCGAATTGCAACGCAGCGCTTCTGCACTGCCAGAGATGATCCCCGTGCGCGAATTAAAAGCCGCCGTGCAGTCAACCTTGACCCGTCTGGACCTGGTCACCCGCGAAGAGTTTGATGTTCAGGCAGCGGTACTTTTGCGCACCCGATTGCGTTTGGAAGCACTCGAAAAACGCGTACAGGAATTGGAGCAACAAGCGGAAGGGCTTGCCCCAACCGGTGATGTTTTACCACCGCATTAAGCCTGTCGATCATTGCGTTGCCTTATTTTTGAGGCATGGCTATAGTCCTTACACTTGACTATGTGTCCTTGCACCTGACGATAGTCTTTACACCTGACAAAAAATTAAATCACCTGATCCAGCAGCTTTTATTCTTCGTCTACCAGCACTTGCTTTGTAGCTGGCACGATGGATAGCGTTTCAGCCGGTTAACCAGCTCGCGGCACCTACAAAATAAGCAAGGCGAGCTGCCAGGGATACAACCGCATCAGCAAGGAATGCTTATGTCTTTAGCGATTGTCTATTCGCGGGCCAAGCTCGGCATCAACGCGCCGCTCGTTACCGTAGAAGTCCATCTCTCCAACGGTTTACCCAGCCTCGCCATTGTCGGCCTGCCCGAAGCAGCGGTAAAAGAAAGCAAAGACCGGGTGCGCAGCGCGATCATCAACAGTCATCTGGAATTTCCCGCCCGACGCATTACCGTCAATCTTGCACCGGCAGATTTACCGAAAGAAGGCGGGCGTTTTGATTTGCCAATCGCACTGGGGATTCTTGCAGCCTCGGGGCAAATTCCTCACCAGGCATTAGCCGAATATGAGTTTCTCGGCGAACTTGCGCTATCCGGCGAACTGCGTGCTGTGAGTGCCGCCCTGCCAGCGGCCTTGGCCTGTGGGGACGCGCAACGCGCATTAATTATCAGCAGCGATAATGCGCCGGAAGCGGCACTGAGCAGCATCACCCGGGTTTACGGCAGCCGCAGTTTGCTGGAAGTCTGTGCTCACCTGCATCAGCGTGAACCGCTTTTTCAGGCGGCTGCGGATATTCCTCGAGCACTTACCGCAGCGCCTGATTTAATCGACGTAAAAGGACAGAGCTACGCCAAGCGTGCGTTGGAGGTTGCCGCTGCCGGTGGTCACAACCTGTTATTTTACGGGCCGCCCGGCACGGGAAAAACCATGTTGGCAAGTCGCTTGCCTGGCCTTTTACCACCGCTGGAAGAGCGCGAAATGCTGGACGTCGCTGCGGTTTATTCAGTGGCGACGCACACCGCCGAACAGCCGTGGTGCCAGCGTCCTTTCCGTGCGCCCCATCACACCAGCTCAGCCATTGCGTTAGTCGGCGGTGGCGCTAATCCGCGCCCCGGCGAAATTTCCTTAGCCCATTGCGGCGTGCTGTTTTTAGATGAGCTGCCGGAATTTTCACGGCACGTATTAGAAGTCTTACGCGAACCACTGGAGAGCGGCGAAGTAAGAATTTCACGGGCCCGTGCGCAAGCGGTCTACCCGGCGAGGTTTCAATTAATTGCGGCGATGAATCCCTGTCCCTGCGGTTATTACGGCAGCAGTGACGACCGCTGTCGCTGCACACCCGATCAGGTGAGGCGCTACCGTGATCGTATTTCCGGCCCCCTGTTGGATCGCATTGACTTGCATGTCGCCGTGCCTTTATTACGCGTGGGCGAGTTGCAGCGACCCAGCGATGGCGAGCCAAGTGCACATGTGCGAGAGCGGGTGACTGCCGCGCGGCAGCGACAACTGGTGCGGCAAGACAAATGTAATCACCAGTTAAGCGTCGCTGAATTGGAGCAGGTTTGCCAACTCCAACCTGCGGACCAACTGATGCTGGCACAAGCGATAGAAAAATTAGGGCTGTCGACGCGCGCTTATCATCGGGTGTTAAAAGTAGCGCGCACCTTGGCGGATATGGCAGGAGAGGAACAACTGCAACGCGAACATATTGCCGAGGCGCTGGGCTATCGCACGCTGGATCGTCAGATATAACTGCGAATTTAACCAGATCGAGCGCCTGAACTTACTTTATTCTTATAAAGTGTTTAATACATCATCTCGCTGATGATTTTTTCTTCTTCTTTTTTTATTTTTATTTTTATTTTGAACGCCGCTAAAACGACAAGCTTATTAAACCTTACTCACCGGCTGATGCAGGGTTTCGATAATTTCGTGCAAATATTTTGGTGAAGAAAAGTAATAGCCCTGCATCTGGTCGCAACCGGTTTTTTGCAACCAGTCTTTTTGCTCTTCACTCTCCACGCCTTCGGCAATGACTACCTTGCCCAGATTTTGCGCAAGGTTAATCATCGCTGAGACCAGGCGCCGGTCACTGCGACTGCGCTGCAACTCGGCCATAAAGCGCGAATCAATTTTTACCGCAGTAATCGGCAGGCGCTGCAAATGTAAAAACGATGAACTGCCAGTGCCAAAATTATCGAGCGTAAAGTTAATTCCAAAAAATGCCAGTGGCCGCATACACAAACTGACGAGATCGATATTTTCCATAAAGGTGGTTTCGGTTAATTCGAACTCGATATCACCGGCCTGAATACCGGTCTCAGAAAAAATCTCCGCAATCATTTGCACCAGCTGATCATCTTTAAACTGCCGCACTGACAGATTGATGGACATGACCAATTCCTGGCCAAATATCTGATGGATTTTTTTCAGGTCATTACACGCTTGGCGAATAACCCAATAGCCAATCGCCGTGATCAAACCTGTGTCTTCAGCAATGGCGACAAATTCTTTCGCATCCAGAATGCCATTGTCGGGATGGTCCCAGCGCAGCAGCGCCTCCAGGGCAATGACCTTACCGGTGCTGACATCAATACGCGGCTGGTACTGCAGAAAAAATTGATTTTTATTAAGGGCTTTGCGCAAGTCGGATTCGAGCCGTAGCTGCCGCCGGACATCGCGGTTCATGGCATCGGTAAAGAAACAGAAGGTGCTGCCCTCTTCCTGCTTGGCTTTATACATGGCGATGTCAGCACTTTTTAATAAAGTGTCGGCATCCTGACCGCCCTGGGGATAAATCGCGATCCCGATACTGCACCCGACTACGACTTCATAACCGTTAATGAGGGCCGGCGCGGACAGGGAATCAATGACCTTCTGGGCAATATGCGCAACGTCGGTATTGCTCGCGATATTTTGCAGCAGCAGCGTAAATTCATCACCGCCCATGCGCGCCACCGAATCACTGCGCCGCATGGATTCGTTAAGACGCTCCGCACAGATTCGAATCAGGGCATCGCCGGCATCGTGACCAAAGGTGTCGTTGACCTGCTTAAAACCATTGAGATCAACAAACATCAAGGTGAAATAGGTTTTATCGCGCTCGGCCAAACGGATGGCGTGCTCAAGGCGATCACGAAACAAAATGCGGTTGGGGATTTCCGTCAGGGGGTCGTAATGGGCCAGACGGGCGAGATGTAATTCGGTTTGCTTGCGTTCTATGGCGTAGCGCAGGGTGCGCTCGAGCAGCTGACTGTCGATCTGACCCTTGATCATATAATCTGAAGCCCCCGCACGAATGGCTTCGTGGTCAACTTCGGCTTCCATCTCGTCGGTCATTACCACAATCGGCGTCTGACACGCCTGCACCCGGGCGGCGTTCAGCAAGTCGCGCGCATTGCGGTCGCCCCAAAAATAGTCCAGCAGAATGACGTCGTATTCCTCCGCCATCACTTTGGGGAGAGCGGCCTCTAATTGATCGCACCAGGTCAGCTCGTAATTGACATGGCGAATATGGCTGAGAATGTCCGCAATCAGCAGATACTCGCCATGCTCGCGATCAATGAATAATATTTTTACCGCCTGTTCCATATCTCACTCCCTCGCACGAGAGAGGGGCAGCAACTGAACCAGCTCGCCGCTCTCACACTGGGCGCTGACTCTACACCAGATAAACAGCATAAATAAATAGCTGGGCATTCGTTATAACTCTCTTCAGATCCTTCCAACACGTCACGTTTAATACGGTTATAGAAAACCGTCAGTTACTCCTGCTTCGCGCACTTGCTACAATGCGCCCCCGCTCGCCAGCGTTTAATCACCGAGGTACCGTGACCAAGCTCAATTCCCGTCAACAAGAAGCCGTGCAGTATATCGATGGGCCATGCCTGGTATTAGCCGGTGCTGGCAGCGGCAAGACCAGCGTGATCACGCGCAAAATCGCCTATTTAATTCAACAGTGCGAGCTGCCCGCACGTCACATTGCGGCGCTCACGTTTACTAACAAGGCCGCGCGCGAAATGAAGGCGCGGGTTGGCAGTCTCGTTAAAGGCACGGTCGCCCGCGGGCTGACGGTTTCTACCTTTCATAATCTGGGGCTTAACATCATCCGGCGTGAAGCCAAAACATTGGGTTACAAACCGGGGTTTTCTATTTTCGATGCCGAAGATGCGCGTGCGCTGCTGAAAGAGCTGATGCTCAAAGACGGCGAAATGGATAAAGATCATCTGGATCTGGTGCAACACCAGATTTCCACCTGGAAAAATGATCTGACGACCTGCGCCCAAGCCGAAGCAGCGGCAACCAGCCCGGCGGAAAAAACCATCGCGCGGGTCTATCAACGCTACAACCAGGCGCTGCATGCTTACAATGCCGTCGACTTTGACGATCTGATCCTTATCCCGGTGCATCTGTTCCAATCAAATCCTGATGTGCTGGTACGCTGGCAGCGTAAAATTCGCTACCTGCTCGTGGATGAATATCAAGATACAAACTCCAGCCAGTATTTACTCGTTAAGCAACTGGTGGGTAATCGCGGCGCCCTTACCGTGGTCGGCGACGATGACCAGTCGATTTACGCCTGGCGCGGCGCGCGCCCCGAAAACATGTCGCTGCTGAAGCAGGACTTTCCGCAACTGCGCGTCATTAAACTCGAACAGAATTACCGCTCAACCAGTCGCATCCTGCGCGTTGCCAACCATTTAATCGCCCACAACCCGCACGAGTTTGATAAAGCGCTGTGGAGTGAAATGGGCCTGGGCGATCCCATCCGCATCCTGCGTTGCCCCAACGAAGAAGCAGAGGCCGAGCGGGTAGCGGCGGAAATCCTGACCGATCGCCTGCGCCATCAACGCAAGTTTCGTGATTACGCCATACTCTATCGCGGTAATCACCAGGCGCGCTTATTCGAAATCAAATTACAGCAACATCAAATTCCTTATCGCATCAGCGGCGGCTCATCGTTCTTCGCCAAAACTGAAATCAAGGATGTGATGGCCTACCTCAGGCTGATCGTAAACCCTGATGACGACAACGCTTTTTTGCGCATTATCAATACGCCGCGCCGTCAGATCGGCACCAGCACCCTGGAAGCTTTAGGGCACTATGCCAGCGAGCGCCAGATCAGTCTGTTTGCTGCCGCTCAGGAGCTGGGACTGCAGAGCCATGTGCCAGAAAAGAACCTAGAGCGACTGCAGCGGTTTACCCAGTGGCTCACTCAAGTGGCACGCAACTGTGGGGGCAGCAACCCGATCAGTGCTATTCACTCGATGTTGAGCGATATCGACTACGAAGGCTGGTTGCACCAAAACGCGACCAGCACCAAAGCTGCCGAAAAACGGATGGAAAACATCCACTACCTGGTCGAGTCCCTGCAAAAGACCCTGGATAAAACTGCGGATGATAACGAGGATGACGAAGCGCGCATTGAAGACGCCATTGCCAAGCTGGTGCTGCGCGACCTGTTGGAGCGCCAGGAGGAGGAAGACACCAGCGATCAGGTTCAACTGATGACCCTGCATGCATCCAAAGGACTGGAGTTTCCCCACGTCTACATGGTGGGCATGGAGGAAGATTTACTCCCTCACCGCAACAGCATTGAAGACAACAATATAGAAGAAGAGCGGCGCCTGACCTATGTGGGAATCACCCGGGCACAAAAGACCTTGTGTATGACCCTGGCGGGCAAGCGCAAGCAGTTTGGCGAAATTGCCGACACCACCCCCAGCCGTTTTCTGGAGGAGTTACCGCCGGAAGATGTTGAATACGAGGGTTTTGGTGAGTCCAGCCCCGAGAAGAACGTGGCTAAAGGCGAGGAAACACTCAGCAGTCTGCTGAGTATGTTTGATTAAAACCCGCAGACTGCGTTAACAGCCTGCGGGTTTGAGTATTAAACCAGCGCTTGGATTACTTGCTGTTCTCGAGC
>CAYTQQ010000048.1:0-4960 GCA_964440135.1 uncultured Cellvibrionaceae bacterium | reverse complement strand
CAGCCTGCGGGTTTGAGTATTAAACCAGCGCTTGGATTACTTGCTGTTCTCGAGCATGTAATCAACGGTCGCGCGGATCTCATCTTCAGAACACGTGGTACACAGGCCCATAGCCGGCATCGCGTTGATACCTTTAATGGCGTGGGTATAAAGAGTCTCTATGCCTTGGCCAAGACGATTCGTCCAATCCGCCACATCGCCCAATTTAGGAGCACCTGCCACACCCAAGCCATGGCAAGTGGTGCAGGAGGCGTCGTAGACTTCTTTAGCGCTACGCGGACCGCTGCTTACCGCCACCGGCGCCGCTGCACAACTCTCACCTGCTTTACACAGGGTACCTACCGGAGCCAGACGCTCTCTGAGCTCAGCCGTCAATTGTGAGGACTGGCTGAACGCAAACCCGGACGCAGTCAGCAGACCGCCAATCATCAAGATACCTAACAGCTTTTTAATCTGACCCACGGTTTCTTCCCCTTTGTTTCTCTGGATGGCACAACACCAAGACGGGGCGCATTATAGCCAGAAAAGCTGATTAACGTGAACAGAGCCCAGCAATAAAACCCGAGCGCGCGGCAGGCGTCCCAGCAGAAGGCTGCACCAGCCCCCTCGCAGCTGCTATGCTTGCGCCACTCCCAGGGGCCAGCGCTTTCTGTCATGGAATATAATAACGTTACTTTTACCGCCTATCTCAGCGCCGCCATTGTCGCTGCATTACTGACGATCACCTACTGCTATCAGTTTTTTCGCGGACAGCGAACCTGGCTGTTTGCGCCAGCTGCGGCCCTGCACACGCTCAATCTTTCGCTGATTGCCCTGTCTTTTGTCAGCTACGAGATTTCCTCGCTTTGGCTGCTGTTTTTTGAGTGCCTGCATTTCAGCGCGTGGATTCTGGCGGTGGCGCTGACCTTGAAGGCCGGTTCCCAGAACCAGCTGCTGCCGCGCAGCCTGAAGATTCTGTTCAGCATTGGCTGGCCGTTTACCTTGCTGATGCTCACCGCCGCCATTTTTGACTACACCGGCATGCTCTACTTCTCAGCCTGGCTACCCTTGATGCTGGCGGTGATTGCCCTGGTCAGTGTGGAGCAGTTGTACCGCTATGCGGCGAGCAATGATCGCCAGATCAAACTGCTGTGCATGAACCTGGCGGCGCTTTTTTTATACGACATTTATCTCTACACCCACACCCTGATCTTCCAGCAGTTTGACCAGCTCTTATGGCAGTCGCGGGCGGCGGTTTCCCTCGCTATCTGTTTGTTTATGGCGCTCGGTGGTCTGCTGTTATTACAGCGCACCGATCGCCCGGCCAACTTGATGCTCTCGCGCCCGATTGTGTTTTACACCACCTCGCTGGTGGGCGTGGGCATTCTGATTACGGTACTTTCGCTGGGCGGCTATTACGTGCGCCTGTACGGGGGCAACTGGGGTACGGTGGTTTATAGCTTTGTGCTTATCGGGGCCGTGCTCCTGATTTCCACCGTGTTTATCTCCAGCAGTATCCGCTCCCGTCTTTCCGTGCTGATTAACAAGCATCTGTTTCGCCACAAATACGACTACCGCAGTGAATGGTTAGGCCTGATTAACTATCTCGCCCAACCTGCGGAAGCCAGCGAAGCCACCCACCGCGCCTTTCATGCGGTTGCCGCCATTACCAAAGCGCCGGGCGGCGCCATCTGGATTCGCAAACAGGGATTCTATGAACCCGTCTATCAAGCCAACTTGCCGGGCTTTGTGGATTTACGCGATGAGCCGGTCGACAGCCCCTTTTGTAAGGCATTCCTTGAGTCGGAGTGGATTTTCTTCCCCGATAGTGGCGATAACAAAGCTCTCAGCCAGAATAACGAGCTGCTGCCGCCCTGGACGACCAGCATCCCCGATCTGTGGCTGCTGTTCCCGCTCATTGTCGGGGAAGAGCTGGTGGGCTTTATGGCGCTGACCAAACCCGCTCTGGATGCATCGCTCACCTGGGAAGACCTGGACATGCTGAAAACCATGGGGCGTCAGCTGGCCAGTTATCTCAAGCGTCACCAGCAAGCGGAACAACTGGCCGAGGGCAAACAGTTCGATACCTATAACAAACTGGTCGCCTTTATTATTCACGACCTTAATAACCTGATTGCCCAGCAGGCACTGGTGGTGCGCAACGCCGAGCGCCATAAAGACAACCCGGCATTTTTTGAAGACGCGATCAAAACCATCAGCAACTCCGTTGATCGCATGAATAACCTGCTGAAAAAATTGCGCCGCGATGAGTCCGATCTCGTCAAGCGCCTGCAATTGAATGACGCCCTGCATCAAGCCGTTTTAGAATGCCAGCGCACCGGGCCAGCACTCACCACCGACATCGAAAATAACAGTTACATTATCGTGGCGGATCAGGTGCGCCTGGTCATGACCTTCAGCAACTTCATCAAGAACGCGTTGGAAGCCACGCCAGATGACGGCAGGGTTCATGTTACACTCAGGTGCGATGGCGGCCATGCCACCATCACCATCGAAGACAACGGCTCAGGCATGGACTGGGACTTTATTCACAATCGTCTGTTCAAGCCGTTCGAAACCACCAAGTCCGGCAAAGGGATGGGTATCGGCGTGTATTTGTCCCGCGAATACATCAGTGAGCTGGGCGGTACGCTGAACGTACTGAGCGCCGTGGGTGAGGGTACGATCATTACCATCACACTACCGATAGATATGGATTCGTTATCAGAATGAGTAAAAATTCTTCCAAGCGCACGTTATTGATTGTCGAAGACGATCAGGGTTTACAAAGTCAGCTACGCTGGCATTTCGATCAATTTGAAACCATTTTTGCGGAGAACCGGCAGGACGCTATCGCGGCGTTACGGTTGCACGAAGCAGCGGTGATTATTCAGGACCTTGGCTTGCCGCCCGATGAAGATGGCGTCGATGAAGGCTTCAAGTGCATCCAGGATATTTTGCGCATTTCACCGTCCAGCAAAATCATTGTGATGACCGGCAAGACCGACCATGAACACGCGATTCGTGCGGTTGCCATGGGCGCTTATGACTTTTATCAAAAGCCTGTTGATCCCACCACGCTCGATCTCATTGTTTCCCGCGCCTTCCATATTCATGAGCTGGAAGAAGACAACCGCCGCCTGCACAGCCTTCGCCATGAACCGCTCGAGGGTTTGATCACCAACGACCCGCACATGCTCAAAATCTGTCGGCAGCTGGAAAAAATTTCGCCCACCACCGTTACCTGTACGCTGCTGGGCGAAAGCGGCACCGGCAAAGAGGTAATGGCTCGCGCCATTCACCAATTAAGCCCGCGCCGCAACAAACGTTTCGTTGCCATCAACTGTGCGGCGGTGCCGGAAAACCTCATTGAAAGTGAACTCTTCGGCTACGAAAAAGGGGCCTTTACCGGTGCCAATAAACTCACGCTCGGTAAAGTCGAAACCGCCAATGAAGGCACGCTATTTCTCGATGAAATTGGCGATATGCCGCTCAATTTGCAATCGAAACTGCTCCGCTTTTTACAGGAGCGAGTGATCGAGCGAGTCGGCGGGCGCGTTGAAATCCCTGTTGATGTGCGCGTGATCTGCGCCACCAACAAAGACCTGCAAAAAATGGTCGAAGAAGGCACCTTTCGCGAAGACCTCTTTTACCGTATCTGTGAAATGACCGTAGAAATTCCCCCGTTACGCGCGCGCCAAGGCGACAAGGTGCTACTGGCACGGCACTTTATGCTCCACTTTGCCAAAGAGCACGGCCAAAACCTGTCCGGGTTTACGCCCGACGCAGTGGCAGCCATTGAGACTCACCCCTGGCCGGGCAATATTCGCGAAATGGAAAATAAAGTGAAGCGGGCGGTGATCATGGCCGACGGCAAATACGTTACGCGGGAAGACTTAGGACTGGCGACTGCCACTGGCGAACTATCATTAAACTTGCGCCATGTCCGGCAAGAAGCAGAAAAGTGCGCGATCCTGCGCGCGCTGAGCATGACCGACAATAATATTTCCGCAGCAGCTAAATTATTGGGGATTACCCGCCCGACGTTTTACGACCTCATCAAAAAATATGATATGTCCATCGCACATTCAGCGATTGACAGCGAATAGGCGCGCAAAATTATGGGCGGGATTACGACTTTATGTCACAGTCTCGCCGGCAAAAAATAACAGGTATGTGCAATTTAATTCCGGAGCACCGGTAAGGGATTTCAAGGCAGGTCGCGTTCTACACGCGATATAACTAAAAATTATAGGGTAGCGCTCTCTCCGCAAAACTGAGTATCACAGATCCCGCGGATCACTTCTCGAATAGCAAATTTACCCCACTACGCCATTAATCGACGCCGAATTCAGGTGCTAAACCTTGTTTGTGCAAGAAAAAATTTAACGCACTTCACTTGTCCCGTCCGGGCTGTAACGAACCTAAGTACGTTGTTCACGAGATAACTGACGATGAAATACGAGTTTGATTTCCGCCGCCTGCTGTCCACTCTTAGCTTTGTCGGCACCGCCACCTTGTTGAGTGCCTGCGGCGGCGGTGGCGGCGGTGAAAGCCAAGGCGGTGGTGGCCCTGTCGTTAATCAACCACCACCGACCGTCGTCAGCTCATCCAGTGTCAGCAGCCAGCTATCGAGTGCTTCGTCGAGTTCAGTCAGCTCCGTGAGCAGCATTGCCAGCAGTGCTATTTCGTCAGCACCGACAAAACCTTCCACTCCCAATAGCCTTCAGGCCACCAGTATTTCTGCCACACATGTCACCCTGGTATGGCAAAACCCGGTGACTGATGTAGCAAGTGTCCGCATTACCCGCAACGGCCAGGTAATCGACACCATTGAGGGTACCCAAACCCGTTACACCGACCACCAGCTGGCACCTGAACACCAATACACCTATCGCGTACAAAGCAGCGATAACCAAGGCAACTGGTCACCACTCAGCACTGGCTTGAGCATCCGCACCGCTCCGACCCTAAATAATGG
>CAYTQQ010000047.1:0-18499 GCA_964440135.1 uncultured Cellvibrionaceae bacterium | reverse complement strand
TCAGGGAGCTTCATGGTGCGCGCTCCCCTGCTGTACTCATTAAAGCCGACTCCTCAACAGAAGATACGGGCGCTTCAGTTTGAAACTCCGTCAAGAGCACACGCTTGAGTTGGGGCAGATCGAGATCCTGATGCGAGGTGAGCAACACCAAACCGCCCCGCGCCAGATGTTGGCCGAGAATTTTCTGTAACTGCGCAACACCCTCTTTATCGATTGCCGTAAAAGGCTCATCGAGAATCCACACCAAGGCCTTGCTCAAATACAAACGTGCCAGCGCGACCCGCCGCATCTGGCCCGCAGAAAGCTGATAGCAAGGTGTGTCTTCGTAGGCCGCCAACCCGACTGCTGCCAGCGCCGCGAGGATACTGGCGTCGTCCGCCGGTTGATGTTGAGCGCAATACCAACGCAGATTTTCCAGGGGCGTCAGGGCTTTTTTAACGCCGGGCAAATGACCCAGAAACATCAGTTGACGTGTAAATTCCCAGCGATTGCTCTGGGCGGGCGCGCCGCGCCACAGGATTTCGCCGCGATATTCGTGGCTGATACCCGCAAGGCAACGTAATAAACTGGTTTTACCGGAACCGTTAGGACCCACTATTTGAATCAAGTCACCGGCGTGACAGGCGAGATTCAAATGATTAAACAACACCCGTTCATCGCGCTCGCAGCTAAGATTGCGTAATTCAAGGAGTGGTGACGTCAAAACAAGGCTCGCTGGAAATAGGCCGAAACCGGCTCAGTGTTTGGAATCTACTGCCGCTATACTCATTGAGCGGCGAGACCTGCGCGATTATAGCGAGCATTGCCCTGAAGTTTCACCTTAATTTGCCGACGCTAACATGCCGATAAATCTGCCACCATTAACCCCGCAGCTAATAAAGGGACTCGAACAGGGCCGCAGTGAGCAGCTGGCAGCCTTAGCTAAAGTCTTGAATGTCGCCATTGGCAATCAGGTGAGCGCCAGCGTCGAAAAAATTGAGCCGATCTCCCCGGCGCAACGTGAAGCCCTGTTAAAACAAACACAAGAAGCGCTTCAACAACTTTTACGCAGCCCCGCTACACCCGTCATCAAAGCGCACATTGTGCGCCTGCAGGAGCAACAACAACTGCTCAGCAGCGAACAACTGAAATGGGCTCATCTGCAAATTAATGGCCGCCCATTATTAACCTATACCGATCGACCGCTGTTGCCGGGTCAAACGCATACTGTGCAGCTAACTGACGCTCAGCGACTGGCGTTGATTGAACTCCCGCCCGCGCCTACTACGGCGGTAACTGCGCCATCATCCACTGGTCATGCCTCCACCCCGCCAACCGGCACTGCCTTAGCCAATGCCTTGGCTCAAGTACTGATCGCAAGTGCCCGGGCAGGGGCAAGCGCGACATCCACAAACGTGACCGGGGGAGCGCCGGCTACCCCAACAGCGTTAACCCCGGCCACTCATTCCACTGGCATGGTACAAACCCCGGCGCCGGTAAAAGATTCGGCTGTTGATCTGCGTAAAGAAACGCTTAACCCGAGTATCACGCGCGGCAACCCGGAAACGCTGAATACACTGGCGAGTGCGTTACGGACTTTGTTGCCCCAGAAAGACCAGACGCAGCAACTTTATTCGGCGCTATCCCCTCTGCAACAGCTGCCGATGGAACGACGCCAGGCCTTGCTCTCTTCCAGTGTGCAACAAGCTTTAAAAACCTTGGCCGATCAGTTGCGCTCGCCGCAGCAATTAAGCAACCCCAAGCTGTTGCCGATGATTATGAAAAACAGCGGCGTGTTCTTTGAGAGTAAATTGGCGAATCAGATAATGACGCAGGGCGCGACCGTGAAAAGCGGAAGCCCTCAACTCTTGAGCAACACCTTCACGAATCGCCTGACGAGCCAGGACCTTAAAGGTGCGCTGCTGCAATTACTCCACCGCGTTAGCCAGGAGTTACCGGCTTCTCGGAGCCAAGCCGCTTCGCCCGCAAGTCCCACCCCGAGTATACAGAGCGCCCCGACCCCGTCGGTATCCACGTCCACTGATCTAACCCAGCTGCAACTGAGTGGATTACCCACATCCCTGCCCCGCCTGTTGCAACTGCTGCAATTTCCTCAGCGCCCCGAGCGGGAGCTGAGCGACAAGGTACTTCGTAACCAGTTGCTGATGCTGCTTCATCAACAGACGCTGACTAGCCTTGCAAAAATTCAGCTGCAACAGGTACAAACCCTGAGCCATCAACAAAGTTCGACCGACCCGGCGCAACCGACTCAGTCCTGGATGCTCGATATCCCTATCCGACACGGTCAAGACGTGCACAACCTGGAGCTCAAGCTGCAACAGGATTGGGTTGATGAAGACGGTGGTGAGCCTGAAGGCAGCGGCGAAAAAATTCGCCAATGGTCGGTAACGCTGAATTTTAATCTGCCCGAAGCTGGCGGCTTTTATGCGCAGTTAGTCGTCATTAAGGATACCGTGTCAGTGAAACTGTGGGCCGAACAACAATCCACCCTGAGCGAGGCGCGCCTTAAGCTCGATAATTTGCGGGACCAATTAAATGCCCAGGGTATTGCGGTGAAGGAGCTGCTTTGCGTGCACGGCAAACCGCCCAACGCCAAAATTTCGTTGCATTACTCGCTGGTAGATATCACCACATGACGAACTCTGTTGATGCAAAACAATTGTCCAAAGCCGTGGCGCTTTTCTACGACGGTGAACACGCGCCCTACGTGAGCGCCAAAGGTGCTGGACAACTGGCGGATGAAATTATCGCCATCGCTCAGGAGCACGGTGTGCCCTTATGCGATAACAGTTCGCTGGTCGATTTGTTAGTGACTCTGGAGCTGGGTGATGAGATTCCAGAAACGCTTTATACCGCAGTAGCCTACATTATCGCGTTTGCGTATCAGCTAGAGGGTAAAGAACCAGAAGGCTGGCAATCACGGAAGGAGCTCTAAAACATCAGCAAAAAAATACCCCGTGCCCAGAGTGGGCAGCGAGGTATCGGACGTGCAATTGGCGGCGCGGGTTTACTGCCAATATTCGTATTCGATCCGCACTTCCCAGGCTTCCTGATTGTCGCCATCCAATGGTGAATGACCTGCGTAGCGCATCAGATACATGCCTTCTGATTCATAGGCCAGATGAATAGGCGCTTTAAAAATAGAAGCAAAACGGTTTGCGCGTTCGATAACAAAATAACGCCAGGTTGCAGGAGAATCTGCACTGAACAGCGGCGACTTATCGGCCGTTATCTGGCGAACCTGCAAGTTGGCCACATTGAGCTGATAAGGCAAGGCATAGGTGAATCGAATTTTCTCTCCGGCGACCAGCTTGGCCCAGTTTTGCTGAATAAAAACATCAAAGCCGTTATCGGTTACCAGCCCCAAAGTTTCTACAATTTCTTTTTCCTGCTTATAGCCCTCCTGATGGTAGGTAAGCGTCAGTCGCCCTGCAGAAAACTGTCCCGCCAGCCGCTCGTTATCGCGCAGGTCGTGGTAATCAAACTCCGGCTGAGTGGGGTTGGTGGTGTAACGCAGTGTCTTGGTCGCAAATACTTCACCATCAGGCCGAGCATAAGAAACCCTAACCTCCTGATTGGCATCCATCGGCGTATAGAATTCGCGGTAAAGTAGCTCGTCGTTATTTAACCGATAAGCGCTTCCGGAAACGGCATAGTGCGGATCTGCGTAGGTCACGCTCGACCCGAGTGCAGCAACGAGCAAAGCGGCTGCAACAGAAAATCTTTTTAACGCAAATTTGGCTGTGCCCATAAATCACCTGTAAACAAAGTTGAAACTGGCATAAAGGTATCATAGAAAACGAAAATTTTACGCGCGATAACACACCCTGCATTAGTCGTGCAGCGGCTCTCAGCACGCGATAAATGTAGCGCGTTTAAGCTCCGAATAGCGCACCGCTCCACACCAGAAACTACCGGCCTCTTCGGGCATTAAATCGTAGCGGGAAAGCGCTTGCCGCACCTGCGCCAGAGGCACTGAGAACGGACTCTGCTTAGATTGATAGGCCTCAATGGCACGACTCAGGTTTATCCCCTCCACCCGATTCAAATAACCCCGCATCCGATCACGCAAATGCCGTAGCGTCCGCACATTGCCCGCGCGCGTGGGCATGTGATTCAGCGCCAACATAAGACGTGCAATAAACCGGCTTTGAAGTTGGGTTATATCAGGTACCACATTGCTGGCCAGCAGGTGCTCCAACTCGATATGTAGCGGTAAATGCTGGGCCATGGCCTGATAGCGGTAAGGGCGATAAAACGTCCGCAGCTCCTCTACCCCGGCGTCAGACTTAATGTTGCACTGCCAGTCACGCAGTGTCATGACACGAAGCAGAAAGTTTTCGTAGATATACTGTTGGGCCAGGCGCCCGGCCTCTTCCATCGGTAACAAAGGCATAAGTTGGGCAAGCCGCGCGGCATAGATACCCCGCCCTTTGGTAGCTGTTAGCACAGCGTGGGCATTGAATTGCTTTACGCTAAAGAGCCCACAGCTGGGCGAGTTTTGCATAAAAACGTAACCACAAATATCAGGATATTGTTGAGCAACGAGTGCGGCCTGCTCGGCCAGCTCTTGCGTAACATCTCGCGGTGTGGCGGTGTATTGCACGGCCTGAATCTGCCCCCCAGTTTTAATCAAGCGTATAGGGTCCCGAGGTACGCCAAGCCCCGCCGCCACTTCTGGACAAATACCGCGATAATCAAAAATATCCTGCAGCGCAATCAAATGGTCATTGCGTTTATGGTCGCCATCATAGCGAACGGCCTCCCCTAGCAAACATTGACTGACGCCTATAGGAATCTTTTTCATTATTTGACCAAGCTATCTGAGCACGAGAGCAACGCGCTGGAATTTCAATGCCCTGTTGTGTTAACGACTCGCACCTGCAGCGTAATGCCTTGGCGCTTTAGTGACCAGATAAATACCACCGCACACCAGCACAAGCGCAATTAAATACCTCCACTCAAGCACGGATTCATTCAAGAAAAACGCCGATAAACTCGCTCCGAAAACAGGTACGAGGAAATTAAAAATCGTCACCATACCCACCGGATTGAATTTGAGCAAAATGCTCCACAAGGCAAAGGCTACGGATGACAGTAAAGCCAGGTAAATCAGTAAGGCGGCTGACGTCAGCGTGAAGTCGCCACTTTTTCCACCAAAGGTCAAACCAATAACGAGCAGGGCTGCCCCGCCAATGCCCAGTTGCCAAGCCGTCATCAACATGGCGTCCATCTGCTGTGAAATTGTTTTGCCGTAAATAGACGCGGCGGCAAGCACAAAGGCAGCGAGAACGATGGCACCTTCACCAGCAAGGGAGAAATCAAAAGAAAATAAGGAATCGCTGAAGTTGACCACCAGAACACCTGCAAAGCCGGTTAGACAGCCGAGCGTCTTTCGATAGTTCAAGCGATCATTGTGATAAATGAAATGTGCCAGGAGCACGCTAAAAAATGTTCCCGTCGCGTTTAAAATGGACGCCTTAACACCGGTCGCAAACGCCAGGCCTATGTAGAAGAATATATATTGCAGCGTGGTCTGAGTCAGTCCAAGCAAGGTGATTTTGCGCAGCTGTCCGGGTTGCATGCCCCACCAGGGCCGCCCCGTAGCCCGTGCTAGCAGCAGTAAAAAAATCCCGGCCAATAAAAAGCGCCAGCCGGCAAATACCATCTGTGAAGGGACATCCTGTGGCGCAATATTTAAAAGTGCATAGCCGCTTTTGATCGCTGGATAGGCACTGCCCCATAACATCGTGCACAAGATTGCGCAGGAAAATAAAACAGAGCGGCGAGTAAAAAACTCGGCGGGCGATGTATTCATATCAGTACCGGAAAGTCACTGGCGTGACGGCGAGGAAAGTAAGCGCTCATGTTACCAAATTAACGGGTAAAAACCGCTGAGGGTTTGTAGCCCGCGGCCAACATGGCATCAGAAATCAGAGCATCAGGCAGAGGCATCAGCGAGGATCAGGCGCCCATAAAAAAGCCCACTGAAAATTCAGCGGGCTTTATGGACAATCGAGCCGCGCGATTAGTAAGTAGGCAGATCAATACTCGAAAATAACTCTTCCAGATCCATCCGCGAGGTACAGGTTAAGGCTTCTGCAACCACTTCACGGGTCAGATGCGGAGCAAACTGTTCGATGAATTCGTACATAAATCCGCGTAAGAACGTACCGCGACGGAAACCTATCTTGGTGACGCTGGATTCAAACAGATGGCCCGCATCGAGCGCTACCAGGTCGGAATCGAAATTCTCGTCGTAGGCCATCTTTGCAATAATGCCCACACCTAATCCGAGACGCACGTAGGTTTTAATAACGTCCGCATCCGCGGCAGTAAAGACAACTTTCGGTGCAAGGCCACGATTAATAAAGGCTTCGTCAAGTTTCGAACGACCGGTAAAACCAAAGACGTAAGTAACAATCGGGTGCTTGGCAACCTCTTCCAATGTCAGGTGCGACAATTGGGCCAGCGGATGATTTTTGGGTACCACTACACACCGATTCCAGCGGTAGCACGGCATCATCATCAAATCACTGAATAGCTCCATGGCTTCGGTGGCAATGGCAAAGTCCACCGTACCATCGGCGGCCATCTCCGAAATTTGCATAGGCGTGCCCTGGTGCATATGCAAAGACACATCGGGATACTGGCGAATAAAGTCGCTGATTATCGGAGGCAGCGCATAGCGTGCCTGGGTGTGGGTAGTTGCAATAGAAAGGCTGCCTTTGCGCTCATTACTGAACTCCTGAGCCACCTGTTTGATGCTTTCTACCTTGCGCAGAATTTCGCCCGCGGTTTTCAGAATCACCTCACCCGCCGGCGTGATGCGCGTCAGATGTTTGCCGCTGCGAGTAAACACTTCGACACCCAGCTCATCTTCAAGCAGGCGGATTTGTTTACTGATACCGGGTTGGGAGGTGTAGAGGCTCTGGGCAGTCGCCGATACGTTCAAATCGTGGTGGGCAACCTCCCATATATAACGCAGTTGTTGCAGCTTCATAGTCCCTCCGAAATGGTATTCCGCTAGCTAGTATATGGATGACAATCTGACGACTTGGGGCAATTTTGACTTTCGGGATATAACCCATTGACGCTTTATAAGCGCTAAGCATAGATCGAATATTGAATTAAGCAATCCCCGAAGATGTCTCCAGTGCCAATTAACGGTTAGCGAAGCCCTTAACCACTAATACGCTCATTAACCGCATCCAGGATTTCATTGGCGATACCGTGAGGGACATGCCCGGTTGCAACATGCTCACTGGCCGAGTCGCAGTGGGCTCTTTGGTCATCAAAGAAAACGTCTGCGCCGTAAGCCTTGAGAAAAGTACCCTTGGACAGACCACCTAGAAACAGGGATTCATCAATGCGGATCTTCCAGGCGCGCAAGGTACGAATCACCCGCTCGTGGGCGGGTGCTGAGCGCGCGGTGACCAGCGCGGTACGGATCGGACATTCATGATCGCCGAACTCTGCCTGCAAACGATGCAAAGCACCGAGAAACTCTTTGAACGGGCCACCGCTTAACGGCTGTTTTGCAGATGCCTTTTCACTTTCACTAAACGCGCTAAGCCCCTGTTTTTTAAATACTTTCTCCGCCTCGTCCGAGAAGAGCACGGCGTCTCCGTCAAAAGCAAAGCGCAGCTCATTTTCGTTCTCTACTTTATTTTTAGACGCGATTAAAGTAGCCGCCGCTACCCCTTGGTTCAGCGCTTGCCGCACATCGTCAGCGTCGGTAGATAAAAATAGATGGCAACCAAACGCGGAGGCATAGCGGTAAGGCGACACCCCGCTACAAAAAGCTGCCCGGGTAATGTTCAGCCCGTAATGTTCAATGGAGTTAAACACCCGCAGCCCGGTATCCGCGCTATTGCGGGACAACAGAATGACTTCTACCCGCGGCTCACCGCTTAAGCGCTCGTTCAAACGCAGCAGCTTCTTAACGATCGGAAAGGCTTCACCTGGAGCTAACACTTCGTCTTCCCGCTCGATCTGATAGCGAGCGTAAGCTTCAAGCCCTTCATTAACGAATACTTGATGACTATCGTCCAGGTTAAATAAGGCCCGTGAAGAAATTGCGATGACCAGTTTATTCTCAAATCCGGAAGACATAGTGTGCTCTATATAAACTGACAGCAGTAAACACTGCCCTCTATGTACGGTTAGGGTCGCTGCA
This sequence comes from uncultured Cellvibrionaceae bacterium, assembly GCA_964440135.1. Lineage (GTDB taxonomy): Bacteria > Pseudomonadota > Gammaproteobacteria > Pseudomonadales > Cellvibrionaceae > Cellvibrio. The sequence continues at coordinate 10,320 of CAYTQQ010000047.1, read as the reverse complement.
ATATGAATCCAGCGGGATAGTGGATCACAACTACCGATGGCACCTAAATTTTATTGATGCCCAATAAAGCCTTTCTACACGGAATAACGGGAGCTGTAAATAAACGCCGATGAGATATGGCGGGGCGTCCTTTCGTTTGCTGACAAGTGCGCCGAGTTGCGCTGGTTATACCTCGACAACCTTAAGCCGGAGAGAGGGATAACCAGCCAGCTATTTGCGTAAAGCACAAACAAAAAAGGCGAACTATTGTTCGCCTAGCAAGAGGTGGAGAGCTCGTTGTTGTTTAGAAGTCGTAGCGAAGACCGGCTGATAAACCGCTGGCGGTTTCGCCCAGCGTACCCGGTGCATCGGTTGTACGCCCTTGCCTCCAGGGCGTCAGGGCAATCGCATCATCGTTAGCCAGCTGCGCGTAGTTAGCGTATACACGTAAAGGCTTCGCCAGGCGATGCTCTACACCCACCGTCCACAAGGTGGAATCTCTCTCCTCCAACGCTGCATCACGGGTGAACACGTGAGCGCGCAGCACGGTGGATTGGGTCAGAGCGTATTCCGCACCTACACCAATAACATCAGCCTCATGAACTTCGTTGTCATGACTTGCTGATTGATAGAAGCCAACCAACTTTAAATCGGAAAATGAGTAGGCTGCAGCAATGCGGAAGGCATCTCTTTTACCGCGCGAACTATCTTCGGCAAAAGATTCGTATGCACCGGCCAAATCCAGAGCACCCTTCTTATACGTGGTAGAAACACTTATCGCCTGGTCTTTTGTATCGTCTGCTGCATGTGTGCCTTCATGCAATGAATAAGCAATATTAAATTGCAGACCGTTATAGTTGGGCGTCTGGTAGTGCACGGTATTGGGCGTGCGTTCATCAAAACGAGCGTCACCCACGCGCGTAACGTTACGCATATCACCTAACTGATCGCCAAACAAGTTTGCCGGACCACGTGCGGTTTTAAACGGGGTATCAAATTTACCGATACGAATCATCCCCATGTCAGATTTCAAGCCTACAAAGGTATCGCGACTGGCCCAGGTAGTGCCGCTGTCACGAAAATCAATTTCTTGTTCTATTTGATAGATCGCCGTAACGTTGTCGAACTCTTCAGAACCTTTAAAGCCGATGCGGGAAGAGTTGCTGGAAACGTTAAACTCCGAGTAATCCGCCCCGTCATCTAATAAATCGAGCGACACATTCGCGCGCCCGTATAAAGTAACCTCAGCAAAAGCAGCCGATGGCAATACAGCCAACAAGAGCAGTGAAGGTAATGTTTTCTTCATGTGTTTCCCCTTAAATGTGACAGCTTGGATCAAGCCAATGCTGACCACGACGTCAGATCGCGGCACGGGCGCTAGTTTGCTGCAGAATTATTGCAATTTTATGACATGAATACATAGAACTGATAGAGGTATGGGAAATCTGAAAAAAGATTACGCGCAGGTTACGAAAAAAGCAGGGAAGGAATTATAGCTATACAACATTTTACGAATAAAAGAAGAAAACGAAGCAAAAAAAAGGAGGACATTACAATGTCCTCCTTTTAGTAAAACGGTAGCTAACTACTGTTTTATTTTAGCGTTACTGCGCAAGAGTGTCTGTACAGACTCATACTCCACCTGGCCGTGAATATTAGCCAATTGTGCAGCGATCACTCTGCGTTGATCCACCGAAATCTGGTCTCCACCAAGAGCGACATCTTTCAACGAAATCACCGCGAGACTTCCATCCGCCAGAGCAACGCTATCGATAACGGGCGTATCTTCTGGCTTGGCCATACTAAACGCGTGGCGCAAAATCCCCAGATCAATACTAAAGTCGTTTCGATCAACATTTTCTGCTTTCTGAATATCAAGGCCTCCTGCCGCTGCAACGCTTTCAAATGAGCTGCCTTGGCTGATTTGATGTTTAAGCTCAGCTGCTTCCTGTGCCAATAATTCACGGGCTTTTTCAGTTGTGAGGTGCGTTACGATTTGCTCCCTTATCTCGTCAATAGCGCTAACATAAGTCGGCTTGAAGTCGGTCTTTTTCAAAACCACTATACGGCTCGGGGTCAATTCAATCACGTCGCTGCTATTACCTTCTTCCATCACCTCGTAGGAAAAAGCGGCATCGATAACCGGTCTGGAGGCGGCAACACCCGCTCCACCGGCACGCGAAAAGAATCCGGTATTGTTCACTTCCAGGCCCAGCTCTTCACCCACTTCACTCAAGCTTTCGGCGTTATAAGAGCGATCACGCACACGCTCTAATAAATCGACAAAAGCCTGTTCAGCGCTGTTGCGTTTTAACTGAGCGGCAAGTTTTTCGCGCTCTTCTTCAAACGCCGGTGGCTCACTGCCCTGCTCTGCCAATTTTTTAATAAAGTGTGTGCCTGCATCAGTTACTACCGGGCCGGATACACCACCAACGCTTAACGTCGCAAGCGCTTGTTCAAATTCTTGCGGAAAGGTATCGCCTGTCGTAGTACCGAGATCTCCACCTTGTTCGCTAGAACCCAGATCATCTGAATAGGTGCGCGCAAGCTCGGCAAAGTCTTCTCCCTCAGTTAATTTTTGTTGAACTTCAGCTACAACTTTTTCATCACTGCTTTCAATTAAAATATGTGCAGCATGACGTACCGGCGCAACGACAAAGCTGGCAATGTTTTGCTGATATTGTTTGCGCAGCTCTTCTTCGGAGATATCAATATCCTGCATCAACTCGTCAACACTCAACTCGATGTAGTCCACCGCTATTTGTTCCGCATTAGTAAATTGCTGCGCATTGCTCGCATAATAAGCTTCGATTTCTGCCTCGCTCACTTCGACTTCATCACGGACTTTATCAGCCGGCAAAATTGCGTAATCAAACGTGCGCGACTGGAAACTAAGCGCAACAATCTCGCTTAACTCTTCCGGTGTAACAAAACTTGTGCTCAGAATACCCGCGCCAAATTGATTGATTACTGTGTCTTCTGCGAGCGCTGCCTTATAGGTTGAAGGCGTGTGATTGATGTTGCGTAACAGCATTTGATAGCGCGCACTATCGAAGACACCGTCCTCACGCTGAAAAGGTTGGGTAGACAAAATTTGTTGGTTCAGCTGCTCATCACTAGCCGCCAAGCCTGATTTACGCGCTGCGTCAATCAGGAGATTGCGCCCGATCAAATTTTCGATGACAGGGCCGCGCAAATATTCATCAGTAAGAAATTCGGCTGGAACTGAATCCCCATAACGGGCCAGCATTTGTTGTTTTTGCAGGGCGATGGCACGCATGATTTCTTGTTCAGAAATTTTTGCACCATTCACTTTAACGACACTGCGCGTGCTGGTGTCCATGTTGAACAGTGCCTCGGCGCCTGTTAATGCAAAGATGACCACAAGCAGCCCGATTAGTAGTCCCGATACAACCCCTTTTGAGTTGTCCCGAAGATTTTGCAGCATGATTTACTCCCGAACGTTAAAACGAGCTATTTTAAAACAGTTTTTATGGCAAGGGTGAGACGCGAAACCCGGGGTTTCCACTATAAATGAAGCATAAAAAAAGGCGCATGATCGATGCGCCTTTTCTCAACATCTTATAGATGTACGCGTTATTTACACATCAAACCGTTAGTTAACGGCATCTTTGAGTGCTTTGCCCGCCTTAAATCCAGGTATCTTGGAGGCCGCAATTTGGATCTCTGCGCCAGTCTGTGGATTGCGTCCGGTACGCGCTGCGCGCTCCTTAACAGAAAAAGTACCAAAGCCAACGAGCACAACTGACTCACCGTTTTGCAATGCGCCAGTGATGCTTTCAACTACTGCATCGAGTGCACGCCCAGCGGCCGCTTTTGGAATGTCCGCAGATGCGGCGATAGCTTCAATCAGCTCAGTTTTATTCACACTTAACCCCTTTTTGATTATATGTTGCAGTAATTTATTGCCAGCGCAGGTGTATTTTTATGGTTACTACTTATCCCACACTGCCCGCCGCGAACGAATTGCGATTTATACCAACTGGCACCTGAGGGGTCAAGGACACATTGCGGCTTTACAAAACTAGCCAGCAGATTTGAGCGGTTTTTGTCCAATTAGACGGGATTCCCCTCTCCTCTGCTGGCCTATGGGTCACTTTAGTGCGTACTGATCCGGCTACTGGTTTCGCCGCGCTGTGCTTCCTTTCGCAGCGCTTCAAATTCTTCATCGGATAAGGGCTTGGGTATATGCGTCAATGCAACCTGCAATACCTCATCAATCCAGTGTACCGGCTTGATCTCCAGATCCTCCTTGATATTGTCCGGAATGTCTTTTAAATCCCGCTCATTGCCTGCCGGGATAATGACTGTTTTTAAGCCACCCCGATGTGCAGCCAATAGCTTTTCTTTGAGCCCACCGATTCTCAGGACCTCACCCCGCAAGGTGATTTCACCAGTCATGGCAACATCCGCACGCACCGGAATACCAGTGAATACCGATACCAGCGCGGTACACATTCCTATCCCGGCACTCGGCCCGTCCTTTGGTGTGGCACCTTCGGGTACGTGAATGTGAATATCATTTTTTTCATGATAATCCGGAGGGATTCCCAGGCTTTGTGCCCGTGACCGCACGACTGTCAGCGCCGCCTGAATGGACTCCTGCATGACATCACCCAGAGAGCCGGTTTTAATCATCCGCCCCTTACCGCTCATGGCGGACGCCTCAAGCGTCAAGAGTTCCCCACCAACCTGTGTCCAAGCCAATCCGGTAACCTGACCAATTTGATCTTTGGCTTCTGCTTGTCCGAAGTCGAACTTGTAAACACCCAGTAAATCCTCCAGCAGAGCCGGATCTACTACATCGGCACCCGCGCGCTTGTCTTTTACATGGCGCGTCACTATTTTCCGGCAAATCTTGGCGATTTCGCGCTCCAGTCCCCGCACTCCGGCTTCGCGGGTGTAATAGCGGATGATGTCCCGTATCGCTTCGGGCTTGATGGTGATCTCACTGCTGGTCAGGCCATTAGCTTTCATCTGCTTGGGGATCAGGTAGCGGGTAGCGATGTTGAGTTTTTCATCCTCGGTGTAGCCCGGAATACGAATCACCTCCATCCGATCTAACAGCGGCCCAGGGATGTTCATCGAGTTGGAGGTACATACGAACATCACATCGGATAAATCGTAATCAACTTCCAAATAATGGTCGTTGAAGTGATTGTTTTGTTCCGGATCGAGTACTTCCAGTAATGCCGAGGCTGGATCACCGCGATTATCCATACCCATTTTGTCGATTTCATCGAGCAAAAACAGAGGGTTCTTTACGCCGACTTTCGCCATTTTCTGGATGAGTTTGCCCGGCAGTGAACCGATATAGGTTCTGCGATGGCCACGGATTTCTGCTTCATCTCGTACTCCACCCAATGCCATCCGCACGAACTGCCGATTAGTGGCTCGCGCAATGGATTCGCCTAACGAGGTTTTACCGACGCCCGGTGGGCCGACCAAGCATAAAATCGGGCCTTTGATTTTCTTGACACGCTGTTGAACCGCAAGGTACTCAAGAATCCGCTCTTTAACCTCTTCCAAACCAAAGTGGTCTTTGTTAAGGACCTCTTCAGCGCGCTCAAGATCGTGACGAACTTTACTGCGTTTCTTCCAAGGTACCCGCAACATCCAATCGATATAGGCACGCAGCACGGACGCCTCTGCCGACATAGGCGACATCATTTTGAGTTTGTTGAGCTCGGCTCGTGCCTTTTCTTCCGTCTCTTTGGGCATTCCGGCTTCAGCAATTTTCTTTTCGAGGTCATCAATTTCATTGACCTCCTCACCCAACTCGCCTAATTCTTTCTGAATAGCTTTCATCTGCTCATTCAGGTAGTACTCGCGCTGGCTCTTCTCCATTTGCTTTTTTACGCGCCCGCGAATCTTTTTCTCCACCTGAAAAACATCCATCTCGGCATCCATCAAGCCCATCAGGTGCTCAATCCGGCCACGAATGTCAGCCATTTCAAGGATGGCCTGCTTCTGGGGCAGCTCTAACGCCATATGCGCCGCAACCGTATCCGCAAGACGACCCAGCTCATCGATGCCTGACAAAGAGGTAATGACTTCGGACGGTACCTTTTTGCTCAGGCTGACATATTGCTCGAATTGGGCAATCACAGCGCGGATGAGCGCGTCCGCCTCAGGACCGGTTAGCGGGGCTTCGGGGACAGGGGTAATGGTGGCAAGAAAGTGTGTGTCCAAATCTTCGATATTGTCGATCTGGGCCCGCTCACCACCCTCCACCAGGACCTTTACCGTGCCGTCTGGAAGTTTTAGTAGCTGTAAGATGGATGCCACTGTGCCCACGCTATGCACATCCTCGGCGGTGGGGTTGTCATCACCGGGGTTTTTCTGGGCTACGAGCAATACCTGCTTGTCGTTGGCCATCGCCACCTCAAGCGCTTCGATAGATTTTTCACGCCCTACAAACAGGGGGGTAACCATATGCGGGTAGACCACCACATCGCGCAGAGGAAGCAGTGGCAGTTCGGTCTGACTTGACTGAGAAATGTCTTGTGGATCCATTAAACGGCCCTCAATAGCAAAAAAAGCGATTGGTCTGTGTGACCTTTCGATAGACTAAGATTGGGGGCAAAGATCGCTAATTACAAGCGTGACTAGACAAAAAAAGAGCGCCTAGAAGGCGCTCTTGGAGGGCAATAAAAGCTCAGGCTCAATCTTCTTTAGCGACCTTGGCAGGCTTTTCAATATTTTCGTAGACCAGCAAGGGCTCAGCCTCGCCTTTGATGACAGCTTCATCAACAACAACCTTAACGACATTCTCTTCCGCTGGAATTCGATACATGGTATCCAACAGAACGGACTCCATGATTGAACGCAAGCCCCGCGCCCCCGTTTTACGTATCATGGCCTTCTGGGCAACGGCCTCGAGCGCGTCCGGACGGAAATCGAGCATTACACCTTCCATATCAAATAAGCGGGCGTACTGTTTCGTCAGTGCGTTTTTAGGCTCGGTCAAAATTTGTACTAAAGCAGCTTTGTCCAGCTCATCCAGGGTGGCAATGACCGGCAAGCGGCCCACAAACTCTGGAATTAATCCGTAGCGCACCAGATCTTCTGGCTCGAGATCATGCAAAGTTTCGCCGAAATTACGGCTGTCATCCTTGCTCTTAACCTCTGCACCAAATCCGATACCGCCCTTTTCGGAGCGCTCTCGAATGACTTTATCGAGTCCCGCAAAAGCACCACCACAAATAAACAGGATATTAGCGGTATCTACCTGCAGAAACTCCTGCTGTGGGTGCTTACGCCCACCCTGCGGTGGCACCGACGCCACAGTACCTTCAATCAGTTTCAATAGCGCCTGCTGAACACCCTCTCCCGACACGTCGCGGGTAATAGAGGGATTGTCCGACTTACGTGAAATCTTATCAATCTCATCGATATACACGATGCCCTGCTGGGCTTTGTCGACATCGTAATCACATTTTTGCAGCAACTTTTGAATAATATTCTCGACGTCTTCACCTACATAGCCAGCTTCGGTCAGCGTGGTGGCATCAGCAATGGTAAACGGCACATCGAGTAAGCGAGCCAAGGTCTCGGCGAGCAAGGTTTTACCGCTACCTGTAGGACCGACCAGCAAGATGTTGCTCTTGCCCAGCTCAACTTGGTCTTTATCTTTGCTCTTATCGCCCATCCGCAACCGCTTATAGTGATTGTATACGGCGACAGCTAATACCTTTTTGGCGCGCTGCTGTCCGATCACATATTGATCAAGAATGGCAGAAATTTCGTGGGGTTTGGGTAGTTTATCGGACGACCCTTCAATGGCGCTTTCCTGGATTTCTTCACGAATAATGTCGTTACAAAGATCAACGCACTCATCACAAATAAATACTGAGGGCCCTGCAATTAACTTGCGGACCTCATGTTGGCTCTTCCCACAGAACGAGCAATAGAGCAGCTTACCGCTCTTATCGCTGGTATCGTTGGTGTGATCGGTCATTGAAACCACTCCGCTTATCAACTTGGGTAAATAGTTACACGCTTACCCGATATTGCAAGTATTTGATGAATAAAAGACAGGACTAACTGCTCCCATCTTCTCTCGGCTATTTCGTGCTGAGGTTACGCTTTTCCAGCACGGCATCAATCAAACCGTATTCCTTTGATTGCTCTGCCGACATAAAGTTGTCGCGCTCGGTATCACGCTCGATGGTTTCTACCGTCTGCCCCGTATGGAAGGCCATCAACTCGTTTAAGCGTGAACGAATTTTAAGGATTTCCTGTGCCTGGATATGGATATCTGAGGCTTGGCCTTGAGCTCCACCACTGGGCTGGTGAATCATAACCCGGGAGTTAGGCAGGCAAAAACGCTTATCTTTAGCACCCGCCGCCAGCAAAAAAGCGCCCATACTGCACGCCTGGCCAATGCACATAGTGCTCACATCGGGTTTAATAAATTGCATGGTATCGTAAATCGACATGCCCGCTGTCACTGAACCGCCCGGTGAATTGATATACAGGTGAATGTCTTTGTCAGGATTTTCGGCCTCAAGGAACAACAGCTGCGCTACCACCACATTGGCCATATAGTCTTCTACTGGCCCGACCAGAAAAATCACGCGCTCTTTGAGCAGGCGCGAATAAATATCATAAGAGCGTTCACCGCGTGCGGTCTGCTCTACCACCATGGGTATGAGTGCACTGTTTACAACAGAAGAAGCGATTTTGGGATAATCGTACGACATCTTACTTTTTAGATCCTTTACAAGGCAGGCCGAGACCTGAAACGGGCGAAATAGACAGTGCGAGCTTAACCTGTGATGCGCTTATATGCCAGTATCAAGAGGAGACTTTGGCAGGAGGGAAAGCCGTAAAACATTCGCTTTACGGCTTTTTTGTGCAGAAGTTATGATTAAGCAGGTCTGGCGTTAGCCTTGATGACCTCATCGTAGGTCGATTCTTTCTCAGTCGCGTTCGCCTGAGTCAGGATGTATTCAACCACTTGGTCTTCCAGCACTGCAGATTCAACCTCTGCCAGAAGCTCGCGATTACTGTTGTAGTACTCGACAACTTCTTTTGGCTCTTGATAAGTAGAGGCAATGTCCTCGATCATCGCTTTGATGCGTTTCGCCTCAGGCTTCAATTTGGCTGATTTAACGATTTCACCGACGATCAAGCCCAGGGTGACACGACGCTCAGCTTCAGCTTCGAACATGGTGTCAGGCAGCAACGATTTAACGTCAAAGTTCTGCTGTTGACCACCAAAGCGCTGCAACATCTGCTGACGCAATACGTTAATTTCGTTTGCAACCAACGCTTTAGGTACATCGACCTTGTGGCTTTCGACCAAGGCGTTCATTACCTGGGTTTTCACCTGCATTTTAATGGCATTGCTCAGCTCGCGTTCCATATTGGCTTTTACTTCTTTACGGAACTGCTTTTCGCCACCTTTCTCAACGCCGAACTTCTGGAAAAAGTCTTTCTTCAATTCGGGCAGCTGTATTTCCAAAACTTTATTGACAGTGATTTTGAATTCAGCGGCCGCGCCTTTAAGCTCTTCAGCCTGATAATCCTCCGGGAAGGTGACAGCAATGGTCTTTTCCTCGCCCGCTTTCATGCCCACGATGCCTTCTTCAAAACCCGGGATCATGGAGTTGGAGCCAAGAATTAAATCTTGTCCCTCTGCTTTGCCGCCGGCGAATTCAACGCCGTCTTTGGTACCAACAAAGTCGATATTCACTTTATCGCCATCAGCAGCCGCGCGATCTACATCGATCCAATCAGCTTGATGTTTGCGCAGGGTCTCGACCATATTGTCGATATCAGCATCGATAACTTCTGCCTTGATACGCGTCAATTCATAGCCGCTAAAATCACTCAGCGCAACCTCTGGATACACTTCAAACGTCGCCACGAATTCCAGGTCTTTGCCAGGCACAAGTTGCTTTGGCTGAATGCTGGGCTGACCTGCAGGTTTTACTTTCTCTTTTTGAACCGCTTCATAGAAAGTACGGCTGATGACATCGCCTACTACTTCCTGGCGAATACCGGCGCCGTAACGTTGCTTAACGATGCTCAGGGGTACCTTGCCTTTACGGAAGCCATTAATGCGCACATTCTGAGCCGCCTCTTTCAGGCGTTTTTCTACTTCATTTTCTACCTGCTCAGCGGGAACGCCTATAGTAAGTCGGCGCTCAAGACCAGAAGTCGTTTCAATTGAAACCTGCATATGCTCCTCGTGAAATAACAGACGATGTATTCATCGAAATGGGAGCCCAATGACGGGCCCACAATAATTTATACCTTGGTGCGGTCGGAGAGACTCGAACTCTCACACCTCGCGGCGCCAGAACCTAAACC
>CAYTQQ010000046.1:11947-18888 GCA_964440135.1 uncultured Cellvibrionaceae bacterium | reverse complement strand
GCGCCACCGATTGCAGCACGCGCAGCCAGCTGAGCCTGAAAACCCGATTAAAGAAAAACAAACTGCCAGCGATTGATAGATAGCTGCGCATTGCAAAGCCACAGGCTGCAGCCATCAGGCCAAAAGGCACCGACGCGATCGCAAGGGCAATATTCACCGTCAGATTAATGGAAGAAATCATCATCACCTGCCGCGAGTGGCCGCTTGCGGTGAGTGCCGCATTAACCTGATAGCCGATGCCCAAAGGTGCCGAGCCAATGGCCAGAACAGTCATCAGATTTCCGCTGGTGGCCCACTTTTCACCAAAGGCAAAAATAATAAATTCCGGCCCTATAGCCGCTGCGCCAAAAAAAATGGGGAATGTGAGGTAGCTGCTCATGCGCAACAGGCGCAAGGTGGCGAGGGCCTGTTGTGACAGCTGTTCAAGGCGCGCCAACGCAGACAGCGCGGTTTGTTCAAAAGGTTTTAAAACAACATCCTGCAGGATATAAAGTACGCGCCCGCCCACTCTAAAGAAACCCAGCGCCGTGGGGCCAATGATAATCCCAATGAGGATATCGAATATCTTGGAGCTGAGGTTGCCGGTCAGTTGCGCCACCATCAGCGGTGAAGAAAATGCCAGTAACTGCCTGCTCTGCTCGCGGGAAAAACTGAGCTTAGGATGCCACTTGGAGGAGGTAACCGTCAGCAGGGTGACAACGCAATGATTGATCAGTTGCTGCCATACCAGCGCCCACACGCCGTAGCCGTTAAGCGCCAGATAGATACCCGTTGCACCACCTGCGAGTGCTCCGCAGATACTTCGTACCGCAATCACCCGAAACGCGAATTCCCGTTTTAATTTTCCGTCATGGACGGCCTTAATACCGTCGATAAAAAAGATCAGGGACAACATTTGTAACAGTGGGCCGGCGGCTGTTTCGTAGTAGCGCCCCGCGAGCGGCGCTCCGATAAAGAACACCAGAAGCGCGATGCCGAGCGCAAACAGCAGGTTGAGATAAAAACAGGTAGATGCGCGCTGGTCGTCCCAAACCGGGTGCTGCACGATGGCATGGGGGAAGCCGGCATTAACAATAATTTTTCCGGCTTCGACAAAAATCAGAGCAAAAGCCACCAAGCCAATCTCGGCGGGTGAGAGAATGCGGGACAGCACAATAAAAATAACAAAGCTGATGACGCTATTAGCGCTGGCCGCCAAGCTCATTAACAGAGTGCTATGTCCCAGTCGTTTTTTTAACACGGCAAATACTATCCGAAAAAAATGTGGCGTATGACAGGCGTCGCCGGTCAGGCGGCTTGCTGCAGATCCTGATAAAAATTCAGGGTTAGTTGGGCAAGATAATCCCAGTTAAAACTTTCCAGTGGGCAGATCAGTGGGCGCTGGCCCTGACTAACCGCTTGCACTGCCGTCGTTAAGTTCTCGCGGGTCAGCGCTCCGCTGTAGGTTTGTATCCACTCAGAACCCAGCTCCTGCTGCAAAGTCGCAAACGCGCCTATGTGCGGTGCAATAACTGGCTTGTTAAACGACAGCGCGAGTAACAGCGCGCCGGAATTTAAAATCTGCTTATAGGGCAGAATCACGATATCGGCGGCATGATGGTAAATGCTTACCTGTTCATCAGGGATAAATTGCAAGCACAGTTTTATATCCGGGTGGCGATCGCCTAGGGATTCTATTTGCTGTTCAAGCTCGATTGGCTCAGCATTGCCGGCGACGACTAACAGGCAGTTATTAAGCTTTGCCTCAATAAACACTTCCAACAGCTGCTCAATATTTTTGTAGGCTTTGATCATGCCAAAACACAGGAGCACGGTTTTATCCTGGGGCAGATCCAGCTGTTTTCGGGCGAGTCGCTTTGCGTCAGCATAAGCTGTTGCATCCGCCCTATCCGTTAAGGCAGCTGGGTAGGATGGGCGGTAATGGCCGTGAGGAATAATCGCTGTTGCCTTATGTTTGGCGACAGCGTAATGCTCGTCAAAATCACTCTTTCCCTGTGTGCTCATAAAAATAAAGCCGTCGCAGCGGTTAACAAACCAGCGCATAAATCGCTGGGATAAATTGGGGCGGTAGCTGTCATGGGGGACAATATTGTGTACCGTCCAGACGATCTTAGCGCATTTTAATTTGGCACTGATAACAATCAATACCATGACCGAAATCCGCTGCAACGCCTTGAACAGGTCGGGCTCGTTAATATAGCCATCAGGCCAGTGAAAATGCAGAATATCGTACTGGGTAAACAAGGCCTGGCGATGCGAGTATTCATCAACCACGGGCCTTAGCTGGTTAACTTCGCGATAAAGTAACGCGTTGTACGGATTGACCTGTTGATTGCTAAAAGCAGGAGCAGCGAGAACTCGCATAAGGTTGCGTTAATTCCTCCATCAAGCCCAGTTATAAATAAATTCCAAAGGGTAAAAACTCTTACGTGCAGCACGAATCCTGTCGCAGTAGGTAAGCGTGAAATTCAATAACTGTCACAACTATATAAGCCTATAGCGCCGGTTTGCAGATCACGAATCACGGTGTTTCTTGCGCAGACACAGCGCAAGAAATACGCCGATATCCACCGTATAGCGCCGTAACAAACGCGAGGGCTCCAGACACAGGCGGTACAACCATTCCAGGCGCAGCCGTTGCACAATGCGCGGTGCGCGGGGTTTGTCACCGGCGAGAAAATCGAAGAGCGCACCGACGCCGATCAGCACCCGGGCATCCAGCTGCGCGCCGTAATCAAGAATCCATTGTTCCTGTAGCGGATTACCCATAGCGACCAGCACCACATTGGCGCGGGTTGCGTTGATGCTGCTCACTACTCGCTCGACATTATTGGCCTGGCAATAACCATCACAGGTGCCGACAACGTCAACGCCAAATTCTTCCTTGAGCGTTAAGGCCGCGCGCGCAGCGACACCAGGCTTGCCGCCCAATAAAAATACCCGCGCATATTCGCGCACCCTGTGTAAATAGTGCGGCACAAAATCGGTGCCATTTAAATTCTCGGGAAAGGTATGGCGGTGGATCAGCCAGGTGGCGATATCAATACCGATGCCATCGTTGACGATAATCGTGTTGCTGCGATTGAGTTCATTCTGCAGCGGCTGACATTGCACAATAAAATTGGTGTTAGCAAACAGCAGTGTGTATTGATTTTCGCCTTGCAGGATATCTTGCAGGCGTTGCTGCAAATCAGTCTGCGTCGTGCGCAATAAATTGAAGCCACCCAGTTGCACTTGCTGATCGGAGGGCAGATCGTTGACGGCGGTTAGGGGCGCTTCGCTAATCATGCCGGTATCTCCTGCACGGTAGGTCGGGCTGCGGTCATTGCCGTATCGCTGTACGCCTGCGGGTTTAACATCCGTTCTGTGACTTCGCCCCAGCTTAATACGCGGCGGTGGTTGTGAGGCCGTTGCGGATTCAACGCCCGTGTAATCGCCTGCTTGATGGACTCAGCATCGCCAATGCGATAGCCGAACCGGGTCGGATAGTTGATGGCAATAAATTCCGGGCAGACCGCCGGAATATTAAAAAAATCGTACTGAATTAATTTAAGCGATGTATCGCGCAGGTAAATGGGCAGGTTGGCATTGTTGTAAGGCGCGATGCCAACGTTCGCGTATTTAATGTAACTCACGGTTTCTTCAAAGGGCATTTCACCATAGACGGTCACATTGGCCGGATAGCGAGAATGACGCGGATGGCCCGAGCCAATGATATGAAAATGAATATCGGGAAAAGCCCTGGCCGCAATCATAAAAAACGTCGGATCAAATAACATCGAGCCTACCGACACCGCGTGAATTCCGGCGGGATAGGGCGAAGGAGTATTCTGCTCGCCCATGCTGTGGTCAATACCCTGCGGGATAAACGCCAGGTTGCGGGTGCTGGGAATGGTCTCTGCCAGCGCCTTGGAGGGTAAAACAATGGTGTTAAAATCTGGTGCCACCCGGTCAAACGTCTGACGTACGTATTCGGCCACATTGATCGCATCCAGCGAATCAGACGCACGGTAAACCAGTTTGGCGTTCGGATTTAATGCTTTAACCAGATCATAAAATACGGGTGCGACGCCACTCTCCATCAAAATCGTTGTGGCCTCTTTAATCCATTGTTGCAGCACCGGATTGCGCCCCCGGCCGTACCAGCGATACATCACATTTTCTGCCGAGCGCAGCCAGGGGCGGCGGGTATTAAATGGATGAATAAACGTTTTCCATAAATAACATTCAACGCCCTGGTGCACAGCTACTTGATTGGCCTTTTGATCCAACGACAGACGCGGGTCAGCTGTATAGCGCGATAGCAAACTGTAACGCAGCGAAAAAAAACGCGTCAGTCCGCGGCGGGCCAGCTCGGCCGTAACGAAATGAATACCGGCCTTGCGCGGTGAGCGAAAATCATGGGCCGAGAGCACGAGAAAGCGCTCGTTACTGCTTTGGGCTGGTGAAAGGGGATCGATGCTCATGCTGAATCCTTCATTAAACGTGCTGCTACCGAGTGCGCGGATTAATCGGTGGTTTAGGTGGATTATCCACGTCGTCGTTACTTTCGCCGCGATAAAAATGAGGAATAATAATGCCCCATTGGGCGGAAGGTTCTGTCGTGCTGGTATTCAACGCCAGCGCATAGTTGCCCCACCAGCGACCGGCCGCCCAGTAAGTCCAGCCCTTCCATTCAGGCCCGCCCGTCAGGCTTAACATGCGCTCCAGCGCTTGCAGGCATACCGGATTATCAGGCACACCAAATTCTCCTAAAAATAATTGTTGGTCATTGGCTCTCGCCCACTCGCCGATGCGCGCAAAGCGCGGGTCAAAATGATCCGCATCGCGGCATTCATTCTTGGTGCCGGAATAATCAGAATCCGCATATTGATGAACTTCAAGGATGGTCGCCTTCAGCGGATCGCGCACATCGGCAAAGGCCAGGGCATTTGATAAGCCGTCGCGCTCGTTAAACCAGGAGTGCAAACCACTCCAGCCGCCGCCACCAATCAAAATCATATTGCGCGCACCAGCTTGACGCAGCTCGGCCAAAATACGTTTGGCAAGCGGCGCCCATTCTGCCAGGGGCATATAGTTGGGTTCATTCATCAAGCCGAAAGCAACACTGGTTTGATCGGGAAATTCCTTTGCCAGCTTTAACCAGAAGTCCACTAGCCCATTGTGCAGATCGGTTCGGCCCGCCATGTTCTGGCCAAAGTATTTCGCGTAGTTATGGGCATCAAGGATGACGCATAAGTCGAGAGCCTTGGCCGCGGCGACCGTATTCTTCAGGCGCTTTAATTCCGCCGCATCCAGCGGGCCATTGAGTTCATGTTGCGCACGCTCCCACCGGAACGGAAAGCGAATCACATTGGCACCGCGCTCGGCCATAAACTGGATATCGGAATCACGCGGGTAGGTATAATCTTTGTTAACGACGCCGGGTAGTTTGGATGAATTAAATTCCGCGCCGGCAAGGTTTACCCCGGTCAGTCGCTCCATGTCGAGACAACCTGCGTAAGCACTCGACCAAATGACGGATGCACTGAAGGCCATACCCGTTAACAAATTTTTCAGCAGCTTCATGCGCGTCCTCCAATTTCCTCATAGAGCGAAAGATACTGTTCGGCCACACCTGACCAGGCGTAGCGCTGGACAAATGCCATGGCTTTTTGGCGGCGTTCCTGGTAGGCGTGTTCGCCGCGCTCGTGTATTTGAAAAATCTTATCGATCACATCGTCGGGGCTGGAATGCGGGGCCACGGTAACGCCAAGGCGGGCTTGATCCAGTAACTGTTGAAAGGGGCCGATGTCACTCAAGATCGGCGTCAGTCCGGCGCTCATGCCCTCGATCGGCGCAATCCCAAAACCTTCGTGTTCGGAGAGACATAAAAAATAGCTGGCTTGTTGCAGTAGCTGGCGCAAGCGCGTATCCGAAGGATTGGCGACCAATTGCACGTGGTCTTGTAAACCGAGTGCGCCTACGCGCGATTCCAGCTCCGCCACGCTGTGATCGTACTCGCGGCCAGCAATAATAAATCGCCAATCGGGCGCACGCGCCTGCAAACGGCTGAATAAATTCAACGCGGCGATTAACCCCTTGTTGGCCGACCAGCGGCCAAAATAAATTAACGTCGGTTGTAAGGTGGGTGCTGACTGTCCTGCGTACTTTTCGATATCCACACCGTTTTCGATCACGCGTAATTTCGGTTCGCGCATAATCCGGCCAAATATTTTGCCGTCATTAGCGCTGGTAGCGATCACTTGTTCGTAAGCGTGGGACGATAACTTTGTGACAGTTTTGAAATAGGTTTCTTTAGCGCGCGAGGCAAAGCTGGTGTGAAAAAATCCGCCGTGGGTCGACAGTAACAGCGGCCGACGGTGCAACCATTTGGTGGCCGCCAGAAAGTCATAAAAAAAGTCTACGCCGTGCACATGCACCAGCTCAGCCTGATCGAGATGCTGCAAGATCCCCGGACACAAAGGGTAGCGACTGGAACCAAAATAAGGCAGGCGGATAACCTCAACGCCGTGAATTTCTTCGCGTTCCGGCAAGCACTCCGTGCGATTGCGGAACAATCGATTGAGCGTAATGATGCGCGTGTCAGGATGGCCCGCACGGGCTTGATGCAGCGCAATATTGCGGACGACTTCTTCCATGCCGCCAATCGAGGGCAGGTACTGGCGCACGACATGAGTAACTTTAACGCCCATGATGACCCCCGAGTGCGTGTGATGAGTGAAGTGAATCAGTGGCGGTATAGGCGCGCACTTTATTGGGTGCTATCAGGGCCGGATTACGCAGCAGCGAGCCCAATAAAAACCACAAAATAGCGGCCGTTTTAAAAGCAAATAATGAGGTGCCGCTGACACATAAAATCAGCGCGATATAAATGGCCATAAACGCGCGAAAGCGCAGTCCCCGGTCATCGGGCATGGGCAATAACCAGAGCGTAAACC
>CAYTQQ010000046.1:0-11847 GCA_964440135.1 uncultured Cellvibrionaceae bacterium | reverse complement strand
GCGCGAAAGCGCAGTCCCCGGTCATCGGGCATGGGCAATAACCAGAGCGTAAACCACAGCAGCAAACACAGTGGCAGACCAAAGCTCGCAAACACATAGGCGTAGCCCTCGTCGGCATAGTTATCGTGCATCGCTGCGCCGAGCAGTGTCGCTGCATCAAATTCCAGTAATGACCAGCCGCTCAACGTGAGCCGCCCGAGAAAGTTGTCGGCCAAACTTCCGCTCACGGTCAAGCCAAGAAATAATAGCAGCGCGATGGCCGCAAAGGGTGCGAGGATCGCGAGGTTAACGCTGGTGCCAGCCAAGATCAGGCGCATCATTACCATGATGGATACCGCCATCAACGCAAAGCGCGAATCGGACAGCACCATCAGCACCACCGCTGCCACGACAAAAAATAAACCTTCGCGCAATTTATCGCGGCCGCGACTTAAACCCCAGGCGGCGGTCATGGCTGCAAAGTTGCCGAGGGATACGGGTTCTAAAAAGACCGAGGAAACCCGATGGCTGCCTAACAGGTTGGGCAGCAAGGTGCGGCCAATACCGTCGGGGCGAATGCCGTTCATTTGTAACCGGCTGTCGCGGGCGTATTCGGTGATTGGCTGCAAACTGCCGACGTTGACGTAGTAACCGAAAATATCAAAGTAGTTGGTGTACAGATCGAGAAAAAAATATTCCGTCAGGCCAAGGATGAGCACTATCCCGATAATTATTTTTAAAGCCTGGTCGCCGATCTCTGGACGACCGACATTGCAGCCCAGCCAAAAAAAACACAGGGGAATAATCAGATCGCGAAACGCTTTGATATTTACCGTGCCGCTCACCAGCGCAGAAAGACACAGGAGCGCACCCGCGAGCAGGGCAAGCATCAGCACACCCGGCAGTAAGCGGCGCGCGAGCAGCGGCAGGCAGGCCAGTAAAATAATGGCTTCAGCCAGACCTACCATAGCGCGGGAGGCAGAGACGATCTGCGTGTTCAGCAGACAGAGCAGGGCCTGATAAGTGACGGCAGCAACGAGAATCGCAAGCACCCAGTTGCGCTCGCGCACATCAACAGCAGGATTGGCTGCTACCGCAGCAGCGGGCAGCTGCAATTGCTCCGTTGCGGGTAGTGGCGCTCGCTGCGTTGCGACTCTTGGCTTCATGGTATGGCCTATTGCTGCAACGCCACGCCGAGCACGCGCACGTCAACACTCGCGAGGCCGAGGCAGACCTGCTCAAGGTCTTTCATGCGCGACTCATGCTGGCGCGCCACCATCAACGCCGCGCCCGAATGTGCCGCCACCAATTGCGCATCGCGCACACGGGCCATGGGCGCGGTATTAATCAGGGTGACATCAAATTGAGCGGTCAACTCATCCATCCGCTCGCGATAAATTTTGCTCGCTAATAATTCTTGCGGATTGGGCGCTTGCGTGCCCGCGTGAAACAGCCAGAGCGAACGCAGCGGTGCGATTTCAATCGGCTGTGAGTGGGCGCGGCCCGCGAGTAAGTCAGAGAGTCCCGGATGACGGTTGCCGATACCGAAGAGCGTATTTAATTGCGGCTCACGCAAATTCGCATCCACCAAAAGCGTGCGCAGTCCCAACTGCGAAAACACAATGGCCAGATTGGCCGCCATGCGCGCAATGCCGGCGGCGTCATCGGCACCGACCACGGCCAGCGTTTGATGAGATGCCTTGTTAAAGTAACGCAGCAACAATTCACTGCGCAGACTGCGCAAGGCTTCTACCTCTGCACTTTCCGGTCGAAAGGCAGCACTGAGCAACGGGTTCAGCCGACTCGACGCTTCCGGCGTCGGCGTGTAGGCAAATTGTTCGGCCAGTGCCGTGCGCACATCCTGGGCGGTAACCAGGCCGAGCAGCAGAGCCGTTTCACCAAAGCGTAAATTACGTTTGGTTTGTGCCGTCAAAATGGTTTTTACATCGGCGTTATTGAGCTTGCCGTTGGCGACCAGAATCCGCCCCATTTTTGCACGGTGTCGGGGTGCAGGGCTGTCTTGATTGGGCAGGTGTGCGAGCTGGGTCATGATGCTAATCCCCGTTTAGTCCAGCGCTTTTGGGTAGCGGGAATCGCCGCGAGTACCGGAATGCCGAGCTGTGCTTCCAGGTCGTCGGCGCTGCGCACCCGGCGATCCAGCCACTCGCGTCCCAGCGCCAGTGCAGTGCCGAGCAACAAGCCAAACGCCGTTGCCAGAATCAGATTGAGTGCGGGTTTAGGGTGAGTGGGCCGCGAGGGCACACTGGCGGTATTAAGAATGGCAACATCGGTAAGCGCGCTGCGACTTTCCAGTCGGGTTTGCGTCGCTCGCGCCAGCGCGGCGTCATAGGCGACCTGCGCGGTATCGACCTCTTGCTGGAGCAGCGTCAGCTCGTTACGGATGCGGTTCAGCTGCAGCACTTTGTCTTTTTGGGCCGCCAGTTCAGCAGTCAACTGCTCCTCGCGGGCTTGAGATAATTCGGTATTGGAGCGGACATTGCCGCCGATCAGCGTGATCGCCTGATTCAATTGCGTGCGCAAGCCGTCAACTTCGCGCCGCACCTGGCGATGCATCGGATGGTTGCTGCCCCATTGGGCATCGGCGTCCGCCAGGCGCGCCTGGGCTTGGGCCAAGGCGGCGGAGAGCCGCTGGACTTCCGGATTTTCAAGAACATGGGCGGGCAGGTCCGTACTGGAACTGCCCGCCAGTTGCTGATTGCGGCTCTGGTTATCCAGGCGCATACCCTGCGCGGCGACCAGCATCGAAGACAGCTCCGCCAGGCGCGCGGTTTCCAAATCGTAGCGATCAGAGGTCACCAGAATGCCGTGCTCTTCCTGATAGCCGGAAAGCGCATTTTGCTTTTGCACCAGCGTACTGCGCAGATGCTCCAGCTGATCGTCGTACCAGCCGGTCACCTGTTTGGCGGGGTCGGTGCGCAACTCCAGATTGGTTTGCAGATAGGCATTCGCAAACGCATTGGCGAGGGTGGCGGCCAGCTCCGGGTCGCGTGCTTTGAAAGAGACATCCAGCACACTGCTGTCCTGGCGCGGCGAAACGATCAAACCATTTTTTAAATACCCGAGCACCCAGCCGGTGGTAATTTGCTGGTCATCACTGGCGGCGCGAAACTCGCGCAAGATTGCCGGCGCTTCCAGTAAGGATTGTTGCTCAATGACCTTCTGCGCAACAATGCGGCTGCGAATAATATCGGCTTGGGTGGCGATATAACTGGCGAGCATACGCGACGGCAGCGACTGACCGCTGATCGGGTCTTGCCCCCGGTTATCGACAATTAATTCTGTCGTCGCGGTATAGGAGCGCGGTGTTTGAAAGGTGACGACTGCCGCAACAAAAATCGCGATCAAGGTAATGCTGGCAATGGTTAACCAGCGCGCCCACAAAATACGAAAAAGACTTTCAAGATTCATGTGCGCGTCCTCAGAACAGGCTTTCGTTAACAACAAGAACATCACCGTCCAGCACCGGATCATTGGGCTGGGCTTTCAATTCTTTTACGGCCCCATCGGGCAGCTTGCGAAACAGCTGCAGCGAGCGACCGCTGGCACGCGGTGTTAAGCCGCCCGCAACGCCGAGTGCCTGACGTACCGTTAAACCGCGATCGAGGGGATACATGCCGGGCGCACGCACTTCACCGCTGACATAAAAGCGTCCCGCGACCGGCACATAAAGTGTGTCGCCATCTTTTAACCACACCACCGGGGTGCTGGCAGCTTCATGATTGAGTAATTTTTGCAGGTCGTATTCGTGACGCTCCTGTTTACCATCGGCGTTGGTGCGCACCAGAATCAGGCGCTCACTACCGGTTTCCGCTACGCCGCCAGCCGAGGCAAGCGCTTCGGTTAATGACAGCGGGCCATCGAGAATAATTTTTCCGGGGTTGTTGACCTTGCCGAGCAGCGACACCGATTGACTGCGATACGCGGTGATTAAAATATTGACGTGGGCGTTTTGAAGCAGTTTTGCACGAACGTAAAAGTCGGCGATTGTTCGTGCCGCTTCTGCACTTGAACGGCCTGCCACCTGCATGGGGCCGAGCAGGGGAACTTCGATCGTGCCGTCAGCACTGATCTGGGTTTCGGTGGTGAGATCTTCCTGACCGTACACCGTCATCCGAATTTCATCGCCCGGGCCCATTTTGTAACTGGTTTGGGCGTGGGCGCTAAGCCCGCACGACAACGCCCACAGGCTGGCTACCAGAATTAAAAACTGCTTCATAGAGTGTGTCCTTACTGCTTGGGGAGTATCTGTGGATAGCGCTGCACTTTGCATAGCGCTGCGTTTTGCATAACGCTACACGTAGCATGGCGCTGCGCTCTTAACATGGCGCTGCGCTTAGCTGGAACATCCAGCATCTCGCGCAGACCAAAAGGCACTGCTTCATCACGGATGAGCGACACGGAGGTGGAGCCTCAACACGTCCGTCGCGTTTGCGCGCCTGGTGTAGATGCTCTGCATTGAGCTGGGGCAGAACCGCAAATTGCCTGTTCAGCGGAAGAGTGAAAGTACTGGGCGGCGGGAGTTTGCGTCAGTGCGGCAGGTAACAATCTTTGCGCCGGTAACAATAACTGGCAGCAGAAGTAGAAAGTTTTAAGCAGAAACCTCGAGAAAATCACATTGTATAAATTTGCCTCTGCGCTTTTTTAAAATGCGCCCAGCGTCGTTAACAGCGGGCGTGAAGCAAATGTAAACGATGTCATTTGACGCTTCGTCGCCGTACCGGCGCGTAGCGTGACTGTTAATAAATAGCGATTAAAAAAATCCAATAAAAAAACAGCCGCCAAGCCTTCCGAACTTAACAAAACTTGCGTTGTGAAGGTGGGTGAATTGATTTACGTTCATTGCGCGATCTATCTCAGGATTGTTATTAAGCACAATAAAACTATATGGAGAGTAAATAATGAAACGATCATTCACCTTCTCATCATTGTTGGTAGCAGGCGTCATGCTGCTCGGCAGTGCGACTGCCCTGGCGCAGGATGGCAAGATGTATCCCATAGAGCCACCGGCTGAGCCCAATGCCATTCCGTTGAATACCGGTGGTGTAGAAAACCAACCGGCGAGCGAATCCTGGTTCCGTCAATGGGGCGACCCAATGGCGCGCAACATCACCAAAGCAACCTTGACTCCCTTCCTGGCCGATCCGGCTAAAGCGACCGGCACTACGGTTATCGTCGCTCCGGGCGGCGGCTTTATGTGGCTGTCTCTGGACAACGAAGGTTGGCAGGTAGCGCAGGCATTGGCCGACAAAGGCATCAACGCGTTTGTCCTGAAATATCGTCTGCAGCCTACCGCCGATAAGCTGGAAGATTTCGAAAATCAAATGAATCGTCGCTTCGATGAAGCAGAAAATATGGCGAAAGATGCCGCCGATGAAACGCCACGTGAGCGTCCAAGCCGTCCGCAGCGCGATCATTCTATCCATCTGCAAGATGCTGAAGCCGCTTACGAAATGATCGTAAAACGCGCTAAAGAGTGGAACGTGGATGTAGACCGTATCGGTATGATGGGCTTCTCTGCAGGTGCCGGCCTGACCATGATGACGACGCTCGAATCCAAGAAAGCCAAGCTCGCCTTCATTGCGCCGATTTACGGTGGCATGGGTCCGGTAGATGTGCCTAAAGATGCGCCGCCTATGTTTGCGGCTATCGCCGCTGACGACTTCCTTTTCCACGGCGACGCTGGCTTGATCAAGTCCTGGTACGAAGCGGGTATTCCTGTTGAGTTCCACCTCTATCAAGACGGCGGACACGGTTTCGGCCTGGGTAACCCGGATCGCACCAGCAACAAGTGGTTCGATGCCTTTATTCACTGGATGGACGTAAACGGCTACTTGAAACCCAAGTCTTAATTGTTCGACTGCGTTTTCTGAAGGAGGCGCAGCACGAGATAGGCTGAGTTTTAACCACGGTTAAAACGATCTAAACGATACCGGCTTAATAAAAAGGTTAGTGGGGCGACTCACTGACCTTTTTTTATGGGGATAACAGGGGCTATTTTTATGGAGATAACAGGGACTATCGAGCCTGGCCATCAGTTTATTCACCAGCGTCTGAAAGAGCTAAAAAGCAACGAAGGACGACGCACTGAGTTACTGTGGCGCTCCTGTGCTTGACCTTACCATCGGGGTAAGGTTTATGGTTGAGCCAGTTAACTGACGGGAGATTGATGTGAAAACCCAAGATGCTGGTGCAACCCCCCAGGGCGCGACAATTAATTTGAGCATTGAAGGCATGAATTGCGCTTCCTGTGTCGGACGGGTCGAGCGTGCCTTAACTGCGGTGCCCGGCGTGGCACAGGCATCGGTAAACCTGGCCACCGAGCAGGCGACCGTGAGCGGTACCGTGACCGCCGAGCCATTGATTTCAGCTGTTAAGGCGGCGGGCTACGTGGCGCGGGCGAGCGCACCGGCCGGGTTCGCCAATGAAGCCGCAACTGAGCAGAAAGACGTGCAGCGCAATGCCCTGAAACGCGACTTGCTGCTGGCTAGCGGGCTAGCGCTGCCGGTGTTTTTGCTGGAAATGGGCACCCACTTTATTCCCGGTATGCACGCCTGGGTGGCGGCGACCATTGGTCTGCAGTGGAGTTGGCTGGTGCAATTTGTACTGACCACTTTGATTTTGGTTATTCCCGGTCGTCGCTTCTATACCCAGGGTTTTCCCGCGTTGGTGCGTCTGGCACCGGATATGAATTCACTGGTGGCGGTCGGCACTTTGGCCGCTTACACCTACTCGGTCGTGGCCACCTTTTTCCCCTCCGCGTTACCGGCAGGCACCGTGCATGTTTATTACGAAGCCGCCGCCGTGATCGTTGCCCTGGTTTTACTTGGCCGTTTTTTGGAAGCCAAGGCCAAAGGCCGAACGTCCGAAGCCATCAAACGTTTAATCGGTTTGCAGGCCAAACAGGCCCATGTGGTGCGTGAAGATCAGCTTGTCGATATTCCGGTCACCGATGTGATGGCGGGGGATATGGTTGAAGTACGGCCCGGTGAGCGCGTCCCGGTCGATGGTGAAATCGTTGAAGGTGACAGCTATGTCGATGAGTCGATGATTACCGGCGAGCCCATCCCGGTGAATAAAACCAGCGGGTCAATGGTGGTCGCCGGTACCGTAAACCAGACGGGCGCGTTTCGGTTCAAGGCGACGGCGGTGGGCAGCCAGACCATGCTGGCGCAAATCATCCGGCTGGTGGAGCAGGCGCAAGGCTCCAAGCTGCCGATTCAAGCTGTCGTCGACAAAATCACGTTATGGTTTGTGCCCGCGGTAATGGCGGTGGCGGCGCTCACCTTTTTAATCTGGTTAGCGGTCGGCCCGTCACCGGCATTGACCTTTGCCATTGTGAATGCGGTAGCGGTGCTGATCATTGCCTGCCCGTGCGCGATGGGGCTGGCAACGCCCACGTCAATTATGGTGGGTACCGGGCGCGGCGCGGAACTCGGCGTCCTGTTTCGCAAAGGCGAAGCGCTGCAATTGCTGCGGGATGCGCAGGTGATTGCCGTGGACAAAACCGGCACCTTGACCGAAGGCCGCCCGGTGCTGACCGATTTTGACGTGGCCGAAAATCTTGAGCGGGATTGGGTTCTGTCGCGTATCGCGGCCGTGGAAGCCCGCTCCGAACATCCGATTGCACGGGCCATCGTTCACCGTGCCACGGAAAATGGTCAGCCGTTGCCAGCACTATCTGATTTTGAATCGGTGACCGGAATGGGTGTGCAAGGCTTTGTAGAAGGCACCCGCGTACAGGTTGGTGCTGATCGCTATATGCGATCAATGGGCTTGGACGTACGCGTTTTTTCTGCCACCGCCGAGCGTCTCGGCACTGAAGGAAAATCACCTTTGTATGCGGCAATTGATGGTCAGCTCGCAGCCATCATTGCGGTCGCTGACCCTATCAAAAAAGAAACGCCGGCAGCCATCACCGCGCTGCACAATATGGGTCTGAAAGTCGCCATGATTACCGGTGATAACACCCATACCGCGCACGCCATTGCGCGGCAGTTAACTATTGATGAAGTGATCGCCGAAGTAATGCCCGCTGGTAAAGTTGAAGCCGTGCGCCGTTTAAAATCAACTTACGGTCAGCTCGCCTTTGTGGGCGACGGCATCAACGATGCCCCGGCGCTGGCCGAGGCCGATGTGGGCATCGCGATTGGCACCGGAACCGATATCGCGATGGAATCAGCAGACGTGGTATTGATGTCGGGCAACTTGCAAGGCGTCTCGACCGCGATTGCACTTTCGAAAGCAACCATTGGCAATATCCACCAGAATTTATTCTGGGCGTTTGCCTACAACACCGCACTGATCCCGGTAGCAGCAGGTATTTTGTACCCCGTGATGGGTATATTGCTCTCGCCAATTTTTGCCGCCGGCGCCATGGCGCTATCGAGTGTGTTTGTCGTCGGCAATGCTTTGCGGCTACGACGTTTTCAGGCGCCCTAAAATAAACTACGGCCAGCTAAAAACCAGCTGGCCTATTAACGCCAAAACAATCACGTCTTTTAACGTCAAAAAAATCACTTCATATTTATCCGCTTAACAACCAATTTTTATTCAATAAATTGAAACGATGGGTTCCGTTTTACAATCGCGTCGCCATAAACAACCAAATAATTAAAAGGGTTTATGGCCTATGTGGGATAGCTTGCCAATACATTTTACGAATGTGACGCATCTAGCAATCCTGCCATCTTTTATTTGTTGATAGCCTAGTCGTGACTTAGCCTCTGCGCCCACTCAAGATCGGTTGATAGCGCTGTCAATCGCGGGTGCCTCTACATCAAATACAATTGGCTGAAATAAGGAGCGGTAATTTTCTGGATGAAAACATTTGGTCCATCGCGCGTAACGTTTCCACATTATGGATAGATGATTGGCAGTCTTTGCTTGTTGTGAATAGCGAAAGTTTTCACGGTTAAGTTTTTATTCCCCTTCATTTCTACTTTCGTTTACGTGCCTAAGCTGGCGTTAAAAAATACCGGCCTAATCTTAGGAAATATCCATCATTTAATTCAACGCTTCGGATAAAGCTGCTCGCTCTATCCAGACTTTTGATGTGTATTTATCTATAACCGGTGCCCACATATTTTTAATAAAGGAGTATTTATGCGAAGTGCGCGTGTTTCATGGTTATTTATTATCTTCTCATTGTTGACACCATTATCAGCCTACTCATTTGAGTACCATCAAAATATGATCGTGCATAAAGGAGCAATTATTAGTCAGTTAAATAATTGTGGAGTGCATCGAGTCGACAATCTGACGCTACCCATAAATGGGTACGATCCGTACTTGGCACAGAACATGGTTAATCAATTAGGTGCCGGAAACAGTGTTAATTTCACTGGCTTCTTCCGTGGAATGACAAATTCTGAGCCAAGAGTTAACGCTGGAGACATAGCACGCTTCTCCACCTTTGGTGAAGGGGTCGTTTCTTGGTCGGCTAACGGTGATGTTTATTACAGCCCTACCGGTAGAAATTTGGATGGCGGCGATAAATCCACGCTGCTCATGAATATCTATCACCCAAATATAAAAAATATGGCCACTTATAAAGGCTCGGTAATCTTAAGGGGGGAAGGCTCCGCGGCGAAGTATAACTATTTAACAGTTATTGATAATGCACTTCAAGCTAATCGAACGATGCGCAGACATACCATTAACGGCATCGCCTTTATAGGTGCATACGAGGGTGGTATCTATGTTCAGCATAACGACGGTCGTATTGGCTTTTCCACCAGCCTTGATGCGTTAAATGATGTGTTTTCAATGCCAATCGTTGCTCCTGCTGGCAGCCCCCGAATCGATCAGATTATTGATTACAAAGGCGGTGTTTTGTTTGTTGCCAGCAATGGTGTTTATGCATCGCAAAATCCGAAAGAGATTTTCTCAGGAGCACAGGTCGAAAAGTTGCTGGACCAAAATCCAGGTATTACGTCAGTAGCCAGTTACGGTGGTTTGGAACATGCCGATATTCATACAGTTACTTTAGACAAATATAAAAACGAAACGCATTCGTCGAGAGAGACACGTGTTAGTAAAGTTGAAAAGGAAGGCTCATTAGGATTATTGGTGGCTCTTAAAAGCGGCTATATCTACCACTCCCTTGACGGAAAAAATCTACTAGGTGGTGGAGCAACAGTAAGAGTGGCGGGTCCGGTAGACACTCAAGCGTTGACGGAAGCATTCACGTTTCACCAGCAGCGTGTATCAGAGCTTAATGCACCATGGGGAGGAACGCCTGAGGTTAAAAAGGGGGATGTTAAGGTTAAAGTCTTTCTTGCTAATCAGGGAAATAGCATCACGCTAATTAACCGCGATTGGAGTTTTGGTACTCCAGGAGCTCAGTATGTGGCGAGCGGGTTAGCTTTCGATTTTGCCGGAAATCCCGCAACCCTTAATGTTTATAATAAAGGGTGGAGCGGCTTTGAGTATAAGTGGCGGTATAAGCAGACTGCCGAAGGTGTGTTTTCTCAAACTACAAAGCAAAATGTTATTGGTGATGATGGCGTTCTGGTAAGGCCGACAAGTGGATGTGCAATTATTGTTGCCGTTACTTCTAATCTTATTCCTGATGAAAATTACCAACCCAATTCTATTATACAGTTTGGCGTAGGAAGTAATGGAATGGATTGGAACTTTATTCTGAACGGTGTTTCGGCGTGCAAGTTGATGATAACAAAAGTCAAAGATGCTGTGAGAAAAGGAATAGACCCATCAGGGGACGCATTAACCTTGTTTGAAGTGCTTGCGGGTATAGGGCAAACCTATTTCGATGGCAGACAGCTGCAACGATGGCCGGATGGTGAGCTTAAACTTGATGATAACGGCGAGGTCAAGTTAGGTGGTTCCAGGATCGATGAATACTGTACGGTAAACTTCTAAGCAACAATTGAAATAAATGGAGCTCAGCATGAAAAAATTATTGTTAATTGTTAAGGCGACCTGTCTCGCACTTTTTATAGCGCCGCTTGCTTTTGCTCAAAGCGCAACCATCTCGCAAGTTATTGCGTCACCAACCTATCCGCCGTCTATCACTGTTAAAGCAGCGCCAGCTCAAGG
Source organism: uncultured Cellvibrionaceae bacterium (assembly GCA_964440135.1). Lineage (GTDB taxonomy): Bacteria > Pseudomonadota > Gammaproteobacteria > Pseudomonadales > Cellvibrionaceae > Cellvibrio. The sequence goes on along the minus strand of CAYTQQ010000046.1, from coordinate 789 downwards.
TTATACTCACGTTGAGATACAGCTGTTGCGTAACGGTCATTGGTCCCAGGTTGCCTCGCAGCAAGGTCAGGCTGTCGTTAATTCTTTGATACATGATAACGGCGCAGTGAAAGTGCGAGTTCGCGGTAGAAATGCCAATTCCGAGGAGTCGGGTAACTGGGTTGAGCACTCGGAGGGTTATCGCTTTGCCATCAGCGCCGGCGAAGCATCGCCACCGCCAGTAGGCCCCCTGTGCGTGTCAAAAACGGAAACTAAGGAAGTGAAATTTATCGATGTGAAATGCCCCAATCAAGAGTGCGCAACCGCCATTAGCAAGATTTGCCGGGAAAAGGGAGGTCGCTCAGGTGGAGGTGGAAGCTGTTACAAGGATGAAACCACTACCTTAACGTGTACTTGATCTGAAATAACGAGCTGCAAGCAAACATAAATAATAAAACTCGCAGCTGCTTTGTGAATCTTTGGAGGGCGCTACGTCCTCCAAGTTTTTTTAAGCACTCGATACACCAAAGACTATTCGTGCACCGCTGTATACGAAGATCCTGTTGGGCAAGTGCACGTCGCTGACTTCTGCAATCACACTGTACTGCCGGATGTCGTTCATTGTCATTGTGAAAGCGTGGCTGAGCTATTGATGCGAAAGTATTTAATGCTCAATCTTGTGGCTATCTCTGACATTGCTAAATGTCAGATCCAATATCTTCCAGTCATCATCTTGTTTTTGATAAATCTCGGTTACCGTAAATTCGTTTGATACTTCGTTACCACAAACCACCGCGACCAACGTAATTC
>CAYTQQ010000045.1:3370-19561 GCA_964440135.1 uncultured Cellvibrionaceae bacterium | reverse complement strand
ACGTCCGCCAGCGAGCGAGGGTTTACTGGCTTCTGAATAAAATCCAGCGCTCCAAGCTGGATCACACGCGCCCGGGCGGCAGGTTGGATATCGCCAGAGATCACGATAATAATGCTTTTATGGCCTTCCTCGCGCACTGCTTCTAAAACCTGATAGCCGTCCATCTCCGGCATGGTTAAATCGAGGAACACCATCTCACCGCGCCCCGCACGAATGGCTGCAAGACCTTCCAGACCATTGGTGGCATAGGTGATATCAACTTCCCAGCCAGCCGGCAGTGAACGCGTCACCTGCTTGCGCGCCATTAATGAGTCATCACAGATCAGCAAAGGAATAACCATGTTCGTTATTATCGGGTTCGGTAAATTTTTGGAGTATAGACAGCAGATGGTCGCTTGCCAGGGTTATTTTAGTCGCCCGGAACACGTCTTGCCGAATTAATTCTTCATAATTTCCACCCGCACACGACCGCAGTCAGGGCGATAAGGAAAGGGGCTGCTCGGACCCTGCTTCGAACAATTCGGCCACGGTCACACTGAACTGCTCGTTAACCGTTTTATCCACCTCGCCGAGATGGTCCTCGGCCGCTGCAAACCAGGGTAACGTCTGCAAGCTGGTCGTATCGGCGGGCAGTTGTCGAGGTACCGAAAGCATTTCCGCTAATTGCGTCAAGGTGAGATAGCGCAAGTCCTGACAGAGCACAAAAACATCCTGATGAGTAATGGCAATCACCTGATATTTCTGCAAGGCGGTGCGGATACGCTGCCATTGCTCAGTCGACAAACCAAGGTTTACCACACTGCTTTCACTGACGCTCTGGCCCCGGGTCGCGGCCAGATGAAAGTTCCACAGCACCAGCAAGGTGGCGAGTAAATCCGGGTAGCGGCGATCCTTCAAACCAATCTGATAAATGCTGATGGTACGAACCAGTACAGCGCCGCCCAGAATGACTGTCCAGATCACGTTAATCCACAATAAAAATAACGGCACAATAGCGAAAGCGCCGTATATTAATGTGAAGGACGTCTTGGCAACCACCCAGGTAAAAAGCCCTTTCAGTACCTCAAACACCAAAGCAGTAACCAGCCCTCCCAGCAATCCGTGCGTGATCGGTACCTTGCAATTGGGCACGGTTACAAACAACAGTGTGAAGGCAACCGTCGTCAACAAAAAAGGGCCCACCTCAAACACCAGTGCAAGAATGCCAAGCGCGTCATAGGCATCTATCACCAACCGCAAGGACATCAGATAAGTGCTCATCACCAATCCCAGTCCTAACAAGAGTGGCCCCAGGCTTAATACGGCCCAGTACAACAGAAAATTCGCGACCCCTTTACGCTCACTCAAGCCACCCCAGATCTGATTAAAATTTTTCTCGATATCGGTGAGCATGAGGTACGCAGAAACCACCAGGAAGATGACGCCAAAGATGGTCAGGTTGCGCGCCTGCTTGCTGAAATCCTGGAGGTGAGTGACCAGCTCGCGGCCTGAATCGGGCAAGACATGGGTGAAAATCATTTGCTGCACTTGATCCCCTAAGCCCTGAAAGGCCGGGATCACTGAGAACATGGAATAAGTCACGGTCATCAGCGGCACGATGGCAAACAAGGTGACGTAGGTCAGCGAAGCCGCACTTTTCTGACAACCTTTTGCGCGGTACTGCGTGACGATCAGCATGACAAATTCCTTCGCCATGCGCAGGTAAGGACGAATGCGCGACATCAAACCGCTGTCTCCTTTAGGACTGATAAAATGGCTATAATCCCACACTGTTTGTCCGACCCGGCGCGGGTCGCCATCAGGAATTGTTTATGATCACACTCTATCACAACCCCCGCTGTTCCAAATCGCGCACAGCATTGGCGCTGCTGCACGACCACGGCATCGAGCCTGAGGTTCGGTTGTACCTGGAGCAACCGCCAACCGCTGCGGAGCTGAAACAGGTCTTAAGTAAACTCGGCATCAGCGCACGTGCGTTATTGCGCAAAAGCGAAGCGGCCTATAAAGAACTCAATCTGGCTGACGAAGGGCTGAGCGAAGCAGCGCTGATCAAAGCCATGGTCGCGCATCCCAAATTGATTGAGCGCCCCATCGCAATCACAAAAGATCGAGCGATTGTTGGTCGTCCACCCGAGAATCTGCTCGCCTTGCTGTAAACTCAACCACAGTCTGAGACGTGTCTACCCAACCAGAGGCGTGCCTACTCAACCAGAGGCGTGCCTACCCATCCAGCGGCGTGTGCCCTTAGTTTTAGACGTATTCACTTAACCTGAAGCGTGCCCAGTTCGAGACCTGTATGACCAACCCGTATATTTTGATCGTTTACTACAGCCGCTACGGCGCGACCGAGGCAATGGCCCTGCAGATTGCACGGGGCGTGGAACAGGTCACCGGAATAGAAGCGCGGTTGCGCACTGTGCCTGCGGTTTCAACCGTGACCGAAGCCACTGAACCGAGCATCCCTGCTCGTGGTGCCATTTATTGCAGTGAGGAAGATATAAAACATTGCGCAGGCTTGATTCTTGGCAGCCCTACGCGCTTCGGCAATATGGCTGCGCCACTGAAATATTTTCTCGACGGCACCAGCAGCCTGTGGCTGAACGGCGATTTAATCGGTAAGCCGGCGGGCGTATTTACTTCTACTTCAACCCTGCACGGCGGTCAGGAGAGCACCTTGCTGTCGATGATGCTGCCGCTGCTCCATCACGGCATGTTGCTGACCGGCATTCCTTTTAGTGAACCGGCGCTGACCGCGACCACCACCGGAGGCACGCCTTATGGTGCCTCGCATCTGGCGGCGGGTGAGCAACCGGATCAATTGAGCAGCGAAGAGATTACCCTGTGCCAGGCGCTGGGCAAAAGAATCGCACGCACGGCGCTGCAGTTGCAGCAATCGCCCACTTTTTGATGATGGATAACCATGACTGAACCCCAAGCTTCGAGCAGCAAGAAAACACCTTTGGTCATTAGCGACAGTGATGGCGAAAAATTTGCGCAAAAATTGCGCTGGGGACAACGCATATTTTTACCGGCATACACGGGTTTGTTAGTGCTGTTTACCCTGCTCAATATGTTTGGTGAAGGCGGCGGTATCAAACTTTGGCTGGTTCAATGTTTACCCCTGCTGATTTTTATTCCCGGCCTGCTCCGTCAGCAATACCGCACTTACAGCTGGATCTGTTTTGTCATTCTGGCGTACTTCACCTGGTCGGTGGTCAATACCATGTCGCCGCTAATACGCTGGCATGATGTGGTCGTCGTGATCCTTACGGTCATTATTTTTGTCAGTGCAATGATGGTCAGCCGGTGGTTACAGTATTGGCAATTTTATCAGCGCCAAAACCATACAGCTGACAACAGCGGCACTCACTAAATTAGAAAGGGCAAGCTTTGTGAATTATTTCTCCCTCAAAAAGCCGGGGGCTCTTCGGCGAATTTTCGGCGGCCTCTGGTCGGCACTTAACTGGATCAGAATCCTACTGACCAACCTCATCTTTCTGGTGATTCTGCTGGTCATTATTTTTTCGCTGAGCGGCAAAAGCAGCTTCACCCTGCCCGACGAATTTGCCCTGCGCCTTGCGCCGACCGGCATGTTGGTCGATCAGCGCAGCTACATCGATCCCGCCACACTGTTGCTCAGCAGCAGCAACCCGGAAAGCGGCGAAACCCTGGTACGCGATGTGGTAGATGCCATCAACTACGCAGCGGCAGATAAGCGCATCACCACCCTGGTGCTGGAGCTGGATGCACTGGTCGGCGGTGGCATTAGCAAACTGCAGGAAATCGGGCAAGCGCTTGAGCACTTTAAGGCCAGCGGCAAAACTATCATCGCTTTTGGCAATAATTACACTCAGGATCAATATTACCTGGCCAGTTATGCTGACCAGATTTATCTCAATGATATGGGCGCGGTGCTACTGACCGGCTATGGTAGTTATCGAAATTATTTCAAGGGTGCACTCGATAAGTTACAAATCAACTTTCATGTCTTTCGTGCCGGAAAATATAAAGATGCCGTCGAACCGCTGTTGCGCGACGACATGTCTGATGAGTCAAAGGAACATAATGCCCAGTGGCTGAACGCCTTGTGGCAGCAGTACACCGCGCAGGTAGAAGTTGCGCGTAATCTGCCGCGTGGTGCAGTGAATGATTACATTAACAACATGGATGTTAAGTTGCGCGCGGTGAAGGGTAACAGTGCGCACTTGGCGCTTGAGGCGGGACTGGTAAATGGCATCCTCAACTACGCCGATATTCAGGAAAGCCTCAGCGCCAAAGTGGGTAAAAGTCCACACGGCAATTTCTACAACGGTGTCAATTACGATCAATACCTGCAGGTGGTTAGAAGTACCCAAATGCCCTCGGCCAATCACGTTGGCGTGCTGATCGCATCTGGCACCATCCTCGATGGCGATCAACCCGATGGTGTTATCGGTAGTCACACCCTTGCCGGGTTATTGCAACAAGTGCGCGAGGAGTCTGCGATCAAAGCACTGGTGCTGCGTATTGACAGCGGTGGCGGCAGCGCCTTTGCCTCGGAAGTGATCCGCGCTGAAATCGAAGCCACCCGCGCTGCAGGAATTCCGGTATTTATTTCCATGGGCAGCCTCGCCGCGTCCGGCGGTTATTGGATGGCTGCCGGCGGTGACCAGATCTGGGCAACCCCCACTACCTTGACTGGCTCTATCGGTGTCTTTGGCGCCTTCCCTACGTTTGAAAATACCTTCGCCAGTATCGGCCTGACCAACGACGGTGTGGGCACTACCCAACTGGCTGACGCCATGCGCTCAGATCGTGAGATGTCACCCAAAACAGCGACCATCCTGCAGCTCAACGTTGACTATCTCTATCAGCGTTTCCTCGAGACGGTCGCCAAGGCGCGTTCCGCTGATGTTGACGAGATCAGCGAGATTGCGGAAGGCCGCGTCTGGAGTGGGCAGCATGCTTATGAACTGGGACTGGTGGACAACCTGGGTACGCTCAATGATGTCATTGTGGCAGCAGCAGAGCATGCCGGGCTCACAGAGTACCAGGTACGGATGATCAGTCGCCCGCTCTCACCGGGGGAAATGTTTCTGCGCCAACTGCTGGAAAGTAATGCCGGCGTGCTTGCGCCAAAAGCCTTGCTAAGTAATTTTGCCGCGCTCAATGTCCAGCAACATATCGTTCCGTTACTCAAGCCATTGGCGGCGCTGAGCCAGATCAATGATCCCCAGGCGGTCTATGCCACTTGTCTGGACTGTGTCGTGCCTTGATGAACCCCAACGCGCTGGACAACACGATGCTTGCTGTCCAGCGCCGTCCCTCCCTAAGCATCAATTTCTAAGCACCAACCCCTAAACATCTATCCCTAAACATCTATCCCTAAGCATCTATCCCTAAGTACCTATCCCTACGTACCTATCCCGAAATCATCCCGCGCCTCGTTCTCCACCAAACTATTCATCCGGCCATCCATTCCGTCCTGGTGCTCACACTCAACCGCGCAGAAGCTGTCGTCGTTTTGAAAAAAGTTCTAACCCTTTGTGCAATTTTCAATAAGGACTGTGCTGATGCGTACGCAAGCCCAGTAAATACGCGACATTTAATTTTGGCACCATGTTTGCAAAAGCCCTAGCAGTCAGGAAAAAAGAACGCTGCGTTCTCTACCCCGGCACTCATTAATAGCAACAATCAGGTGAGCGAGTTTGAACAAGGTCTGTTCATATTGCTTGTGAGTTAGGGTCATATTGAGGTCATCTACCATGTCCGCACTGTATTCTTCTACAAATCAGAATTCATTAGAAAAATCTCCGGTGTCGAAGACAGCACGCTTCCGGCAGGATCTTCATTCCCCCAAGCACAATCATCTTCTTGCGGCGTTACCTGCAAATGATTACGTCCGCCTGCTGCCACACATGGAGTTGGTGAATATGAAAGTGGGTGATGTGCTGCAGGAAGCCGGCGTGCCGATTGAGTGGATATATTTTCCCACCACCAGCGTGGTGTGTTTGGGTTACATCACTGAAAACGGCTCGTCGCCTGCCGTGGGCTTAACCGGCAGCGAGGGCTTTGTGGGTATCGCCTGCGTGATGGGCAGCGATTCGGCCTCTACCCGTGCCGTGGTACAAAACGATGGTGTGGGTTATCGCATCCGCGCCAGCCTGTTGAAAAAGGAACTGCAGCGCAATGGCGAATTTTTACGGGTAGCGCTGCTCTATGCCCAAGCCTTTGTAACGCAGATTTCGCAAACCGCTGTATGTAATCGCCTGCACTCGGTTGACCAGCAACTGTGTCGCTGGTTGTTGATGTGCATGGACCGCCTGGAATCCAACCAGATTAATTTGACCCACGAATGGATCGCCACCATGTTGGGTGTGCGCCGCGAAGGCGTAACCCAGGCAGCCGGTAAACTGCAAGCCAAAGGCTATATCCAATACAGCCGCGGAAAAATCCGCATTCTTGATCGCGAAGCGATTGAAGATGAAGTCTGTGAATGTTATGCCGTGGTGAATGATGAATATGAGCGTCTGCTAAAGCGTAATTTCTACATGCAGATGCCCAAAAGCTACAACCTTTCGGCCAGTCATATGCGTTTAACTCACGTGAATGGCAACGCTAAGCCCGCCGCCAAAGGTTTGGCTGCGGAGCAATTGGTCGCGCGAAAAACTACCAGCAACTACAGCAGTGGCTATGCCCGCGCGCGTTAAGCGCGCCTGCACTGCCCGCAGCTGCATGCGCTGCTGAGTAAATAAAAGTTGTTGCGTAAATGTTGTTGCGTAAAAATGTATGAAATGTATGAAAGTTATGTGAGTTGTTTGCGTAAATAGTTTTGCAGGAGCACCCTGACGTCCAGCTGGCGTAGAGCACAAGGAATGTGCGCTAATTTTTTTATTGCCTATCGATCAGTCACCGCCTCTTTAGCGACGTTGCCCCTGTGGCAGCGGCGCTTTTTTTTATTCTTGTGTTGTTGCTTTTTATAGAATGGAACCAATCACCCAACCCGGTTAATTCACGCGATTCTCTCAACCTGGTTACTTATATGGTTTGGCTGATTTAGCTGATAGATATTTATTCAAAGAATTTTTATAAGCGGTTGAGAATATCGGCCAGCTCGGAGACTTGCAGCGGTTTCATCAGATGATGATCAATCAAGGCATCTTCATCTCGGGTAGGATCGGGCAATTGCCCACTGAGAATAATAAAACGACTTTCCTGCAAACCGGCTTCGCGCAGTCGTTTAGCCAGTTGATAACCATCCATATCGGGCAGATTCAAATCCAGCAGAACCACGGTGGGATTCATCTTATCCACTAGCGCCAGTGCTTCTTGACCGCAGCTTGCGGTAAGCACTTTCCAACCCAGGTGACTCAACAACAACGCCGTCACCTCACGCGCATCCTGATTATCTTCCACTAACAGAATCTGGTGCGCGGTGACGGCGCTCTGTTGTTTAGTCCGGGTTAACAGTTTTTGTACGCGGTTTAACAGCGTGGTGGTTTCGATCGGCTTACCCAGATAATCATCACAACCGGCGGCCAGACACTGTTCCCGTTCGCCGCGCAAGGTCGCGGCGGTTAACGCCAGTATCGGGGTAGTAAAACCTTGTTCGCGCAGCAGCCGTGTTGCTGTTAAGCCATCCATAACCGGCATTTGCGAATCCATGATCAGCAAATCAAAAGGTTCATTCTGCGCAGCTTTTTCGTTGACCAGGGTAATCGCTTCCTCGCCATTCGCTGCATAGCTGACGATGCCGCCAAAACTGCTGATAAGGTGACCGATTAAAAAGCGGATATCCGGCAAATCATCGGTGATTAAAATATGGCCCTGCAGGCTGAGAGATTGTGCATTGGTGCTGTTATCTATCTGCGCATCAACATCGAGCGCATACCGATCTACCTCGTCCAGCGGGCCCGGATCAATATAAACGGTAAATTTACTCCCCTTGCCCAGCCTGCTCTGTACGCGGATATTGCCACCAAGGTATTGCGCTAACTGGCGACTGATCACTAAACCCAAACCCGTGCCCTGCTCGCGCAGTCCGATCAAATGACCGGCCTGACTAAAGGGTTTAAATAATTTTTCAATATCCTCTTCAGCAATACCGATACCGGTATCCTGTACAGAAAATTCGAGATAGCTTTTTCCTTCGCGGCTGGTCTCCGCAATTTCCAGGTAAATTTCACCGGCATCTGTAAATTTGATGGCATTACCCAGCAGGTTCAATAAGATCTGACGCAGCCGCGTAGGGTCCGTTTTAATTTTTTCCGGTAAGGGAGTATTGGCAGATATTCGCAGCTGGAGATTTTTATCTTGCGCATTAACCTGAATGAGCGATCCGATCTCACGGATAAAACTGTGCAAATGAACATCGAGATGTTCGACCTCCAGCTTGCCCGCTTCAATTTTTGACAGATCAAGCACATCATTGAGCAAGCTCAGCAGATGTCTGCCATTGCGCTTGATAATGTGCAGGTGGTTGCGCTCGGGCGGCTCCCGAGAGGACAACAGCAAATCGGTGTAACCAAGAATAGCCGTTAAGGGTGTGCGCAATTCATGGCTTAAGTGGGCGAGAAATTCACTCTTTGCGCGGTTCTCCGCTTCGGCGCGCAGTCGCTCAAGACGCTCGCGTTCCATATCACGACGGGTTAACGCGTAGCGAATAGTACGCGCCAAGCCGGCGGCGTTAAGTTGCGATTTAACCAGATAATCTTCCGCACCGGCGTTGAGTGCTTCGCGGTCGAGCTGCTTATTATCCTGACCGGTCAACATGATAATCGGCCCCTGGAAACCCAGCAGCGGCGCCTCGCGCAATAACAACAGGCCATCCTCGGAACCGAGGCGGTAATCCATTAAACACAGATCGTGTTGGTCACGGGAAAAGTGGTAGCGCGCTTCATCCGGCGTTGAAGCCCAGGTCAATACATATTCTTCCGCAATAATGTCGTCGAGCAGCCCTAGTGTAAGAACGTAATCGTCCTCATCGTCCTCGACCAACAATAGCTTCACATTATTTTTAATAATCGCTGATGTTTTCATAGACCGGTTGGGTGGCTTATTAAATCATCATCGGTGACTGGCTCAACGGCCCGGCTAAATTTACCTAAGCTGCGCATCAACTCCACCATCGCATTGAAGGTAACGGGTTTAGTGCGATAAGCCGCAGCGCCCTGCGCGCGACCGTGTTCAATATCTTCCTGCGTGCTGGAAGTGGTAAGAATCACAACCGGAATTGCGGCCAGCCGAGGATCACGCTTAAGCTCTACTAACACTTCGCGGCCGTCTTTACGCGGCATGTTTAAGTCCAAAAGAATTAAATCCGGACGCGGCGCGTCCCGATGATCCCGGTACTGCTCTTCACCACGCAAGTAGTGCATCAGCTCTACGCCGTCGCGCACAAAACGCATCGCAAAATGGGAATTGCTTTCCTGCAATGCTTCGAAGGCGAGCAGGCGATCGTCTTCGTCGTCATCCGCCATCAGGATAAGCGGTGGTAATTTAGCCGGAGGCATGATGTGACCCTTTATCAGAATAAAGTGGAGCAGTTGTCTCCTGCTGTAGGGGCAACCTGACAGTAAATGTTGTGCCCTTGCCGGGCGCGCTTTTTACCCGGATAGCGCCGTGATGGTATTCCACAATACGGCGGCAAATGGACAGACCAATACCGGTTCCCGGATATTCGTCTTTGCCATGTAAGCGCTGGAAGGGAATAAAGATTCTATCAACAAATTGCTCTTCAAACCCAATGCCATTATCAGAGATCGCTATCTCTACCCAACTAACGTCACCGGAATCATCTTCCGGGATAAAAATACGCGTTGTAATATTAATTATTGGCTGCTGCTCCGGCGGCACAAATTTTATCGCGTTACCGATCAGATTCTGCAGCAGCTGGTGCATCTGGGTTGCATCGGCATCAATGGTGGGCAGCGGATCATTGGTAATTTTCGCACCCCGGGCTTCGATGGTCACGTACAGGTCTTCGATCACATCGCTGAGCACTTCCTGCAGCGCGACCAGTTCATATTTTTTTGATTGGCTGGTAATGCGCGAAAACGTCAGCAGATCTTCGATCAGGCGCGACATGCGCGTCGCCGCCAATTGCATTCGGCGAATATAGTCGGCGCCCTCGCCCAACTGATCCGCATATTTTTGCGCGAGTCGATCACCAAAGGAGCGAATTTTTCTTAACGGTTCCTGCAAATCGTGGGACGCAACAAACGCAAAATCCTGCAGCTCCCGATTCCTGCTTTGCAACTCGACTGCATAGCGCTCAAGCGCCACGGTGCGATCCGCAATCATGTTCTCCAGCTCTTCATTAGTGAGTGCGAGTTTCTCGACATCCTGTTGCTGTCGCTGGAACTGGCGGCCGACCAATACATACACCACAGCGGCCAGAATTAATCCGGCCGCTGTGGCAAAAACTAACGTGAGAATGACTTGTCGCTGTACCTGCAGTGCTTCGGTGCGCTGATAGCGCAAGCGATCGTATTCGGTTTGTTGCAGTTCGTCGGTTAATTCGCGTATTTGGCGCATTAACGAATTGCCTTCATTGGTAAGGAACAGCGCGATGGCATCGTCGCGCTGCTGTTGCTGCGCCAAGGCGATGGTTCTTTCCATACGCGCCAACTTGGCCTGCGCCAGCTGGGTCAGCGCATAGATCCGTGGCCGTTGCGTCTGCAGATCCGACTCCAGCTGAAGTAAATGATTGAGATGGATATTGATTTTGCGAGTCGCGGCAAAATAGGGATCGAGATAGATTGCTTCACCTGAAATCAGGTAGCCGCGCTCACCGGTGTCCGCATCCTGGATCGCAGAAAATGTATCTTTAATAATATTTAACGTGTTGAGTGTTCGATGGATTTTATCTTCGTTGAGAATCAGGTGCTTGATCGAGTGGTAGGAAATAAAACCATTGATCAGCAACAGCGCAAGCATCAACACACAGCTGATTAACCAGGCGCGACTCAGAAAACGTTTGCGTGCTGACATTGCATTCACCTGATCGTCCCAATAACTGGAATGCAAGGGCGCCGTTGCCTGCAACTTATTTCACAGGCCCGGCTTGGGCAACAACTCCCTCGCTGCGCTATTACCTGACACCCCTGCCAGCAACAAAAATGTATTGAGTAAGTTTTTATAAGTAGCCAATTAATGAATATTGGTCCCACGTTTTATCACGGGCATGTTCAACCCTGTACATCAATGGATTTCAACAGCTGACTGTTATTTAGGTGGATTCAGCTCGTTGAGCAGTTCAGCGCAGTGTTTGCACTCTTGCAGGATGCGATCAATGCTGAGAATAATTTCTTTGGGATCCTGTTGTTTTTGTAATTGCAGGCGCGCCAATTCGGCATTAATGGAAATGGAATTAAGCGGATTTCTTAGCTGGTGGGCCGTATAGGACAGCAAGTCCTTTTCTGTGCTCATCATTTACCTCGTTAAGACAATTGCTTCTCGTAAGTGTTTAAGCGGTTATAAAGTGTCTTAAGACTCACTCCGAGCATTTCAGCAGCACGCGGTTTATCTCCATCCACTTGTTCCAGCGTCAGGGCAATCAGTTCGCGTTCAACCTCATCAATGGTTTTGCCGGGAATCAGGCCCTGGGTTTTCTTCCGTTCACGCCCAAAGGGCGAGGCCAGCTCAGCCGGTAATACCAACTCACCCCCATCCGGATTACTCATGATAAAGGCGCGGTGGATGGTATGGCGCAGCTCGCGCACATTACCTGGCCAGTCGTAGTTTGTCAGGCGTTTAAGCCCCTCCGGGGACAAACTCAAACTGGCATCATTTTGATGATTGAGTTGCGCGAGAAATGCCAGCGCCAGTAATTCGATATCGCCGGGGCGCTCCCGTAAAGGCGGGATAACAATGGGAAAAACCGCCAAGCGAAAATAAATATCTTCGCGCAGGCATTGCTCTTCGGCTAATTGTTCGCTGGTCCGGTTGGTCGCTGAGACCACTCGGCAATCAACCGCAATTTCCTGCGTGCCGCCCAAGCGAGTGACTTTCTGGGTCTCCAGCACCCGCAACAGATTCGGCTGCATATCGAGCGGCATTTCGGTGATCTCGTCGAGAAACAAGGTGCCTTTATCTGCCTGCTCAAACAACCCCTGCTTGCGGGCAATGGCGCCGGTAAATGCGCCTTTCTCGTGCCCGAATAATTCGCTGCCAATCAGCTCGCGGGATGCCGCACCACAGTTCCAGGCAACAAAGGCACCTTCGCACTGGCTGGCGGTGTGAATCGCGTTGGCGACCAGTTCTTTACCGACGCCACTTTCACCGATTAATAACACATTCGCCTGAGTGGCCGCCACGCGCTCAATCATTTGATACAACTGGTGCATGGCGGGCGATTCACCAATGAGGATATCAAAGTGCTTGGTGACGGGAATGGTCGTCGGCGCGTCCGTCAGCGTTATTTTATTAATGAGCGCCTGCAACTGTTCAAGATCAATGGGTTTAATCAGATAGCTGATATTTGGCCCCATGATACTTTTCACCAGGGATTTGATGCCGGGGTTGCCGGTAATAATGGTGATATGACGCGGACGCTGGTTTTCGGGAATATCTTCCACCACCTGAAAGCCACTGCCGTCAGGCAACATCAAGTCCAGCAATAAAATATCAAAACGACGGCTGGCCAAAGCCGTGGCAGCCTCGGCCAGATTTAATGCTGTGACCACCTCGTGGCCCAGCATCTTGAGGAGCTCCCCAGTTGCCTGAGTGAAATTTTTATCATCATCGACCAGTAACACTGATGCCACAGCACTTTCCTTACCTACAGATAGTTGCTTTACCATTGTGCCCAACTGGGATTCACAACATTAAGGTGCATTAAAAATTCATCAGCCAGCACAGGCCTTTACTCGGCCGCATGCGCTGGCCCAAGCCGCTCATCGTATTATTTATCGGCCCGAACAAGCAATACAGACTTGAACCAAATATTTATTGAAGGGCTCACTTATTTCGTTATAGAAATTAACTTCGCAAACTTACGCGCCACTCTGGATTCACCACCACCCGGCAACTCGCGCGCCATCTTGGTGCGTGAGAGCACCGCGCTTCGTTGGTAGTCGCGCCAGTTGCAGCGAGCCACACTTATTATCATTTGGTGCGATAACTTTTCCGTTTAGCAGCAGACATATACACATTTTTTTTCGTTCTTCGTCTATGCTAAAAGGCCGCTGACAGGATGGAGAGATAAATGGAGGGACAAAGAGCGGCTTACAGTCATCTGTTGTTATAGAAGGTAACCAGGCACCATGAGCGCGCACCCCGGCTTCGAAGCGGCCTTTTCAACACACATCGACGCACAGCTTGGCAGTACTTTCTGTATGCTCTATCGCCACCGCCGCGACAACCTGTTCCGCCTGAAGCAGTTACTTCAGGTCATTCGTTTAGTACAAAAGCACCGGGGTATGAGCATGGCTCTGCTCGGGGGCAATCCCGCTTTTGAAATTCCGCTGACGCGGCTCCAACATCAGCTGGCCTATCGGGTGGAAATTTTGCGCGCCTTGAATCCTGTCGGCGTCGATTCAGCTACTGAAACCAATCCGGGGCACATCATCGTTGACCAGGAAAGCTGGCACACCACCTGGCAGGCACTTACCCGCAGCTGGCAACACCAGTCGGTCATTGATATTTATGAGCAGCACTGCGCTTTGATTGAGCAACTGTTGCAGTGGCTGGCTTGTTTAGGCAAGACCGTAGAGCAGCCGGTTTCCTGGCAATTAACTTCCGCCGATAACTCACCGGCACTGAGCCCCGCTCCCACACTGCAACACGCGGACACACCGTCAGCAGCGCCTGATGACCGGAGCGGTCAGGAGAGCAACCGCGATAACGGGCGCGACGCAGGAATCGTGCAGTTAACTACCCACTATCTGCCCGCGCTGATTGAACAGGTTGGCCGCGTCCGCGCCTTAGGTACCTATGCTGCTGCCGAGGGCCGCTGCGATACCTATCACGCGCAAAAGTTACGCGCTGTTGTTCTATCGGCACGGGAGAACAACGAGCGCTTACGCCTACAGCTTAAACACCTGGGCACCATTCCCGGACTCAGCACCCATTGGCTCGGTCAAATTCACAACAGCGAAGCAAAGCTGGCGCTGCTGCTGTCGATGGTGGATGAGGATGTATTGACCAACAACTATGTCTCTATCGACAGCACTGATCTGTTTGCTGTGGCGAGCGAGCTGATCGACCATTATTTTAAAACCATTGATGAAGGCCTGAATCGTATCGAGCGCTGGCACGAGTCGGATCTGGAAAGCTGGCTGCAATCGCGCTAGCAGGTGTTGCCTTCAGCGGTGTATTACCTACAATAGCGGCTCGTTTTTTAATTGGGGAAGGATGACATGCGGCGCATAGGTTTTGCGGCAAGCACACTGGTACTTTTTAGCAGCGCCCTCTTTGCCCAACCCTCCGCCAATGGCGTCGCGATTTCGCAACAGCAGCTCGATGACTGCCTGCGCACCAGCATTGTCACTGCCTCGGCCATTATGACCGTCCAGGAGCTGCGCGACGCCTGCTACCTGCTGCTTGAGCAAAAACAGCAAGCGGTTCAACCGGTTCAGGAAACCATCAAACAGGAAACGGTAGCGGCGCAGGATGCGGAGCAGGTGAATCGGCCACTGTTAACCAATCGCCTGCGCATGGAAGAACTCAATCGCACCAATCGGTTTGTGCTCACCCCTCACCGGCGCAACTATATTCTGCCGTTCAACCATAAAAGTTCGGCCTATACCAAGCCTTATGTCGAAAGCGATAGTCATCTGCAAGACCTGGATCAAACCGAAGTCGATTTTCAATTCAGTATTAAAATTTTGCTGCGCGAAGGCATCTTTGATGATAACGGTCACTTGTATCTCGGTTATACCAACCGCTCTCTCTGGCAGTTGTATAACCGGGATCTTTCGGCACCTTTCCGCGAGACAAATCATGAGCCGGAATTAATTCTGAGCTTTACCAACGACTGGGAGATCTGGGGTTTCCGCAACGTACTTAACGAGGCGATTCTCAACCACCAATCCAACGGCCAGAGCGGTCTGCTGTCGCGCAGCTGGAATCGCGTCATGCTGCACTCGGTATTTGAGAAAGGCCCCTTTGTACTTTCCTTTACGCCCTGGTATCGCTTGCCTGAACCCGCCCAGCGCTATCCCGGCGATCCGCGCGGCGATGACAATCCCGATATTGAAAAGTACATGGGTAACTTTGAGTTCACTGGTGCCTTCCAACGCAAGAAAGATATTTTCAGCATTATGGTGCGCAACAACCTGCGCTCCGATAACAAAGGCGCCGTTGAAGTGGGTTGGAGCTTTCCCATGTCCAAGCGCATGCCCAACGTGCGCGGCTACGTGAAATACTTCAGCGGTTATGGTCAAAGCCTGATCGACTACGATGACAGCACCGATGCTTTAGGCATGGGGGTAGTCTTAACCGATCTTTTCTGATCCTGCTTTTTCCACGCTGTAAGGCGCTGTTAGCGCCTGTTTCCCCACCACTTTTTTACCAATTGAAAAAAAGTGTCAAGTGCTGGTCTCTGCGCATCAATATCGGGTATAACTGGACTCCATCTGCTCTCCAGCACTTGGCGAGCGCTTAGCTTCCTGCAGTGACAGTGGCGGAAATAACCATGGTGTTATCCGGAAAATATCCCGTTCAACCCTTGCCTCCTGGCTTCCGCCAACAACGCCGCCCGTTTTTTACTGACCCGCCTTTTTTTCTGTTCCCATCGCATTAACAGTTTTACTTGCTGACGCTCTTTGTCGGCACTCCAAACCTGCCTCAGCCCCTTTGATAATAAGTGAAGGTTTGCGTTTTATGTCCCTGTTACTGATTATCCTGTTGCCATTATGTGGGGCGCTCTTACCGCTCGTTTCGGAGCGCTTTGGACGCACCTTTTGCGCTTACACAGCGGCATTGGGACCCTTGCTGGCGCTGGGCATAGTGCTTGGTTATCTGCCGTTTGTGCTGGGCGGCCAAAGCTATTTTTATAGCCTCGAATGGCTGCCGCAACTGGGCCTGGATATCAGTGTGCGGCTCGATGGGCTGGGCCTGATGTTCGCCCTGCTGATTTTAATTATCGGGCTGCTCGTGATTCTTTACGCCCGCTATTACCTTTCGTCCGAAGATTCCCTCGGTCGGCTCTATGCGCTGCTGCAGATATTTATGATGGCCATGCTGGGCATTGTGCTGTCCGACAATATT
>CAYTQQ010000045.1:0-3270 GCA_964440135.1 uncultured Cellvibrionaceae bacterium | reverse complement strand
ATGGCGGCGCCCACCCCGGTTTCAGCCTATCTGCATTCCGCCACCATGGTAAAAGCCGGGGTATTTTTACTGGCCCGTCTCTACCCTGCGTTAGCCGGCACTGACTGGTGGTTTTACATCGTGACCCTGGTAGGCATGGCGACGCTGGTGTTCGGTGCTTATACCGCGCTGTTCAAACACGACCTGAAAGGCCTGCTGGCGTATTCCACCATCAGTCACCTGGGGCTGATTACCATGCTGTTGGGGTTCAGCAGTGACCTCGCCGCCGTGGCAGCTATTTTTCATATTATTAATCACGCGACATTTAAAGCATCGCTGTTTATGGCGGCGGGCATCATCGACCATGAAACTGGCACCCGCGATATGCGCATGATTAACGGCATGTGGCAGTACATGCCGGTGACCGCCACGCTCGCGATGGTGGCGGCGTCGGCCATGGCGGGGGTACCCCTGTTGAACGGATTTCTCAGCAAGGAAATGTTTTTTACCGAGACGCTACAGGTCGACATGTTTGGCGGTTTTGCGTGGCTGATACCATTGGTCGCCACCTTTGCCGGCATTTTTTCCGTGGCCTATTCGTTCCGTTTTATCCACGATGTGTTCTTTAACGGCAAGCCAATTAACCTGCCAAAATTCCCGCCCCATGAAGCGCCGCGACACATGATTTTACCCATGGGCATACTGGTGATCCTATGCCTATTGGTAGGCGTTTTACCCAACCTCACGGTCGCCCCGTTTATCCAGGCAGCGAGCTTGGCGGTAATCGGCCACTTGCCGGAATACCACATCGCGCTCTGGCACGGCATTAACCTGCCGCTGGTGATGAGTAGTATCGCGTTACTGGGTGGGCTGTTGCTCTACTCGCAACGTAAAGGCCTGTTTGCTTTTTACGAACGCAAATACCGTCACGATGAAAAAGTTCTGTTCGAATCACGCGTACAACGCAGCGTACGCTGGGCACAATGGGCAACTGATCGCCTGGAGAATGGATCGCTTCAGCGCTATATAGCGTTGTTTGTTGGGTTCGCCATCATCGCCGGTGTCCTACCCTTTTTACACCTGGGAAATGTAGAAGATCTTGTGGGGCCCAGTGTGTTAATGCCCGTCGACGGAGTCACGCTCCTGGCCGCCGGCATCTTGATAGTGGGCACTTTCGGTACGGTGCTGATGCATCACCGACGTTTGTCTGCACTGCTATTACTCAGTGTAGTGGGGCTAATCGTGTCGCTCACCTTTATCCGGTTTTCGGCCCCCGATCTCGCGCTCACCCAGATTTCGGTAGAGGTGGTAACCGTTATCCTGATGCTGCTGGCACTCTACTTTTTACCGCAGGTCACGCCCAATGAATCGGGCCGCCGCCGGGTTGGGCGCGATATTACTTTAGCGGCAGCGGCGGGTATTGGGATCGGCCTGTTGGCGTTTGCCATTCTGACCCGTCCCTTCGCTTCCATCTCGGATTACTACCTCGCCAACAGTGTCAGCGGTGGTGGCGGCACCAACGTGGTGAACGTCATTCTGGTGGACTTTCGCGGGTTTGATACCTTGGGGGAAATCACCGTGCTGGCGGTGGCCGCTATCGGTATTTATCTGATGCTGAAGGGTTTACGGTTGCCATTGCCCGGCGCCGATGGTGAAGGTCGGGTGTGGGCCCGCGATCCCTATCCGCCAATCCTGACGGTACTGTCGCGGATTTTATTGCCGCTCGCGCTCCTGGTTTCAGTGTTTATTTTCCTGCGCGGCCACAACCAACCCGGGGGCGGTTTTATCGCCGGATTGATCACCAGCGTTGCCCTGGTACTGCAATACGTTTGCAGCGGCTCCGACTGGGTCAAGGCACGCATTCATGTGGAATACAGCCGTCTGGCCGTTACCGGGGTACTGATTGCCGCCGTGACCGGCGCCGCCAGCTGGATCTTTGGCTATCCCTTCCTGACCTCGACCTTTACACATCTGGATTGGCCGTTCGTGGGCGAATTTGAGCTGGCCTCGGCCATGGCTTTTGACACCGGCGTTTATCTCACCGTGGTGGGCGCCACCCTGGTGATCCTCGCGCACTTGGGCAAGCTGGCGCAGACCACCTATATCCAGGTCGAGGACTCCCCTCCGCCAACTCAGGAGAACAGCTGATGGAAGTTCTTATTGCACTGATTATTGCTGTGCTCACCAGTTGTGGCGTTTACCTGCTGCTGCGCGGACGGACCTTCCCCGTGATCATGGGCCTGACCCTGCTTTCTTACGCCGTAAATTTGTTTATTTTTATCATGGGCCGGCTGCACAGTGGGGCCGCCCCGGTTATTGGCCAGAGCGAAAACTATACCGACCCATTGCCGCAAGCGCTGGTGCTGACCGCTATTGTTATCGGCTTTGCCATGACCGCGTTTTTATTGATTCTGGCGCTGCGGGCACGGGCAGAGCTGGGCAATGACCACGTCGATGGCCGCTTGCCCCTCAAACCGCACACGCCGTCAAAGGAGACAGACCTTTGAGCCATTTGCTTGTTGCTCCCGTACTCCTGCCGCTGTTAACCGGTGTGTTATTAATTCTGTTAACCGGACGGCCGCTGCTATGGTTACGAACCCTCAGCCTGGTAAGCAGCGGTGCGTTATTTGCCGTGTGCGTACTGCTATGGCAGGCGGCAGGCAGTGACGTCATCGAGGTCTATGCTCTGGGTAACTGGGCGCCACCCTTCGGCATCGTGTTGGTGCTGGATCGTTTAAGTGCGCTGATGTTATTGGCGACCAGTGTGCTGGCATTTTTTAGCTTGCTTTACACCCTGCCCAGCGATGACAAAGATGTAGGTAACCTGCACGCACTAGTGCATTTTTTATTACTCGGGGTAAACGGCGCTTTTCTCACCGGCGATATCTTTAATCTCTTCGTGTTTTTTGAAATTCTGTTGTTGGCTTCTTACGCACTTTTACTCCATGGTGGCGGCGCCAATCGGACCCGATCCGGCTTGCATTACGTCATTTTGAATCTTGCGGGCTCGGCCCTCTTTTTGATTTCGGTTGCGGCGCTCTACGGCCTGACTGGCACTTTGAATATGGCGGATATGGCAGTTCGCGTCAGCGAGCTGGATGCCGACCGGGTGCCGCTGGTTGGTTCAGCCGGATTATTGCTGTTGCTGGTGTTTGGCTTAAAAGCTGCGATTGTGCCGCTTTACTTCTGGTTGCCCCAGGCCTATGCCTCGGCCAGCGCCCCGGTAGCGGCGATGTTTGCCATCATGACCAAAGTGGGCGTGTATACCATCATCCGCGTTTACACCCTGAT
>CAYTQQ010000044.1:14766-19566 GCA_964440135.1 uncultured Cellvibrionaceae bacterium | reverse complement strand
TCTTCCCGAAAAACCTTGGTATGCGGTACCTGGGTGCGTGCGGTGACGCGCCAGTCGATGCTGCGAATATCGTCGCCCGGCTGATAGAGGCGGACCTCTTCAAAATCCACGCCGCGACCGCGAAAGCGTGTGCGTTCGCTGCCGGTAAGCAAGCTGCGGGTGGGGTTGTTGGCAAACAGCTTTAATCCTTGCGCGATAAAGCGCAGCCGCAGCAAAGCGGCGAGATCACTGTATGCCCCGGACGGATTCAAACTGTCGATTAACGCGTGCTTCATCGGTATCAGACGACAGGAACTGCAGCGATCAGTTGATCGATAACCTGATTAACGCTGATGCCTTTGGCTTCAGCTTCGAAAGTGAGAATCAAGCGGTGGCGCAAACAATCGTGCAACACGGCCTGCACATCGTCCGGGCTGACAAAGTCTTTGCCGTGCAACCAGGCGTGGGCGCGGGCGCAGCGATCCAGAGCAATGGTTGCCCGCGGGCTGGCGCCGTACTCGATCAGCAGCGCCAGTTCTTCGTTGTAGGAAGCGGGCCGGCGGGTGGCGTTAATTAATTGAACAATATATTCCTCTACCGCCGCCGCCATGTGCAGGGCTAAAACTTCCTGCCGCGCCGCCATTAAGACGTCCTGATTAACCTCGGCGGGCAGTGCCGGGCTGATAGCAGCAGCTTCGTTGCGGGCCAATTGGAGAATGCGACGCTCGGCGTCGATACTCGGATAATCGACCACCACATGCAGCAGAAAACGGTCGAGCTGGGCTTCCGGCAGTGGATAGGTGCCTTCCTGCTCAATCGGGTTTTGGGTCGCCATTACCATAAACAGCGGCGGCAGGGGATAGGTTTTACTGCCCACGCTCACCTGTCGTTCAGCCATGGCTTCCAGCAGCGCCGATTGCACTTTGGCCGGGGCGCGGTTGATTTCGTCCGCAAGCACCAGATTATGAAAAATAGGGCCGGCTTGAAATTCAAAAGAGCCGTGCTCCGGGCGGTAAATATCCGTACCCGTCACATCCGCAGGCAAGAGGTCGGGGGTAAACTGGATGCGGTGGAAATCGCCCTCAATGGCTTGGGCCAGGGTTTTGATGGCTTTGGTTTTCGCCAGACCGGGTGCCCCCTCAACCAGTAAATGCCCATCCGCCAGAAGGGCGATTAATAGGCGCTCGATTAAATGTTCCTGACCGATAATTTGCTCGTTGAGCCACTGGTTGATAACTTGGAGTTGTTGGGAGGTCTGCATGAACGATAAATACCTTTTGCGTTACTGTCGGATCAAAATGTAAGCGTTATGTTTATTTGGCGTGTGATGACGCGCAGGATAGACCGATGATAGTGGTGTCAGTTCCGCTGTTTTTCAACAGTTGGCGTTAGCGAAATTTAACCGCTTAAGGAGATAGATGTGGATCGCGTGATTACCAGAGTCCCGGAATCGGAAAATTTTTTGCTCGAATTGAGCAGTCATGCGCGTGAGCAACTGGAGACGGCTGAGGCGCCGCTTTTTATTGAATTTGCTGGTCAATTTTTAAACCGTTATCCCCTGGAAGAATTACCGGGCCGCCACTTTGGCGATGTCTTCGGGCTGATCTACCACGCCTTCCGTTTGCTTAAGCGCTTTGATCGCAGCGCGCCCAAAATTCAGATTTTCAATTCCAATATTGCCGAGCAGGGCTGGTCATCACCGCACACCATGTTGATGGTGGTGCAGCGCGATATGCCCTTTTTGGTTGACTCTATTCGGATGGAGTTAAACCGCCGCAATATTGCAATCCACACGATCAAAAGCACGGTGATCAATGTAGTGCGCGATGATCAGCACGAGCTGCTGAACTTCGCGGGCGTTGAGGCGCAAAAAGAAGCCGCGATTGTCTTGGAGATTCGTCAGCACACCCGTGAAGCCGATCTGTTCGACTTAAAAGCTGCTATCGCCTCCGTGCTGCACGAAGTCGAAGGTGTAGTGGCTGATTATCAACCCATGCTGGGGATGCTTGAAGCGGCCATCGATAACCTGAATCAGGCCGCCCAGGAAGGCATGGCGGGCGTGGATGAAAGCCAGGCATTCCTGCGCTGGTTAATGGATAACCACTTTACCTTTCTCGGTTATTGCGAGTACGAGTTTGTCACCGAAGACGACCGGCGGGTACTGCGTGAACAGCCCGAAAAACGGCTGGGTATTTTTCGTTTACAGGGTGAGGCCGCGAGCGAAGATCCGCTCGATGAGCTGGCACCGGGCGTTGCCGATTTTCACCTCTCGCCCCAGTTCATCAGGTTGTCAAAATCAGCCAAGCGGGCGCGCGTCAATCGCAAAGCCTATGCCGATTACATTGTGGTGAAGCGGTTTAACAGCCAGGGCGAGGTGTGTGGCGAAGGCCGCTTGCTCGGGCTGTATACCTCCGCTGCCTACGCACTTACACCCATGCAGGTGCCGTTATTGCGGGAAAAAGTGGCGCGCGTATTTAAACGCAGTGGCCTTGATCCGGTCAGCCATGATGGCAAGGCGCTGCGTCAGATTTTAAATACCTTTCCCCGGGAAGAGTTATTTCTGGCGAACAGCAATGAGCTGTTCGAGATGGCTACTGGCGTGGCCCGCATAAACGAGCGCTATATGGTGCGCTTGTTTATGCGACCCGACAGCTGCGGCAAATTTGTCAGCTGTCTGGTGTATATCCCGCGCGATGTATTTGCTACCCGCATTCGATTGCAGATTCAGGAACTGATTGGTGCGGCCCTGAACTCGCAGGACTGCGAATTTATTACTACCTTCTCCGAATCGATTCTGGCGCGGGTATATATCGTTTTTAAAACCAATCCCGGGCAGGCGCTGGAGTACGATATCCAGGCACTGCAAACCAAGATTGAAGAAATTATTCGCTCCTGGGACGATCATCTGCAAGATGCGTTTTATGAGGCGGTGGGTGAAGAAAAAGCCGTGCTTTTACTGGAAGAATATCGCCAGGCGTTTCCTACCGCCTACAAAGAAAAATACTCGGCGCGGGCGGCGGTGCAGGATATTCTCACCATTGAAACACTGATTGAACCCAACGCGCTGGCGATGAATTTTTATCAGCTGGTGAATGCGCCGACCCATCAAGTGCGCTTCAAAATTACCCAGTGTCACTACCCGCTGGAACTGTCGGATGTTATACCGGTGCTGGAGCACCTGGGGCTGCGGGTACTGGCAGAAAACTCGTTTGAAATCCGCAATCGCCAGAATCAATCGATTTGGCTGCATGATTTTAAATTAAGTCACTCGCTCGCCACCAATATTGATATTCACGCTATCAAGCAAAACTTTCAGGATGCCTTCGCAGCAATCTGGAACCGGCGAGCCGAGAGTGATGAATTCAACCGTCTGGTGCTCAGTGCGCGATTGAACTGGCGCGAAGTCGTATTGCTGCGCGCTTATGCTAACTATCTGCATCAGACGCAGTTTAATTTTACCCAGGCCTACATTGCCAACGCGCTGCTTAATCAGGTCGCGCTTACCCGCAACCTGGTGGCTTTGTTTAAGGCCAAATTCGACCCGCGTTTGAACACGGCAAGCCGCGAGAAAAACGATGAGCGCATTGAGCGCTTGCAGCAAAAAATTCTGGAAGGGCTGGAGGGCGTTGCCAACCTTAACGAAGACCGAATTCTGCGGCGCTACCTGTTGCTGATTGGCGCCACCCTGCGCACCAATTATTTTCAGCTCACCGATGAACAAAAAGACAAAGAGTATCTGTCGATCAAGTTGAGCCCACGCGCTATTGCTGATTTGCCTGAGCCGCGCCCACTGTACGAAATCTTTGTCTATTCCCCGCGAGTTGAAGGCGTGCACTTACGTGGTGGCAAGGTATCGCGCGGCGGTTTGCGCTGGTCTGATCGCCTGCAGGATTACCGCACCGAAGTATTGGGTCTGGTCAAAGCACAACAGGTCAAAAATGCGGTGATCGTGCCCAGCGGCGCCAAAGGCGGGTTTGTGTGCAAACAGATCAAGCCGGGCAGCAGTCGGGATGAACAGCAACAGGAAGCCATTGCCTGTTACCAGATTTTTATTCGCGGCCTCTTGGATCTGACCGATAACCTGGTGGAAGGGCAGATAGTCACGCCACCGCAATTGGTGCGCTTTGATGAGGATGATCCTTATCTGGTGGTGGCTGCGGATAAAGGCACCGCCAGTTTTTCGGACATTGCCAATGGCATTGCAGCGGAATATGACTTCTGGTTGGGAGATGCCTTTGCTTCCGGCGGCAGCCAGGGCTACGACCATAAAAGTATGGGCATCACCGCGCGCGGTGCCTGGATTTCTGTGCAGCGACACTTTAAAGAACAAGGCATTGATGTGCAGCGCGAAAATTTTACAGTTATCGGCATTGGCGATATGAGCGGCGATGTTTTTGGTAATGGTTTGCTGCGTTCGGATAAGGCTTGTCTGGTGGCCGCGTTTAACCACCAGCATATTTTTATTGATCCAACGCCCGATGCAGAGCGCAGCTTCCACGAGCGCGAGCGCTTGTTCAAACTGCCGCGCTCCAGCTGGATGGATTACGATAAAAATCTTATCAGTGCCGGCGGCGGGATATTCAGTCGCGATGCCAAATCCATTGCCGTGACACCGCAAATGCAAGCTTGTTTTGCTATTGCAGCGGAGCAGCTTACCCCTAATGAATTGATTCACGCGCTGCTCAAGGCGCCGGTGGATTTGATCTGGAATGGCGGTATCGGCACTTACGTTAAAGCCTCGACCGAAAGTCACAGTGACGTGGGGGATAAAACCAACGATGCGGTGCGCGTGGATGGCAATGAACTGCGCTGCAAGGTGAT
>CAYTQQ010000044.1:10593-14666 GCA_964440135.1 uncultured Cellvibrionaceae bacterium | reverse complement strand
ATAAAACCAACGATGCGGTGCGCGTGGATGGCAATGAACTGCGCTGCAAGGTGATCGGTGAGGGCGGCAACCTCGGCATGACGCAGCGCGGGCGCGTCGAGTACGCCTTGCAGGGCGGCGCGTGCAATACCGATTTTATCGATAACGCGGGCGGCGTCGACTGCTCGGATCATGAAGTGAATATCAAAATCCTGCTCAACGAAACCGTTGCCAATGGCGATTTAACACGCAAGCAGCGCAACCAGTTACTGGCGGATATGACCGATGAAGTCGCTCAGTTGGTGCTGCACAATAATTACCGGCAGACCCAGGCGATCAGTATCGCCCAAGCAGAGGCGCTGCATCGCAGTGCCGAATATCGGCGCTTTATCAATACCTTGCAGAACCAGGGACGCCTGGATCGCAAGCTGGAGTTTCTACCCGATGATGAGGTGCTTATCGAACGCCAGGCGCACGAAAAAAGTCTGACTCGTCCGGAGTTGGCAATCCTGGTTTCCTACGCAAAATCTGCCTTAAAAGACGATTTGGTGAGCGACGATTTTGCCGATGATCCGTTCGTGGCGCGGTTTATTGAAGGAGCTTTTCCGCAACGAATTTGCACCGAATTTCACGCACCTTTATATCAGCATCGCTTGCGGCGTGAAATTATTGCCACGCAAATTGCTAATGACCTGGTCAACAATATGGGCATCAGTTTTGCGCAGCGGCTGATGGATTCCACGGGCACCAGCGCCAGTGAGGTGGCCAAAGCCTATATCATCGCGCGGCAGATATTTCAGCTGGATACTTATTGGCAGGCGGTGGAGCAGCTCGATTATAAAATTCCTGCCGCCTTACAGATCGAATTAATGACACACATGATGCGGCGTATCCGCCATGCCAGCCGCTGGTTTTTACGCAACCGTCACGGCAAGTTGCAACCCGCAGCGGAGATCAATAATTTTGCCGACGCTGTGCAGACCACGTTAAAACACTTGCCAGATCTATTGCGTGAACCTGTACTGCAACAGTGGCAGACGCAAATGAATAGCTTGCGCGAAGCGGGTGTGCCGGAGCATTTGGCCGAGCAGGCCGCAACGCCGGGTTATTTGTTATCGGGCCTGAGCATCGTCGAAGTGGCACTGCACCAGGAACGCGATGTAGCGCTGGTGGCTGGCTTGTATGTGGCGTTGATCTGTTATCTCGATTTGCCCTGGTTTGCGCAGCAGATCGCCGATGTAAAAGTCGAAAATTTCTGGCAGGCCATGGCGCGCGAAAGCTATCTGGATGATTTAGAGCAGCAGTTGCGTCACTTGGTGGCCGGGCTCTTGAATGAAGTGAGCAGTGTCGAGGGGGTCGATAAGGCCGTGGCTGACTGGAGTGAAAGACAACCGCACGCACTGCAGCGCTGGCAAGCCATGATCAATGATATGAAAAGCAGTGGCCTTAATGATTTTGCGGTTATTTCCGTGGCATTGCGCAGCCTGCGCGGTTTGAAGTACGCAGAGGCCGCGGGCAGTTAATGCCCGGCGGCATTTATTTTTCGGCTGGAAACTGAGCGCCGCGCGGGTGCGTGTAATCGACTTTTCCCGCACGCAGATCGCGATACACGGCGGCGCGCATAATCAGCATTGCGGTCACGGGTGCCGTCATCAGAATAAATAAGGTGATCAGCAATTCGTGAATCACCGGGCGTGATTGCAGGCCACTGAAAAACAGCATGGAGGCAATTAAAATACTGCCGGCGCCTAAGGTAATACTGACTGCCGGGCCGTGAATGCGCTGATAAAAATTAGGCAGACGCAAAAGTCCGAGGGCGCCAACAAAAATGATAACGCCGCCCAGCAGCAGAAAAATGACCACCGGTATTGCCAGCCACAGTGGCAGGTTTTCTAACGGTAGCGCCTCAATATTGGCTGTCATTCGATGATTTCTCCGCGCATTAGAAATTTGGCCAGTGCCACTGAAGACACAAAGCCGGTAAGGGCAATCAGCAGTGCCAATTCAAAATAGACATCGTTGGCAAAGCGGATGCCCATCATCAGTGCAGCCAGCATGGTGCACATCCAGAGTGTATCGAGCGCGAGTACCCGATCCTGTGCTGAGGGTCCCCACAATAATCGGATCGCGCAAAAGATCATCGCCAAAAAAATACAGGCCTGGGCAAAACCAATGGCGAACCACAATAGCGTTGTCATGCTTCCCCCGAGTCAAAAATTTCTATCAAAGGTTGTTCATAACGGGTCTTAATGGTGTCGATCCACCATTCTTCATCGTGTAAATCGAAAACGTGCAATGCGAGATCACGAGAGTCCGGTAAAATTTCTACCCACACAGTTCCCGGCGTGGTGTTGATGATGCACGAGAGCACCGCGAGGCCGTAAGGGCTGCGCAGATCCAGCGGAATAGTAATGAACTGTGAGTTCAATTGATCGCGCTTGCCGAATAGGATCAGCATGCTGACGTTGATTGCCGAGCGGATAATTTCGATCAGGGAACCGATAAATAATTGCACAATGACGCGCGGCTTGCGCACCTGGACTTTGCCCGGCAGGACGCTGCGAAACAACTGGGGAATGAGCAGCGCCAGCACGACTCCGAGCAGGATATCGGCGGGGGCGATACTCTGGTTCAGCAGCAGCCAGATCAGTAACAGTGCGACCGATAGCCGCGGTGAGTGAAGCCAGGACTTCATGGTACCTCCACGGCGTTGGGTACGGCTTCCTGAGCCAGTACCTGTTCAATATAATTTTCCGGTGTATGCAGCGATTGCGCAGTGCGCTGCAGATAGTCAGTAATCGTTCCTGCCTGTACCGTCATAGCCACGCATACCAGCAGCAAACTCATGACCGGCAGAGCTTCACTCACCCGCAAGCGCGGTGCGCTGGTAGCGCCCGAAGCCCAGAAGGTGCGTACGCCGAAACGCATCAGGGCAATGATGCCGGACAGCCCGGAAACCACCACCAAAATCAGGAAGAGCCAACCCAGGGAACCTGGCGCACTGGCAGTCGTTAACAGGGCGTGGAAGAGCCCGAACTTGGCGACGAAACCGGAAAGGGGTGGCAGTCCCACAATAATCAGGGCGCAGGCGATAAATGCTAACCCCAGAAACGCCATAGCCGCAGGCATGGCGACACCGACAGATTCTTCCTCGTCGTCTTCGATGGCAAAGGCTTCCATGGTAATGGCGAGCATGGCCGCCGCCGGGGTGCGAATGCGTTCGATTAACTCGATCAACAGCATTAAGGCCCCGAGGGCGAGGGTTGAACTGACCAGGTAAAACAGCGCAGCGCCGGTTAATCCTGTTTCACCAAAACTGATCGCTGCCAGTAGGGTGCCGGAGGACACAATCGCGCTGTAACCGGCCATTCTTCCCGGCTCCTGGCTGGCGAGCATGCCGATAAGGCCGTAGGCAATGGTCAGCAATCCGCACCACAGCAAATAGGTCGCACCAAAGTGTTCGTTGTCGCCGGCTTCCTGCGTAAACACCAGGGACCATAACCGCAACACGGCATAAATACCGACTTTAGTCACGAGTACCAGCATCGCACTGACTGGGGGCGAAGCGGCCGAGTAGGTGGTCGGCAGCCAAAAACACAACGGCCAAGATGCGCACTTGGTCAGAAATACCACCGCCAGAATCGCCGCCCCGGTTTCCAGTAGCTGCCGGTCTTCTGCTGTTAGTTCCGCAACGCGCAGGGCAATATCGGCCATGTTCAAGGTGCCGGTAGCGGCATAGATAAGCGCCACACCGATCAGGAAAAAGAACGAGCACACCAGGTTGATGACAATGTATTGCATGCCCGCGCGAATGCGTGTGGCGTTATAACCGTGCAGCAGCAGACCATAGGACGCAGCGAGCATGACTTCAAAAAATACAAACAGATTAAACAGGTCGCCGGTCAGAAAGGCGCCGTTCAAACCCATCAACAAAAACTGAAAGAGCGAATAATAGTGAACACCGACGCGGCCCCAGCGCGCGCTCGAGAAGCACAATACCGCGAGGCCCATAATTGCCGTGAGCAGCAGCATCAGCACGGCCAGATGATCGACGACCAGAGCGATGCCAAAGGGTGCTACCCAGTTAGCAGCGA
>CAYTQQ010000044.1:8596-10493 GCA_964440135.1 uncultured Cellvibrionaceae bacterium | reverse complement strand
ATTGCGAGTACTGCTTCCATCACAAAAGTTCCTTCATGGGTTGAATAACGTCGGGCGTCAGCTGGGCTTCGGGGGTTCTGTGGCTGCGCAAGGATTGGTGCGCAAGCGCAACCAGAATCAGCATGGTGCTGCCGACCACCACCGCAAATACCCCGAGATCAAATAAAAACGCACTGGGCAGATGGATTTCGCCGAGCAGTGGCAGTGTCACATGGGCGGTGTGGCTGGTCAGGAAGGGGTAGCCCAACACCAGCGCCCCCAGACCGGTGATGCAGGCCACGCCTAAACCGGCCATGATCCAGCGGTGCGGATGCAGGTGCAGGCGCGATTCCACCCACAGCGTACCGGCCAGCATGTAATGCAAAATAATGGCGATCGAAAAGGTTAAGCCGGCAACGAAACCACCACCGGGCAGGTTGTGGCCGCGCATAAACAGGTAAATCGCTACCAGGCAAATGATCGGCGACAGCAGACGCAGATAAACGCTGGGCACGAACAGATAGCCTTCGCTGGCCTGTTGTTCGGCGGTTTGGCGGCTCGCCGCATCGATGGGATGGGTCTGTTGCGGTGGCAATTTGATGCTCTCCGCGTCGGGACGGAAGCGCCGTAACAGGGCGTAAACGGTGAGCGCGACTATCGCCAGCACGGTGATTTCGCCGAGCGTATCAAAGCCCCGGAAGTCCACCAGCAGAACGTTGACCACATTGCTGCCGCCGCCTTCGGACAGGGCCCGTGCGGTAAAAAAGCTGCTGATTGTATTGTGTGCAGAACTGGTCATCACGCCGTAACTCAGGCCGGCCATACCGACGCCCGCCACCACCGCAATCACCAGATCACGCGAGCGTCTGACCCAGACCCGGGAGGGCACAATCATATTCAGGTAACGCGGCGGCAGGCGTGGCGGCAGCCAGCGTAAACCCAGCAAAATCAAAATGGTGGTGACGGTTTCCACCATCAACTGCGTCAAGGCCAGATCCGGCGCCGACAGCCATAAAAATGTCAGGCTGGTGACAATACCGGTACCGCCCACCAGCGCCAGCGCCGCCAGTCGGTGATATTTCGCTTGCCAGGCGGCGACCACCGCACAGGCGCAACCGATGATCCAGGCGAGCACAAACAGTGGTTCAGGGTTTTCGTCCGGCAGGGCAAAGTTCAATTGAATAAACTCGGGCCAGGTAAGGATGCCCAGGCCGAGCGCCAGCAGAATAATCACCAGCAGCTGGGGCTGGATATTGCGGGTGCTCAGGAGTTTTTCCAGCTTGCTTGCGCCGGATGAGAGACCCAAGAGCACGGATTCATAGGCTTGCTTGCCGCTGAAACGATGGAGTAGCGGCACCTTGTCGCGTTCGATCAGGTTGCCATAGCGGCGCAAGAGTTTATAAAAGATAACGCCCAGCAACAGCGCCAGCGTGCTCATCAACAGGGGAATATTGAAACCGTGCCAGACCGAGAGGCTGTAGTCAGGGGTGCGCTCAGCAAGCACCGCATCTACTGCCAGATGCAGCAGTGGGCCAACACTCAGGCCGGGCGCAACGCCGACAATCAGGCAGCAGAGCACCAGAAACTCGACCGGAAAACGCATCCAGCGCGGTGGCTCATGGGGCGTGCGCGGCAGGTCCTGTGCTGGAGGGCCAAAAAACACATAGATAAAGCGGAGCGAGTAAGCGACGCTGAAAATACCGAAAATGACCGCAACAATAGACATCCAGCTGCCATTGGTGCCCCATTCAATAGCCTCGGAGAAAAACATCTCCTTGGATAAAAACCCGTTCAGCAGCGGCACACCCGCCATCGCGGCAGACGCAATAATCGCCAGGGTGGCGGTAATGGGCATGCTGTACATCAGCCCGCGCAGCTTGCGCATATCGCGCGTGCCGGTTTCATGGTCGATAATCCC
>CAYTQQ010000044.1:7290-8496 GCA_964440135.1 uncultured Cellvibrionaceae bacterium | reverse complement strand
TGAAAGGGGAACTGGGCGCTTTTCGTCAGTGCACCCAGCGCAATCAAGATCAACGTCGGCACATACCAGGCGTGTTCACGAATACGATCGCCAGAGGCCAGAACATCATCCAGCTCATAGCTGCCGACGATGTGGCCAACCAGCAGCACACCCACCAACAGACACAAGCCGCCGGTAGCCGTTACCGTCAACGCCATCCGCGCACCGCGCCGCGCATCGGGGCTGTGATGCCAGTAGCTGATTAACAGAAAAGAGGTAAGGCTGGTTAGTTCCCAGAACATCACCAGCTGAATTAAATTCCCCGACAGAACGATGCCGACCATCGCGCCCATAAACGCCAGCAGGAAGGAGAAGAAGCGCGGCACGGGATCTTCAGGGGACATGTAGTAGCGGGCGTAAACCACCACCAGCAGGGTGATCACTTGAATCATCCCGATAAACAACCAGGCCAGCCCGTCCATCCGCAATGAAAAATACAAACCGGCGGAGGGCAGCCAGTCGACCCGATAACGCAGTACCTCGCCGCTATCAACGACGGGATAAACAGCAACCGTAATAGCCAGCCCGACCACGGCGATAAACGCCGCCAGCCATGCTTCCCGATTGCGCGCGTCCGCCGGAAGGCACGCAGCAATAAGGCTGCCAGCAAATGGCATTAATATCAGAGTCAGCAATAACATGGTTAATCCAGCAACAGGCCGGTGAAAGGGAATTTACCCTTGCGCTGATGATAATATTCGCGCGGGTAACTAGCTTTTAGAGGTGAGAGGCTAACATTCTGCACTGGTAAAACTCAATTTCTGAGTGTTTATTAACGTAAAAAAAATGCTTTTTTGTTATCAACTTACGTGCTGAAAAGGATTTTTATGGGCGCTTGGTGAGCGGGTGCGGGTGGGCTTATGCTGCTGCCGTAACCCGTGCATTGGGCGAATTGCCTGCAACTTGTTTTGATAAAAACCGGAGTCTGGACGTGCAAACCGTGGTCGTGAATCTGTCGATACCTGCCGATGAGTATCAGCGTCTCTATCAGGGCGCCGTGCGCGATGTATTGGCGCGCAGTGTCGATGGCCGGCGAATACGGTTTCCCGCAGCGATTCTTCGACCCTACGTCACTCACACGGGCATCAGTGGCCGGTTTCGGATTGTGTTTGACGAGCACAATCGCTTTCACGCTATCGAGCGGATGGATTAAGACACCCGCTAAAT
>CAYTQQ010000044.1:5136-7190 GCA_964440135.1 uncultured Cellvibrionaceae bacterium | reverse complement strand
CCGGTCGAGAACGCGGTGGATGACTATCTGGCAGCCATGCAAAAAGTCTACGCTCAGGCGGACTATATTACGGTCAATATTTCTTCACCCAATACGCCGGGTTTGCGCGATTTACAGTTTGGCGAATCGCTTAACCGGTTGCTGGAACGGCTGAAGCAGGAACAGACCGCGTTGGCCAAGGCGCAGGGCCGCTATGTGCCGCTCGCGGTAAAAATTGCGCCGGATATGGACGACGCAGCCATTCAACAAATCGCGGGAATTTTGCTGGCCCAGGGCATGGACGGGGTGATTGCGACTAACACTACTATCGGGCGTGAAGGTGTCGAGACTTCTCCGCTAAGTGAGGAAGCGGGAGGCTTAAGCGGTCTGCCGGTCCAGGCAAAAAGTACGCGTCTGATTGCCGCCATTCACAGTGAGCTGCGCGGACAGCTGCCCATCATTGGTGTGGGGGGAATTGTTGATGGCGCAAGTGCGGCTGACAAAATCCAGGCTGGCGCCAGTCTGGTACAAATTTATACGGGCTTTATCTATCGCGGCCCGGCGCTGATTGCCGAGGCGGCGGCGGCGGTCGCCCACGTGCTGAAGGCTACTGACGCACCCGCCACGGATAAAATTTAGCCGCTAAAAGAAAGCCCGCGGGTGGCGGGCTATGGGTCCTTATCCAGTGGGATAAGTAACGAGAGTTCCGGCTAACCGCCGGAGATGAAAGAAGTTTATTGAACCGTGGGGAACTGCTGCATGTTGCTGAGTTTTTGAACTTGGGCCATGCGGTTTAACCCATCCCATTGATCGACGCGTGATTCGCGCCACCCATTGAGCCATTGCTGGCGGGCAGTGCCACTTTCGTGGGGACACAGGCTCCGCGAGCGTCCATCAATACCAGCTTGATATCCTTTGGTGAAAGCGCGTTCTGCTTGGTCACGTTTTTGACGTTTCATCAGTGGTAGCACCTCTTTAAAGCGGTAAATGAATTGAGGGTAATCAATAAAGCAGTAGCCATGGGACAGAAGCGGTCGCTATGGCCAGGAGAAGCGTGGGAATGTACTCCATGATTTAGCAGGTTGAACAACTTGGACTATCACAGTGACTGTGTCCTAAATTATGAATTAGCGGACGTGTTGCGTTACGGTGACTGTGAAATGATTGACCCATGTACTTTGGGTAAAGTTCAGCGGTCCGACCCAGTACACCAAAAAAATGGCTCTTTTGTAACAACTAAATTTTTATAGATAACCGCAGGGTTATTGCCGATTGCTAATTGACATGTCCAAAGCCGCGCAGGCAATGGGTTTGTGTCTCCTCGGCGCTCACAGCTACCGGAAAAGCATTCCATGTCGTCAGAATTTCAGTATTTTTCTACCTGCCCAAAAGGCATTGAGTCCTTACTTGCCACCGAACTGTCTGCTTTGGGGGCGACCGGGATTCGCGAAACGGTAGCGGGTGTGTATTTCAGCGGTTCGCTGGAAACGGCCTATCGCGCCTGCCTGTGGTCGCGTCTGGCCAATAAAATCCTCTTGCCGCTGGCGACTTTTCCGGTGACCAGCCAGGACGAGCTGTATGACGGGGTGCGCGGTCTGCCCTGGCAGGAACATCTGAGCCCCTCGGGCACGCTGCTGGTGGATTTTGTCGGGAGCAATGACGCCATCCGCAATACCCAGTTTGGCGCAGTGAAAGTCAAAGACGCCATTGTCGATTGTCTGCGCGACTTTAGCGGCTCCCGGCCTTCGGTCGCCAAGCGCGATCCGGATTTGCGGGTCAATGCGCGGCTGAGCAGAGATAAGGTGGCAATCAGTATTGATCTGTCCGGCGACAGCCTGCATCGGCGGGGATACCGGGTCAAGCAGGGCAGCGCGCCCATGAAAGAAAACCTTGCCGCCGGCGTGTTGTATCGCGCCGGCTGGCCCGCGATTGCGGCAGAGGGCGGGGCACTGCTCGATCCTATGTGCGGTTCGGGCACCCTGTTGATTGAAGCCGCCCTGATGGCCGCCGATATTGCGCCGGGGCTTGGGCGGGCGAGTTTCGGCTTTGAGCGCTGGTTAAACCATCGCAATGAT
>CAYTQQ010000044.1:0-5036 GCA_964440135.1 uncultured Cellvibrionaceae bacterium | reverse complement strand
TTCAGTAACGACCAGCGCGCCCGCGAGGTAGCCGAGGCGAAAGCAAAAATTTCCCAGCGTGAAGAACAGGCAGCCGCGTTATCCAACGGTGCACAAATGCTGGTTAACCGTTTGCAAAAAAACGTTAAACAGCTGGATAAGTGGGCGCGTAAAAATAACATCAACAGCTACCGCCTGTACGATGCGGATATGCCCGAGTACGCGGCGGCCATTGATATCTATCGCGGCACGCCTGAAGGCGGGCGCCACGAGCAGACCTATGTTCATGTACAGGAATATGCCGCGCCTAAATCGGTTGACGAAGATCGTGCGGCCCAGCGTTTTGCCGAGATTGAAGCAGCTGTTCCCTACGCCCTGGAGGTGCCGGCTGCGCAGGTCAGTTACAAGCAGCGCCGGCGCAACAAAGGCCGTACCCAGTATGAAAAACTGAGCGATCGACCCACTGGCGATCTAGTGACTGTGATCGAAGGTGAATCCCGCCTGCTCATTAATCTTTGGCAATACCTGGACAGTGGTTTGTTCCTCGATCACCGTCCTGTCCGCGATCGTATTGCTCAACTTGCCCAGGGCAAACGCTTCTTAAATTTGTTTTGTTATACCGCCACCGCCAGTGTGCGTGCGGCGATGGGCGGTGCGCGTTTTACGGTGAGTGTGGATATGTCTAACACTTACCTGAACTGGGCGCGCAAAAATTTTGCCCTGAATGGTTTAAGCGAAAGTCGCAACCGGTTGGAACAAGCAGATTGTTTGCAGTGGCTCGAAGATAACACTCAGCAGTTTGATTTGATTTTGCTCGACCCGCCGAGCTTCTCCAACTCCAAACGCATGGATGATGTACTCGATATCCAGGCAGATCATGTGCGGCTGATTCATCTCGCTATGCGCTGCCTGGCTCCGGATGGCCAGCTGATTTTTTCCAATAACCTACGCAGTTTTGTGTTGGATGAAGCAGGGTTAAACGCCTATACCTTGCGCGATATTACCCAGCAGACGATCGATCAGGATTTTCAGCGCAATCCTAAAATCCATCAGTGCTGGGTGATTACCCATTAAACTCGAGCGCAGGGTATCTTGGTACAGCAGGTCGTTTGCACAGCTGCGCCGTTGAAAAGGGAGATAAGCATGGGCTTGACCAGGCTCGTCCATCGATGTTTTGTGATCGGACTGTTTTTGATTGCAGGATTGTTTGGGGGTGGGGCGCTTGCTCATGCACAATCTTTCTGCTTTCTGTCCGCCGGGAGTTATTACGAGCAGGTGTACTGCGAACTTCAGGCGCGCGGCCAAACCCAGGGCCTACCGCCATTTCATCAATTCAAACGCAATGATGAAGTTATTCAGGCTGCGATCCTTAAACGTCCGGCCCAGCGCAACGGCATAAAACTACCTGCACCGCAAACACCAACTGCCTCCACGGCGGCGCCTGCCGCGCTGACATTCAATGCATCCGCACCAAACGCGTCAGCACCAAACCCGAAGACACCAAGCCCGAAGACACCAAGTGCATCAACACCCAGTACCTCACCATCAAGCGTGTTAGCGGTGCCCACGGCTGAAACGGCGGTGCAGCGGCTGGAACAATCCTCGTCACCCTTCGCAGTTGCCACCGCAGATCCCAATACTTGTCGGCTCGAACAGCAGCATATTGACTGCGATGCAGTGCGCTATCAGTTAGTCGGCAATCGTGCTAATCGCGCGTTGGCGGCGGAGGCCTTGACCGATGCTAACCGGATGGCCTTGCCCCGTTTTCAAAGTGAGGATGAGCCGGCACAGATTCAAAATTATCTGCGTCATTCCTACCGTACTTACCTGAGTAAAATGCACGAGATTGGTCTGGCGGGCGCCACACTGAGCTACGATAAATTCGCCTTTCTGTTTTTTGATGTACGCAGTAAAGGCCTGGATTTCAGCCAGCGCTTTGAAACGATGTACACCTATCTGAAGCGCGATAAAAAGAACATGGGGGTGAGTGAGAAACTCAGCCTGGACGAATTGTTACAAATTAGCGATTGTATCGCCGTGGCGGATGATTTTATGGTGTGCAGCCGGGCCGGGCGGAATTATCTTTTTATCGCTGGGTCTTAAGGGGCTTGGCATTGCCCATTCTTTCAAAGGATCTTTATATGAAATACTTGCTTGCCTTCACACTGCTGATGATGTCGATTGTTACCCATGCATCACCACTGCCGACTAAACCCCATATCTATGTCGAGGGCTCGGCTGAGATCGAAGTTATTCCCGATCAAATGACCATCTCCCTCGGATTAACCGCAGAAAACATGGAGGTCGGCATTGCTAAAGAAGAGGTCGATGATCGCTCCCGTCTGTTAATTGAAACCCTGAAGAAAATGGATATCGCCGCCCGCGATATTGCGACCACAGCGTTACAGGTAACGCCGGTCCACGATTACATTGATGGTAAACAAGTACCCCGTGGCAGCCGCGTCTATCGCCAGGTGGAAGTCACTCTGCGCAATCTGGAAAATTACGGCGAGCTGATGCAGGCCTTGATGGATGCCAAAATATCCAACACCGTGAACACCCGGCTGAGCATATCCGATGAAAAGCAGGTAAGTGATCAAGCGCTGATCAAAGCACTGGATGATGCTCGTGAGCGGGCCACCGCGTTGCTCGCATCCCAGGGTAAAAAACTGGGTGGCATACACTCCATCTCGGAATTTGAAATGCGCCGTGAAGAAAGTTATTACCTGGTGCCCAATCGCGAAATGTATGGTGATGCGGCTGTGTCTTCGGTCATGATGAGCGCCAAGCGCGCGGAGCCTTTCGAGCCCGGTGTCATTCGTGCCAAAGCCAAGGTGTATGTGGTTTATCTGATTAAATAATTCGGAGCGCGATCGTGTTTATCAAACGCCCTGACAAAATCCCCGCTTCGGAAATTACGCCCGAGGCGGTGTATCGCTCGCGCCGTCAATTTATGCGGGGATTAATCGGGGCGGGTGCCCTGGGCGCAGGCGGCGCTGTGGCGACCAAGCTCTTGGCGAAACCGAGCTATGTGGCCGCCGATGCCGAGCAGCAAGGGCCGGACTGGCTCAAGCGGCAGATTGCGGATGCCCAAACGGAAACTACGCCGCTCACTGAAACCTTAACGCCTTACGAAAATATCACGCAGTACAATAATTTTTACGAATTTGGGATGCGTAAAGAAGATCCAATGAAGCGCAGCGGCGCCCTGGAAACTCATCCCTGGACCGTTGAGATCGCGGGCGCGGCGGAGCAAACCGGCAAATTTCATCTGGAAGATTTATTGAAAGGCATTGCGCTGGAAGAGCGCGTGTATCGCCTGCGCTGTGTCGAAGCCTGGTCAATGGTTATTCCGTGGATCGGTTTTCCGTTAGCGACTTTATTGAAACGGTTTAATCCTACCAGCAAGGCAAAATACGTCGCCTTCACTACGCTGTTGGCACCGGAGCAAATGCCGGGACAGAAAAGCGTATTTAGCAGTATTGACTGGCCCTACGTTGAAGGCCTGCGCATTGATGAAGCTATGCATCCGTTAACCTTGTTGGCAGTGGGTTTATATGGCCGCGCGTTGCCCAATCAAAACGGCGCGCCGCTGCGCTTAGTTGTCCCGTGGAAATACGGTTTTAAAAGTATTAAATCCATTGTCAAAATTGAATTTACCGAGCACCAGCCGCCGACCACCTGGAACCTGAGTGCGCCCGATGAATATGGTTTTTATGCCAACGTAAACCCGCAGGTGGATCATCCCCGCTGGAGCCAGGCCACTGAGCGGCGTTTACCGAGCGGTTTGTTTGCCCCCAATATTATTCCCACGACTTTATTTAATGGTTACGCGGAAGAGGTTGCCTCGCTGTATAGCGGCATGGATTTAAAGCGCTTTTATTAGTCCTCCACCTAAGCCGGTATAGCGTAAACCGATGTGACCGAAACGGAACTAACGATGATAAATATTCCTGCACACTGGCGGCGGGTGATTATTTTTATGGTGGCACTGGTGCCGCTCATGCTTCTGACAAGGGATGTGATGACCGGCAACGCCGGTGCTGATCCTGCTAAAACGATTGTCTTGAGTACCGGTAGCTGGACGATCTATTTTCTTTTTATCACCCTTGCTGTCACACCCTTGCGGCGCTGGCTGCGGTGGCACTGGCTGGCGACTCACCGACGGATGCTGGGTTTGTTTGCTTTATTTTATGCCGTCCTGCATGTATTGGCTTATCTGATTTTTATGTTGGGGCTGGATGTCAGCAAGCTGATGGCAGAATTCATTAAGCGTCCCTATATCACCGCCGGAGCGCCTGCGGTGGCGATTCTCATTGTGTTGGGAATTACCTCAACCAAAAACATGATGCGCCGACTGGGAAAGCGATGGATAAAGCTGCACCGTTTAATTTATCTGGCAACCTTATTGGCGTGGGTCCATGTGTTATGGCAAGTTCGGGCCAGCTATCAGGATGCCGTTATCTATGGCGTGATCACGCTGGTTTTATTGGGTGTGCGATTGCTCTGGTGGTACAAAAAAAGGGTGGACACTGTCCACCCTTAGTCTGCTCTGAATGATCCGGATCAGTTGCTTCATCTGGATTGATTTTACTTCTAACCGCGATGCTTAATCTGGCCGGCGCTTGTTCCAGAGCGATGTTTAACCCTGCTACTTAAAGCCGCCAGATTTGAGGATTGGTGCAGCTGCCATTAGTCCGGTAACTCATGGTGGCTTGACTGAAGTAACACTCACTCCAGTGGTTCATGGTCATAAAAATAGCAATATAGTTTGGTCCTTCACTTGGACAAAATAAACCATAGGCATGTCCACCGTGAGGCATATGCGCCAGAAAAACCTTGTTACAGGTAGTGACGTCGATGGGGACTTCGGCTTTGGCGGTCAGGCCAAACGAGCTCAGGAATAAAAAAATCATGGTGCATAACAGCTTGGTTTTCATTGGACTCTCCTTGGTTTACGGTTACTTGACTTACAACCTTCTTGGCTGAATTACGGCAGCTACCTTGCGTAAGACCCAGCCTTAATCTTACGTGCCATGCGCTAGTGCTACGCAAAT
>CAYTQQ010000043.1:16835-19712 GCA_964440135.1 uncultured Cellvibrionaceae bacterium | reverse complement strand
GTGTTCAACACTGCCGCCTCCATGCTGACCCATACAGCCAAAGCCATGGGCATCATCAACCATTAGCCAGGCATCGTGCGCCGCCGCCTGCGCTGCCAGCTGCGGTAAAGGCGCGCAGTCGCCATCCATACTGAACACGCCATCGACCACAATGAGCTTGCGTGCCGCCGTGGTTTTTTGCAGCCGCTGGGTGAGGTTATCCAAGTCGTTGTGTAAAAAGCGCTGGAAGCGTGCACCGGATAATAGGCCCGCATCCAGCAAGGAGGCGTGATTCAAGCGGTCTTCAAAAATGGCATCAGCGCGTCCCACCAGGGCGGTAATTGCGCCCAGGTTCGCCATATATCCCGTGGAAAAAAGGAGTGCCCGGTCGCGGCCGCAAAATGCGGCCAACTCTTCTTCCAAAGCGTGATGTTCGACGGAATGACCATTGACCAGGTGAGAGGCGCCGCTGCCGACACCATAGTGGTTGGCAGCGCGTTGAAAAGCAGCGATCACGTCAGGATGGTTAGCCAGCCCCAGATAATCGTTGCTGCAAAAAGCGGTAAATTGTTGGCCATCCACAGTGACCTGCGGGGTCTGCGCGGAGTGCAATACCCGCCGCACACGATAGCGATGGGTCGCCCGGCGCTCCGCCAGCGCGGGCGCCAGTTGTTGGTCAAGATGACTCGCCATGACGCCCCCGAATCTGCCAACCAACACTCACGGTTATTTTGCAGCGTTGTAAAAATAGGGCTCCAGCTGCGCTTGCTGTAACTGTTGCGCGAGGACGGCTTCCTGCTCTGCTTCATCCTGATGCACTTCATAGGCTTCCGGCTTAAGGCCCAGGCGCTGGAACAGGCGCATATCTTTACTGGCTTCCGGATTGGCCGTTGTCAGTAATTTTTCGCCGTAGAAAATCGAGTTGGCACCCGCCAGAAACGCCAGTGCCTGGAGTTGTTCATTCATCGCTTCGCGGCCCGCAGATAAACGCACATGGGAACGCGGCATCAGAATACGCGCCACCGCAATGGTGCGTACAAAGTCGAACGGATCCAGATCGGCCTGCTCAGCCAAGGGTGTACCTTCTACTTTAACCAGCATATTGACCGGAACGGATTCCGGGTGCTCGCTCATATTTGCCAGCTGAATCAATAAGCCTGCACGATCGCTGACTTCCTCGCCCATTCCGACAATGCCGCCGCAACACACTTTCATGCCGGCCTTGCGCACATTGGCCAAGGTATCGAGCCGGTCCTGATAGGTGCGGGTAGTAATAATATCCCCGTAAAATTCCGGCGACGTATCGAGGTTATGGTTGTAGTAATCGAGCCCCGCTTCAGCCAGAGCCTGAGCCTGATCTTCATCCAGCATGCCGAGGGTCATACAGGTTTCCAGCCCCAGCTCCTTCACCCCTTGAACCATATTAACGACATAGGGCATGTCTTTACCTTTGGGGGAGCGCCAGGCGGCACCCATGCAAAAGCGTGTCGCACCACTGGCCTTGGCCGCCCGGGCTTCTTCAATCACCTTTTCAACGGCCATTAACTTTTCCCGCTCAAGGCCGGTGTCATAACGCGCCGATTGCGGACAGTAGGCACAATCCTCGGGACAAGCACCGGTTTTGATGGAGCAGAGTGTGCTGACCTGCACTTCATTAGGATTAAAGAAGCGACGGTGAACAGTCTGGGCTTTGTACATTAAATCGTTAAACGGCAGTGCAAACAGAGCTTCAACCTCTGTGCGGGTCCAGTCATGGCGAATCAGATTATCGGTAAAGGCATTCATAGGAAGGGATCATTATGGAGGTCGGATAATGGCTATGTTATCTGGCATCGAATCGCTGTCAACCAAAAACTTGCACACTGGTTAACTACCAAAAACTTGCCTTATCTCTTAACAAGCCAACGCGCCCGATTTCCACCAGGGACGCACCCGCACGCTAACGAGTGGACACGCGCACTCAATTCGCTAAGCTCGGCAATTGCACTTCAGCGAATCACGCCTGTGCACCTGGTGATTATTTCCCGATAAGGATATCGGTATGCGTCCTCTACTGTTTCGACTGCAGCAACCTGTGCAGCGGCTTTTCAACCAGCTGTTGCCCACGACCTGCCTGCTCTGCGGGTGTCGCCTGGAAGGCGATTTGCTGTGTACTGGCTGCGAACTGGATTTGCCCCACCTGCTCAGCACCGGTGATCTCTGTCAGCAATGCGCCCTGCCGGTACCGAGCGCCAGCGCGTTTTGTGGTCACTGCTTGCGGCAACCACCGGCGTTCAGTCAGAGCGTCATTCCGTTCAGCTACCAAAAGCCGCTCGACTTCCTGATTCACGGCTTTAAATATCGCGGTAATCTGGTATATGGCCGCCTGCTCGCCCAGTCATTAGTCCAGTATTTACAGTATTTTTACGCCGATCATGCGCTGGCTTTGCCCAGCTGTATTATCCCCGTGCCTATGCATTGGACACGACGTTTGCGCCGCGGCTTTAACCAGACCGAGTTTATCGCGCGCCACATAGCTCGCCCGTTGCAGCTGCCGGTTGAAACCCAATTCTGCCGTCGCCGCCGTCGCACTCGGGCGCAACAGGGTCTGAGCCGGTCTGCCCGCCAACAAAATCTGCGTGCGGCGTTTGCCGTAACGTCAGAGGCGGAAAAAATACTCAAAGGTAAGTGTGTGGCGCTGCTGGACGACGTGGTAACCACCACCGCCACCGCACGGGAACTCAGTCAGCTACTGATTAAGGCAGGTGCAGCAAGCGTCCATCTCTGGGCCTTGGCGCGGACGCCGGAGAAAACCGGCGCTGGGGATACGTTTAAGCGTTAAAGCTTGTAGCTTTAGTTGCGGTTGCAGTTGCAGTTGCAGTTGCAGTTGCAGTTGCAGTTGCAGTTGCAGTTGCAGTT
>CAYTQQ010000043.1:0-16735 GCA_964440135.1 uncultured Cellvibrionaceae bacterium | reverse complement strand
TGCAGTTGCAGTTGCAGTTGCAGTTGCAGTTGCAGTTGCAGTTGCAGTTGCAGTTGCAGTTATTAGACACATTGCTGCACGACCAAAGTTATCACGCCCTTCTCGGTCGAAAGATCGCCTCACACTGGCTGATTCAGGGAGATACAGGCAAGCCACACCGAGCGTCGTGCAACATTTATTCGCCCGCCAGCTCCCGTTCGGTCCGGCGCAGCAGTCGGGCAATTTCTTTCCACATCGCAATATAGGCCTGAGCTGCCCGGCCACTGCCGGTATAGCTGCTCAGCGGCGCCCGCCGCAAGGCCATTTGCTCAACCGCCGAATCCATGGGAATCCAGGTCTTGAGCATGGGGACCGGCATTTTGCGCATATTGGCAACGGCCTCGCGGTGCAAACGCCGGCGCATATCGACCTGATTAAAAAAACCGACCAGATGCTTGGGCCGACGTTTTTTTGTGGCAAAGAATTCGACTACCTGCTCCATCGCACGAATCGACAAGGGGCTGGGGATCATCGGGATAAGCACGATATCGGCATCGCTCAACAGGAACTCCATCGCCGGGGACAGCGAGGGTGCGCAGTCATAAATCAGAATGTCGTTGCTCTGGGCCAGGGGTTTGATCAGGTTGCGCAACCAGCGGGTACCACTTTGGCCGCTGAATTCCTGCTCCATTTTGCGCAGGCTCAAATCGGCAGGAATCACCGTTAAGCCGGGAAACGGGCTGGTCGCCTCCAGCTCCGCAATGGCCCGGCCCTGACTGAAAACCTGAATGGCTCGACTTGTTACGCCGTCCTGTTTGAAAAACCAGGTGGCAGCTGCCTGCGGATCCAGATCCCACAGCACCGTTTCTTTGCCCGCTGCAGCGGCCAGATAGGCCATATTCACCGCGGTCGTGGTCTTTCCTACCCCACCTTTTAAGTTGTAAAAAGCTACGCTGATCATAGAAGGCTCTCGCACGTCTGATTGACTCAATCACTCCTTACTCAAGGAACCCATCTTGCCACATTGTACAAACTATAGACGTTAGCGGCCCGCACAGTACGCCGCCCGACCGTCTCCACCCGTGCCTGCGAAGCCCATCACAGCGTTAGCCGCCGCAGACGCGGCGGCCAGACCAGCAGATTTTCCCGCACTTTTGCCGCTACAATGCCTCCTTTCTGTCCGAGGTACTGCAGTAATGAGCCACGCCTATGAATTGCTTACTCCCGACCTGGTGCTGGATGCTGTAGAGAGCTGCGATTTGCTCACCGACGCGCGGGTACTGGCGCTCAATAGCTATGAAAACCGTGTCTACCAGGTAGGCATCGAAGGTGGCTCACCGCTGATCGTCAAATTCTATCGCCCGTTGCGTTGGAGCGATGCGCAGATTCAAGAAGAGCACGACTTTACCCAGGCGCTGTACGATCTGGAAATCCCGGTAGTGCCGCCGATGCGCGATCCGCAGGGGCGGACCCTGCGTGAATTTGCCGGCTTTCGTTTTGCCCTTTATCCCCGCCAGGGCGGTCACGCCCCCAATCTTGATGACTACGATGCCCTGTTAAGCCTGGGCCGGGTACTGGGTCGGATTCACGCCCTGGGCCAAGCGCGCCCCTTCACCCATCGCCCCACCGTCGATATTCATAGCTACGCCCGGGAAAGTTATGATTTTCTATTGGCCAATGATTTTCTTCCTCCGAGCCTGCGCGAATCCTACCGCACGCTT
Source organism: uncultured Cellvibrionaceae bacterium (assembly GCA_964440135.1). Classification (GTDB taxonomy): domain Bacteria; phylum Pseudomonadota; class Gammaproteobacteria; order Pseudomonadales; family Cellvibrionaceae; genus Cellvibrio. The sequence goes on along the minus strand of CAYTQQ010000043.1, from coordinate 15,035 downwards.
GGGGCGGACCTGATGGCGCGCCTGGAAGATACCTTTGCCAGAGTCAGCTTCACCCCCATTCGCCTCCATGGTGACTGCCACCCCGGCAACATTTTGTGGCGCGACGAAGCGCCTCACTTCGTCGATTTTGACGATGCGCGCAATGGCCCGGCGATCCAGGATTTGTGGATGCTGCTCTCCGGTGAGCGCGAGCAGCAAACCCTGCAGCTGGCGGAGATTCTCGAGGGCTACCGCGAATTTTGCGATTTTGATCTGGCCCAGCTGCCGCTGATCGAGGCCCTGCGCAGCTTGCGTCTCATGCATTACAGCGCCTGGCTGGCACGCCGCTGGAGCGATCCGGCCTTCCCGCGCCACTTCCCGTGGTTTAACACCGAGCGCTATTGGGGCGAGCATATTCTCGAGCTGCGCGAGCAACTGGCGGCTCTACAGGAACCGCCGCTGGCAATTTTTTAAGCGGCGGAGCCCCGATTATGGTATTTTTCCGCCCCTTAATCGGTCGCCCAGCGGCCAGTTTCGACAACCAGTAAGGCCGCTTATGATTGCCAACGCATCTGCCCCACTACCCGCTGACGCCATGTGGGAATCTATTCGCCATCAAACCCGCAAACAGGCCGAGAGTGAACCGGTGCTGGCCAGCTTTCTCTATGCAACGATTCTCAATCACGCCACCCTTGAGTCCGCCCTGAGCTTTCACCTGGCCAATAAACTGGATAGCCCGGCGCTGCCGGCTATGGCGGTGCGTGAAGTCATCGAACAAGCGCTGGCCGATGATCCCGGCATCAGCAGTGCGGTGCGCGCCGATTTACAAGCCGTCAATGAGCGGGATTCGGCCTGCTGCTCACTGGCAACGCCGCTGTTGTTTTTTAAGGGTTTTCACGCGCTGCAGGCTCATCGTATCGCCCACTGGCTGTGGTGCCAGGGCCGCACGTCACTCGCGCTGTTTCTGCAAAACCGGATTTCGTCCGTGTTTGCGGTAGACATTCATCCGGCCGCAAAAATTGGCAAGGGCATTATGTTCGACCATGCCACGGGCATAGTGATTGGTGAAACGGCGGTGGTCGAAGACAACGTCTCGATTATGCAGTCGGTGACCTTGGGTGGCACAGGCAAAGAAGCGGGTGACCGCCATCCCAAAGTGCGCCAGGGTGTTTTGATCAGCGCCGGTGCCAAAATTCTGGGCAATATCGAAATCGGTGAATGCGCAAAAGTCGGTGCAGGCAGCGTGGTTCTGAAAAGTGTGCCACCGCGCACCACCGTGGCAGGCGTGCCGGCACGCGTCGTAGGTGACAGCTGTGCACAGCCGTCGCGCGCAATGAACCACCAACTGGGTTAATTTTTTTGCGCGTGTACTCCTTCACCTTACCGGTGTCGTGCACACGGCATCCCGCCGATCAATTACCAAGCGCGCAGAAATGCTCAGCGACAAATTAAGCGGGACTGGAGGCGGGGCGGATTAAGCGTGCAACGCCGGTATCATGCAGCTCTTGCTCGAGGCGCAAACGAATTTGCTCGGCATCGGCCATCTGCATCACCTCGGCCAACAGGGCTTTGGCCTGGACCAGGGTAAGGCCGCGAATCACCGATTTCACCTTGGGCAAGTTGGTAGCGTTCATCGACAGCACATCAAAGCCCATCGCCATCAGCAAAATCGCCGCGCCGGGATCGCCAGCGAGCTCGCCGCAGATGCCGACATCTATGCCCTGTAAGTGCCCGGCATCGACCACTTGCTGTAACGCGTGGAGCACGGCGGGGTGCAGCGCCTGATAGAGATCCGCTACCCGGGCATTGTTGCGATCCACCGCCAGTAAATATTGCGTAAGGTCGTTACTGCCCACGGATAAAAAATCCGCCCGCACTGCCAGTTCGCGCGCCTGATAAACCGCCGCAGGCACTTCAATCATGACGCCAATGGGCGGCATCGCCACCTGATAACCTTCTTCCACCAATTCGTCATACACCCGATGAATAAGGATTTTTGCGGCATCCAGCTCCGGCACATTGGTGATCATCGGCAGCAGGATGCGCAGATTATTCAAGCCTTCACTGGCTTTAATCATGGCGCGCAGCTGAGCGAGGAAAATTTCCGGGTGATCGAGGGTAACGCGGATACCCCGCCAGCCGAGAAAGGGGTTGTCTTCTTCGATGGGAAAATACGGCAGCGCTTTATCACCGCCGATATCCAGGGTGCGCATGGTAACCGTGTGCGGCGCAAACGCTTCCAGCTGTTCGCGGTAGATAAGGCGCTGCTCTTCCTCACTGGGAAAACGATCCCGCAACAGGAACGGGACTTCGGTACGATACAGGCCCACACCTTCAGCACCGCGCTCCAGCGAGCGCACTACATCGGTCATCAGGCCGGTGTTGACCCACAGTGGCAGGCGGTAGTTATCCAGGGTCTCGCACGGTTCATCACGCAGTGCCTCCAACCCTTTGACCAGCTCCTGCTCCTCTAGATAGATCGCTTTATAGTGCTTGCGCAGCTGCGCGCCGGGATCGGTGTAGATCACGCCTTTGTAGCCATCGACAATCACCTGGCGCTGATCGAGCTGGGTAAATGGCAGATCGACCGCCCCCATCACCGTAGGGATATCCATCGCGCGGGCGAGAATCGCCACGTGGGAGTTGCTGGAACCCTGGACGGAAACCAGCCCTACCAGTTTTTCCTTGGGAATTTCACCCAGCATGGACGCGGTGAGTTCTTCTCCAATCAGGACAGCACGGTCGGGAAACACCCGGGTTTTCTGGTTGGATTCCTGCAAATAGGCCAGTACGCGACGGCCCAGATCGCGCAGATCGGTAGCCCGTTCCTGCAGATAGGGATCGTCCATGCTGTTAAACGTGTCTTCGTGCTCGAGGATAACCTCGGCCCAGGCGTAGGGCGCGTTATGGCCGCTGCGGATTCGCTCGGACACTTCACGGGCGAGGGAAGCATCGTCGAGCATCGCCAAATAAGCATCAAACAGTGCCTGCTCTTCGCGGTTAAGGCGTTCCCTAAGGCGGCCACCCAAGGCTTTGATGTCCTCGCGTACGGCCGCCAGACTGCGCTGGAAAAACGCCAGCTCGGCCTCAACGTCAGTACATGCATTAAAGGGAACTGCACGCAGATCGGCCAACGGGGTGATGACCACTGCCTCACCAATGGCAATACCCGGTGCGCCAGAGACACCGACAAAGCGCGCCTGCTTCGGCTTGGCGCCCAGGGCGAGCACATCGCCGCTAGCTTCGGCATGGGCAATGACCGCGGCCAGCTGGGCCGACATGGTAATCAGAAAGGCTTCGTCGCCCTCATCAAAACGACGCCGTTCAGCTTGCTGTACCACCAGCACACCGAGGACCTGACGGTGATGAATAATCGGGACACCGAGAAAGGAGCTGTACCGCTCTTCACCGGTTTCGGGAAAATATTGATAACTCGGATGGGTTTCGGCGTGTTCCAGATTGATCGGCTCTTCGCGCAATGCGACCCAGCCCACCAGGCCTTCGCCAGCCCGCAAACAGACTCGACCAACCGCATCCTGATTCAATCCTTCGGTGGCCATCAGCACGTAATCGCCCTTGGCATCGCGTAGATACACCGAACACACCTGGGTTTCCATAGCCGCTTTAACACGCGTGACGATAATCGCCAGCGCGGTTTTCATGTCGCGAGCGGTGTTAACTTCCTGAACGATACTGCGAAGCGAATGTAGCATGTAGTTCCATTGTTAACAGAAAATGAGGACCCCGAGACTAACGGAGAATCAGTAACCCGGACCAGAACGGTATTCGGCGTCTTCGAACTCACTGTGCGGCGGCGACAACTCTTTCAAGGCCCGGCGGTAAACATCGCGTTTGAAGGCGACCACTTTACCCAAGGGATACCAATAACTGACCCAACGCCAGTCATCGAACTCGGCGCGACCACCATTATTGAGGCAGATTTTGGTTTCGTCACTGCGCAGATGCAGCAAAAACCATTTTTGTTTTTGACCTACACACAAAGGCAGGGAATTGTGGCGGACCAAGCGGGTTGGCAAACGATAGCGGAGCCAGCCACGGGTACAGGCGAGAATATCGACATCTTGCGGAAACAAACCAATTTCTTCGTGCAGCTCACGGTAAAGTGCCTGCTCTGCGGTTTCATTGGGATTGATACCGCCCTGGGGAAATTGCCAGGCATCCTGACCGCCGACACGCCGGGCCCACAGCAGTTGCCCCCGGTCGTTGGTAAGAATAATGCCCACATTCGGGCGAAAACCATCGTTATCTATCACGGGTGCAGATATCCTGGAGAGCTGCGCCGCTGGCGTCCTGAGGACTGTGGACTGTGGACGTGCGCTCGTTATCAATTGTTAAGTTGCAGCTATTGTTCCATAAAGTTGCAATCCTCGGCAATTACAAGTAACGCTTTCTGCGCCCCAACACTGCGCGTATCCCCTCACGCCAGCACACCCTTCCCCACCACGGCGCCTAAACGATTGAGTCATCCACACCCAATGGGTATGCTAGCGACCGTTTTTATCTCCTTCTTGCGTGCGCTGCCTGTTCTTTTGATCTTGCGAGTGCCGCTTTTTAATTTGCTCGCATTCTTTTAATTGCTCGCATTTTTTTAATTAACAGGTAAGCCGTGACTCTCGCTATTTTTGATTTAGACAATACCCTTCTCGGGGGTGACAGTGACCACAGCTGGGGCGAGTTTCTCGTCCAGAAAGGGCTGGTGGATGCGGAGGAGTACCGCCGCCAGAATGATCTTTTTTATCAGGACTACCAGAACGCCACGCTGGATATGCAAGCCTATCTGGATTTTTCACTCGCGCCGCTTGCGCGCCACACCATGGACGAGCTGGCAGCCTTGCACCAGCAATTTATGGCCGACTATATCGAGCCACTGATGCTGCCTAAGGCGGAAGCGTTATTACAGCACCACCGGGAACAGGGCCACACGCTGTTAATTATCACCGCCACCAACAGCTTTGTGACGCTACCCATTGCAAAGCGTTTAGGGGTCGAGCATATCCTCGCCTCGGATGCAGAAATCAGTAACGGGCGCTATACCGGCAAATGTATCGGTACGCCCTGCTTTCAGGCTGGCAAGGTCACGCGCCTGCAGGCGTGGATGACTGAGCGGCAGGCGTCTCTGGCGGGCAGTTATTTTTACAGCGACTCGATTAATGATCTGCCGCTGCTGGAAAAGGTCGACAACCCGGTGGCGGTTGACCCGGACGCACGTTTGCGCGCCGTGGCCACCGAGCGCGGCTGGAGTATTCTCAGCCTGCGCTGATTGACGGAAAGTGCGGGCTGTTCGCACCTACGCCAGATACGGGATGTTCGTATCTACGCCAGATAAACGCGGGCAAACACCGCCTTGAGATAGTCGGTTTCCGCAATCGCCGGATGCACTGGATGATCCGGCCCCTGCCCGCCCTGGCCGATAATTTGTACGTGGCGGTCCAGATGCCGGCCCGCGCCGCGCACAATCTCGGTTAAGGTCTCGCGCGGCAGATGCATTGAGCAGGATGCGGCAACCAGCAGACCATCACGCCCCAGCAAACGCATGCCCAGCTCATTGATATGGCGATACGCCGCTTCGCCGGCTTTCTGATCTTTGCGCCGCTTAATAAAGGCGGGCGGGTCGAGCACCACCACATCAAACGTCTCGCCGGCAGCAACCAGCTGCTTCAACACATCAATGGCTTTGCCGTGCAAGGTCTGTACGCGCTCAGCCACACCATTGAGCGCAGCATTATGTGCCACACCGGCCAGTGCTGCTTCCGATACATCCACGCACACGACTTCACGCGCACCCGCCACAGCCGCCTGCACACCCCAGCCGCCGATATAAGAAAAAACATCGAGCACCCGCTTATCGCGCACATAAGTGTTCAGCTGGGCGCGGTTGATACGGTGATCGTAAAACCAACCGGTTTTTTGGCCGCCGGCAATCGGCGCCATAAAGCGGGCGCCATTTTCGCTCAGCTCCACCTCATCCGGCACCTCGCCATAAGCGACTTGCGCATATTCGGGCAAGTTTTCCAAGGCGCGGGCGCTGTGATCGTTGCTGAGCAAAATACCTCTGGGCTTCAAGGTTTGCACCAGAGCGGCCACGATGTCGTCTTTCAGCAATTCCATGCCACTGCTGGCGATCTGCACCACCAGATAATCGCCAAAGCGATCTACCACCAGCCCCGGCAGCAGATCCGCATCGCCAAAGATCAGGCGGTAGTAAGGCGCAGAAAATGCCATCTCCCGCAAGGCCAACGACTGCTTGATACGGTGTACCAGCAAGGATTTATTAAGCGGATACTTTTCATCGCGGCTGACCAGACGGGCGCAGATCAAACCCTGTGGATTCATCAGAGCCAAACCGAGGAACTTGCCATTGCTGGCCACCACCGACACCTGTTGACCCGGCGCAAAGGACTTCAGCGGTGAGCGTTCGACATCGACTTCGTTGCTGTAAATCCAGAGATGACCGAGCTTCAGACGGCGATCCGCCTGTGATTTTAAAACCAGAGGGAGAGACATGATTGATCCAGATCAGGGAGTAAACAAGAAGCCGCGAGTATACCGGCAAGCAACCCGCCAGTGCGTAAAACCGCAAAGAATTACGGGGCCGACGGCACCGGTATCGCCTGCTGTCCGCTAAAGCGCGCCCGATCTTCCGCGGTAGCCGCCTCGCGGCATTCACCCTTCAACCACATGTGATAGCGCGAGACACTGCCGTCCAGCTCCAAAAAGCCTTCGCGACAGTAACCCAGGGACGCACTTGCCTGGGCCGCGTTACGCTGTAACCGCCCGTAAGTGTAACGGTTAGTGTTCAATTGCGCCTGGGGCCGCTGATAGCCCTCGCGCACGCGACCGCTGCTGTGCGCCACGCGGATATGACTGGGAATCTGCTCCTCGGGCGTGCGCTGGCGATAGATAAACATCTTGCTGCCATTGGGCAGAATATCGACTTCAAGCGTCTCGGTCATACCGACCGTGGAGTAAGAGCGGCTGGGCGAGGAGCAGCCACTGAGCATAACCAGTGCGCTAACGATCAACAGCAGGCGGTAACAACAAGCGAAAGAGTACATCAGAAAAAATCCCGTATTTTTTATTATCGACACCGAACGAAGGGCCTGTCCCAGCGGCTAAAGATAATCCAGGCAGCTAAAGGTAATTCCGCCGGTTAAAGATAACCCGTACCAGGCCGATAACCACTGGTGCGACTGGTTGTAACAGACCCTACTGTAAAACATTTTCACCCGGCTCAGCCATGAGCGGCGGCAAACTTCTCACCCTTGCCCCTATCGGAGCTTGCTATGAATCCGAGGTTCCCTGGAAAACGTCTTTTTGGTGCCGTCCTGGTCAGCCTGTGTGCCGTCCCTGGCGTGTGGGCCACCGATGCAGCAGCCGTCGAGCCTGCCCAGAAAACAGCGACACAATCGGCGCATCATCATCAGTGCGCTGCGCCGAGCGTAAATCCGTATCGGAAAACTATTGCCTTCGCGAGCTTTCCCCGGATCGCTCCCGGCACCAGCGCGGCGGGCAGTCTGCATCAGGTGGATCAGCAGTTACCCCGCTTAATTGATCAACAGTTACGCGCGCGCAAAACCACTGCCGGCGCGGTGCACCTGTCCGGCGCCTTACCGTTATCCGTTCATGCCCTCGACGCGCAGATAGAAACTCAGGTACAACAACTCGCGCAGAAATATGACACGCAGTTTGTCGTCAGCGGTGAAATACAGGATATGGCGATGATGTCTCCCGACACGGCTTATACCCCCGGCTTCTATACCCGCTTTATTAACGGGCTGCACGACACCTTCCACGTCGACACACCGCTGGATAAACGCCACCGGATTTTTCGTTTTCAACTGGAGCTGCGCGATGGCCTGACGGGCGCCGTGGTGTTTGCCAATCACTATCAAACCTTTGGTAAATGGAAAGCGACCGGCCACCCCGACACCGGCTTTGCTTCGCCCCGCTTTTGGCAAAGCGATTACGGCCAGCAGGTGCAACAACTCCTGGCTAAAGCCAGCGATGAACTCGCCGCTGCGATTGCCTGCCAACCTCATATTGCACGCATCGATTCACGTCCGGGATACCAGCAGGTGATCATTCGCAGCGGCGCCACCCACGGCCTGCGCGCCGGTGACACCTTGGAGCTGTATCAGCTGATCACCCAGCAGGCGCGCGGCAAATACGACGTCTTTGATAAACGTCTAGTCGACCGTCAAGTGGACCTTGTCCTCACTGAAGTTTATCCGTCACACAGCGTTGCTCACATCAGCGATAGTGTATTGCTCAGCGGCCACTATCTGGCGTTGGCGCCTTAATCCTGCCAGGCGCTTAGCGGCCTTATACTTACCGGGCGTTAGCGCCTTTATGTATACCGCATCAGCGCCTCATCTCTATCCCGCGCTGGCGCTTCAACCCTGCCTCAACCTACCGGCGTCGCGTAGCTTCTTTGCGCTGCCCGTCATCTCCTCGCGCATTTTTTTCTTAATCCCGCACTGCTACTGGTGTTACAGCTACTGGTGTTACAGTTGCGGCGTTGTACAATAGCCGCACTTTTGTGAATTCGGGACAGGCGCCGCATGAATGACGACAAGAAAACCACTCACTTCGGCTACGAGCAGGTCGCGGTAGAAGACAAGGCGCGCCGCGTCGCGGAAGTGTTTCATTCAGTCGCCGCTAAATACGACTTGATGAATGACTTGATGTCGGGCGGTGTTCATCGGCTGTGGAAGCGCATTACCATCGAAGCCTCGGCAGTCAGACCAGGCCATAAAATTCTGGATATCGCCGGTGGTACCGGCGACTTGAGTTACCAGTTTGCGCGCCGGGTTGGCAAAGAAGGTTTAGTCGTGCTCGCCGACATTAACGCCTCCATGCTGACCGTCGGGCGGGATCGATTATTGGATCGCGGCGTGGCGGGCAATATTCAATTTGCGCAAGCCGATGCCCAGTACCTGCCCTTTCCGGATAACACCTTCGACTGCATCACCATTGCCTTTGGTTTGCGTAATGTCACCGACAAAGATCTCGCGCTGCGCTCCATGTTGCGGGTACTCAAACCCGGCGGCCGTTTATTAGTGCTGGAGTTTTCCAAGCCGCGCAATCAACTGCTTGAAAAAGCCTACGACACTTATTCGTTTACGCTCCTGCCCCTGATGGGCAAACTGATCACCAACGATGCCGACAGCTATCGCTATCTGGCCGAGTCCATTCGCATGCACCCGGATCAGGAAACCTTAAAAGCGATGATGACCGATGCCGGTTTTGTGAATACCGAATTCAACAATATGACCGGTGGCATTGTAGCGCTGCACAAAGGTATCAAACCCTGATGAACCCCATGCTGCTGACCGCAACACTTGCGGGTCTTGAAAGCCTGATTAATGCCGCGCTGGAATACGATCCCGGCACGCGCATTGCGCTGGACAATATCAAAGGCCAGGTATTGGCGGTCAGCGTCACGACCCCGGCAATGACGGTTTACATCACCGCCGATGATGATGGCGTGCGTTTGATGAGCCAGTGGGAGGGCGCGGTAGATACCCGCCTGCACGGCTCCCTGACCGCCCTCGCCAAGTTAGCGCGCAGCGAACACGGCTTTGTCGGCAGCGGTGTAGAAGTGATGGGCAGCACCGCCCTGCTGGTCGAGCTGCAGCGTTTACTCAGCAATCTGGATATCGATTGGGAAGATGCACTGAGCGAAAAAATGGGCGACCTCGCGGGTCATCAAACCGCTGAAGTCATCCGCTCGGGGATGAACTACACCCGTGACCGCTCCCGCGAAATAAACCGCTTGCTGGGCGACTTTCTGACAGAAGAATTCAAAGCGGCGGTACCCAGCGCCGAGCTGGATGCCTTTTATCAGGACGTGGATGCGGTGCGCCTGCATCTGGATCGGCTGGAAGCGCGCATCAACCAACTACTCCAGCGTTCTCCCGACGACAGATAGCGCAGTCGCCGCAACAATGGAAAGATCAACAGACACACCCGCCAGGCGCGGGACGAAAAACTGCACCGGCTTATTAAAAGGATAAGCGCCTCTGTGATTGTCTTTATTCGTTTACTCATTATCTTTCGCGTCGTGCTGCGCTATCGGCTGGACCAACTATTTTCCACCGCTGAAATGCCCCTGGGTATTCGCCTGCTGCTGTTGCCCTGCAAACTTTTCCCTGCACCGAAACTTACGCGCGGTGAACGCTTGCGTTATGCGCTGCAAGAGCTGGGACCGATTTTTATCAAATTCGGCCAGCTCTTGTCGACGCGCCCGGATCTGGTGCCTGAAGACATCGCGCTGGAACTGAATTTTTTGCAGGATCGGGTTGCGCCTTTTGCCAGCAACACCTTTCGCGACCTGGTTGAACAGGCGTTAGGCGCAAAAGTGGAAGAGGTGTTTCTCGATTACGAGCAAGAACCGCTGGCATCGGCCTCCATCGCGCAAGTGCACGGCGCGGTGCTAAAAGATGGCCGACCGGTAGTGATTAAAATCGTCCGACCCGGCATCGAAAAAATTATCGAGCAGGATATGCAGCTGCTCCTGTGGCTGGCCCAGCTGGTCGAGCGCTATAGCCCGGATGGCAAACGCCTGCGGCCAGTTGAGGTAGTGGAAGATTATCGCATCACCATTTTTGATGAGCTGAATCTCCAGCGCGAAGCCGCCAATGCCTCGCAACTGCGGCGCAACTTTTTACACTCGCCGCTGTTATACGTACCGGAAATTTATTGGGATTACACGCGCGAAAACATTCTGGTGATGGAGCGCATCCGAGGTATCCCGGTCACCGATATCCCTGCCCTGCAAGCACAGAACACCGACCTCAAAGCGCTGGCAGAGCGCGGCGTCGAGATATTTTTCATGCAGGTGTTTGAGCACAACTTCTTCCACGCCGACATGCACCCGGGCAATATTTTCGTGTCGGAAGAAAACCCCCAGCTGCCGCAATATATTGCGGTGGACATGGCGATTGTCGGCTCCCTTACCCGGGATGATCAGTTTTATCTTGCGCGCAACTTGTTAGCGATGTTTCGCCGCGACTACCGCCAGGTGGCGGAGCTGCACGTGCAAAGTGGCTGGGTGCCGGCGGATACCCGCATCGAAGAATTGGAATCGGCGGTGCGTACGGTATGCGAGCCGATTTTTGAAAAGCCACTGAAAGAAATTTCGTTTGGGCATGTCCTGCTCAACCTGTTCCGCACCGCCCGTCGCTTTGATATGGAAGTACAGCCGCAATTAGTGCTGCTGCAAAAAACCCTGCTGAATATTGAAGGTCTGGGCCGACAACTTTATCCCGACCTGGATTTATGGACGACGGCGCACCCCTATCTGGAACGCTGGTTAAAAAACCGCTTCCATCCAAAATCCTTGTGGCGCGAACTGAAACGCTACGGCCCCGACTGGATGGAAAAATTCCCGCAAGTGCCGCAGCTGATCTTCAATACCCTGCAACAGATGCAACAGGAAGATCGCGCTACCGCCGAATACCAAACACTTCACCGCAAGCGGCGGGAAGAACAGCTGCGTCGACGCCGCCGCAGCCGGCGCAATAAAATTGCCGCCGTGGCCTTTATCGGTGCAGTAGTCACTGCGTGGCCCGTTATTGCCTCGCAAGTTTCCCAGTGGTTAACATTGGACAACCTGCCCACCGCGAGCCTGCTACTCGCCGTGATCGGCATCGCCGCCTTAGTCTCACGCAGATAAGCGGGCCATCTTTTTATAGGGTGATGAAAGCTGACGATATACGGCCAGTGGCAACACCGATTACCTTTCTGACACCCGTTAATGCGGCGCTTGATTTAATTTGCCGGTATAAATACCACACCCCAACCATAAAAACGGAACCGGTCGCCCGACAACAGCGACCGGCTCGATTACACCTTGGGATCAGTTGACATAGCGTGCTTGCGGAATTGACTGGGCGTCATGTTGGTTTTCTTTTTAAACAGGGTGTTAAACGTCGCCTTACTGTTAAAGCCCACGTCGTACATGATTTCCAGCATGTTTTTACCCGCACAGGCCGGGTCGGCCAACATCTTCTTGGCTTCTTCAATACGATAAGAATTAACGAACTCAAAGAAGTGACATTCAAAATGCCGATTGATCATATTGGAAAGCGTGCGCGGGGGCAGCTGCACCTGGGTCGCCAGTTTTTCGAGCGTTAAGGCTGATTCCAGATAGGGTTTTTCATCCACCATATAGTGGGTCAGCGCTTCGATGTGTTCGGTTTTGAATTTCTCTTTAGCCACTTCTTCTTTTTCAGGCGTTTCTTCCTCGCGAGAGTCCACGCCGTCACAGATAAACGAGTGGCTCAAGCTGAAGAAAATCAACATGCTGACCAGAATAAAGGTGACGTAATTGCCGATCAGACCCATCACATCAAAATTGGTCTGGATGCCAAAGACCACCGCCAGCATCACCATAAACACGACGAGCACTGACCAGCCGCGAATGGCGGTAAAACCAATCACCAGCAGCTTCAACCAGGTCAGATCGCGCTTTTCTATATCCGAATAATTGTGCAGCAAATGCCGGCTGAAACGACGGATTTCGACCAGACACAAGCAACCCAGGGCAAACCGGAACAAATCCCGAAAGATAGTCACATAGTGCATGTAATGCGGCGCGAGGTAGAGGTCGTAAGACTCCTGAATATCTTTTTTCTGGTCGAAAGCGAGACCGTAATAGAAAAACAACTGATGAAATAAGTACGCAAAAAATGGCAGGAGATAAATCAGATCGCGGCGGGACAGCGCATAATCTTTATACACCAATGAGCGCGTGTACCACAGCAGTAACGGCGCCTCTAACCAGTAACCCATACCAAACGCGTAAAACAGATTGGGTGACCACTCCAGTGCGATGAAGCGAAATTCAAGACCAAAGCTGATCAGGAGATCGAGGGGAATAGCAGCATGCTGAAGCAGAAATAACGCCAGCAGAATATTGGTCAGCCGCCCTTCCCGTTTTATCGTCAGCAAAAGAATGGCAAATAAAATACATTGGTAGGCCGTCATCAACAGCACGACATCATGCGTATTAAAAATAACTCGTTCCATTGGGCACCTTATTATTGTTAGGTAACACCAGCCTCCCGCCGGAATTCCACACAGATGCACCACACAAATGTGCGACACATCACACTTCCAGGTTCAAATTTGCGCCTTACCGAAAGGCAAACGACTCTATGGTAAAAAGCAGACAAGTATTAGCCAAATAAAAATAATGTAGAAAATCCAGTGACAACGAGCATTACTATGAGATTTTCATCCTGGCGAATACTACCTCTACTGATTGCCGTGGCCATGCTGATTGGCATCAATCAGGTGGGCGCAATGGATCAACCACATTTCAATCAAACAACACCCGGGGCTCAAGCATCTGCCAGCCAGGCGACGGCCGCCCCCTATTTTCCACACTTTAAAACGACAACAGGCAAGGATCGCTGAGCTTTACCTTCAATTGGCTGTTTCAACGAGCTCATTAACAACCAGTCTTACGACTGGTTTTTTTTAATGAACGGCACCGTCAGGCGGAATGATCTTCTTCGGGTCGCAAGCGCTGAGCCATTTCATCTGTTGCACGAATCAGCGCATCCACAATACCCAGTTCACGCGACGCGTGGCCCGCCTCCCGAATGATGTGCAATTGCGAACCAGGCCAGGCCTTATGAAGCGCAAAAGCATTATCCAGCGGGCAAACCATATCATAACGACCATGCACGATAACCCCGGGAATACCGTCGAGCTTATCGGCGTTGCGCAGAATCTGATCGTCGGCCAGAAATGCGCGATTAACAAAATAATGCGCTTCAATACGGGCCAGCGACAATGCGCGATGGGGATCGCTGAAGGAATCCACGACTTCCTGACAGGGGCGCAAGGTGGCACAGCGACCCTCCCAAAGCGACCAGGCCTTGGCCGTTGCCATCTGCTGGATTTCGTTGTCACCGGTGAGGTAGCGGTAGTAGGCCCCCATCAGATCCTGGCGCTCTTCCTGCGGTATGGGATGGATAAAGTCTTCCCAATAATCCGGAAATATATGGCTGGCGCCGTCTTGATAAAACCAATTTAAATCCTGCGGGCGGCAGAGAAAAATACCGCGCAAAATTAAACCCAGCACGCGCTCGGGATAGGTCTGGGCATACACCAAGCTGAGGGTCGAACCCCAGGAGCCGCCAAACAGTACCCACTGGTCGATACCGAGGGTCAGGCGAATGGTTTCGATATCTTCCACCAGCTTGGGCGTGGTGTTGGCCTGCAATTCAGCATGGGGCGTGGAGCGCCCGGCACCGCGCTGGTCAAACAGCACGACGCGGTAAACTTCGGGATCAAAAAAGCGGCGGTCATACTTGCCACAACCGGCACCCGGCCCGCCATGAATAAACAACACGGGGATACCATCGGGGTTACCCGACTCATCGACATACAACTCATGCGGGGCTTCAACCGCAATGCGATGACGCTGATAAGGTTTGATCTCAGGATAAAACGTCCGCATACAAATTCCTGTTTCTGTTAACGCGCAAACGCAATAAATAGTCGCTCGGAAGCGCCGGATTTGGGTTCTATCCTACCCCGCCAGCAGCAAAAGAGATATAAACCCCGGATCGCGACAACCCCCCACGACCACCAATTGTCAGTGAACGCCTTTACAATCCTTGAGTTTACCGACGTTGCACGGCGCTGGTCGCTATTGCTAATCTGACTCCCATTTTAATGACGGGATGGAGATTTTCTATGCTTGCTAACTGCCTTCGCGCCGCCGGCCTGGCCCTTGTACTCGGGCTGTTTTCCGGCACTGTTGCCGCCAAGACCATTGAGGTTAAAAACAACTCTGTTCCCTTGCGGGTAACCACGGTGGTCGAGGGTCTTAGCAATCCCTGGAGCCTGGCATTTCTTCCGGACGGTCGCATGCTGGTGACCGAGCGCAGCGGCACCATGCGTATCGTCACGCCGCAAGGGGAAAAAGGTCCCGCGCTGAGCGGTCTGCCTGACATAGTCAGTCGCGGTCAGGGTGGACTGCTGGATGTCGTGCTGGCGCCGGATTTTGCCACCAGCAA
>CAYTQQ010000042.1:0-19721 GCA_964440135.1 uncultured Cellvibrionaceae bacterium | reverse complement strand
CTGGTGCGCTTGGGGCGAATGCTGCTGTAAAACTCGTTTTCGATCTGCAGCAGATTGGTATTGAGCTGCAGATAATTACCGGCGGCATCCTGCAATCCGATAGCGGCATATTCAGGATGGGTGCGGGTTATCGCACCACAGAGCGTTTGCAGATAGCTGGGCAGGTTGTTGTAGCAGACAAACAGCGATTGCTGCGCCGCACTCTGGTAGCCCAGATCACCCATGCGCAAAGAGGTTGCATAGGGCAAGTGCATGGTGCGCGCATCGTT
The DNA here is from genome assembly GCA_964440135.1 of uncultured Cellvibrionaceae bacterium. Classification (GTDB taxonomy): domain Bacteria; phylum Pseudomonadota; class Gammaproteobacteria; order Pseudomonadales; family Cellvibrionaceae; genus Cellvibrio. Next base: position 19,452 of record CAYTQQ010000042.1, on the reverse strand, counting down.
ATTGAACGGTTGCAGCCGGTGCTCGCGATTGTTAACGAAAGAACCACAGACCGCGGGCGCCGCCCCAAACAGATAAATCAGCAGCCAGAAGTAGCGGCGGAAATTGCGGATCAGGGCAAAGTACCGGCGGGTTTTAAAATCCTGCAGGGACTCGCTGCTCTTTTCCTGTGCGCGCAGCCATTCCCACAGTTCATCGGGGAATGAAAAATTGTAATGCACGCCGGCAATGGTCTGCATGGCGCGCCCATAGCGATGACCCAAACCCACCCGATAGATGGTTTTCATGGTGCCGCTGTTAGAGCTGCCGTAACGGGCGACCGGAATTTCCGCATCCGGCCCTAATACACAGGGCATACTCGCGGGCCAGAGCAGCTCGTTATCCTGCGCGATCTGCTGATAGGTAAACCGGTGGATATCGTCCAGCTGCTGCAACAGCTCGGCAATGCCGGGAAGCGGCTGAGTAATAAACTCCAGCAGGGCTTCGCTGTAATCGGTGGTGATATGGGGATGCGTCAGGGCCGAACCGAGCCCGGTGGAGTGATCGGTTTGCGCCAGCCGCGCTTCCGGGGTAATCCGCAGGCTTTCTTTTTCCAGGCCGCGCAAGATGCCCTTCAGACTGGGTGCGCCGGTCTGGGCGAGGAGCGCGCAATAGTGATCAAAGGTGATGGCAGAGTGATGAGCCAAAAGAAATTCCTCAATAGCTGCGCGCGGTATCGGAGCAGGTGGTACACAAACTTAGGGAGCGCCCGTTTAGCGCGGGCTGTGGGTGCAGATAATAACGCAGTAACCCGGGGAAAGAATCACAACAGCGAGGTTTGCGCGTCTTCTATATCGGGCTCCGCCGTAAACTCCAGGGTTTCTTCGACTTCAGTGTCGTCCTCTGCCGCGTCTTCAAGCAGGTCGCGACGGGGGGTTTTGGGCATTTTGGGCAGCGGGGGTGGCAGCAGCGACTCATCCAAAAGGGGCACCCCTTTCTCGTTGAGGCTACAACTGAGGACTTTGACGCGCTGGGTATAGTCCTTCGAGCTGATTTCGACCATCTGATTGATGGCCTCATCTTTATGGGGCGTTTTAAACAAACTGGCGGGATCGCGCCCGTCCAGCCAGTCTTTTTGTTTTCCCAGGAACAGCTTGGCCTGGTTCTGCAGGATAAAAAATTCGCTCATAGATCAACAGCTATAACGAGTACTCAGTCTTTAAAGGGCAACATCGGCCCCTCGCTGCAGCCCTTTATAGGGGCAAAATGGCGCTTAACAAGGGGCTGGTCATTATTGTTTCTGGGTAATCATCTGCTCGGGCAGCGCCTGGCGCTGCTGGCGCTCATTTTCATAGGCGTTGACGAATTGGAAAATCACATCACGCGCCAGGCGCGTTTCAGCGTTCGTCAGAAATACCATGCCGATATTAAGCTCGCGATTAAACACCATTTCGGTGCGATAACCCTTCACCCAACCCCCGTGATGGACAAAATTGCGGTGGGTACCGACATCAAATATACGCCAGCCGAGGCCGTACCAGGTTTTTACCACCGAAGGTGTCTGGCCGTAGTGAGAGCGCGCCACCGAGGTGCGTACAACCTTAGACTGCAACTGATCCAGCAGCCCCGGCGTGAGCACATCGGGCCGATGGCCCATATGGGCGAGCAACCATTCGCTCATATCGCGAATACTGGCATTGGCCCCTGCCGCCGGTGCGATGTTGTAGTAATTTTGCGTAACCAGCGTCGGGCGCCATTGGCCCTGACGGTAGATATGGGGCTTGGCGTAATTGTTCGTGTGCTGCAGGTCTTCAATCCCGAAAGAGGCATTCGCCATACCCAGCGGCGCAAACAGCTGCTCCATCACAAAGCGCTCGTAACTTTGTCCGGTCGCCACTTCGATCATGTCACCGGCCAGACTGAAAACCACATTCTGGTAGCCATAACAGCGGCGCGGCGGACAGGAAAAATCCACGGTACGCAACCGCTGTACCACGTCCTGATAGGGCACGTTATCTTCAATCAGGTTCGTGTAGGCTTGCGGTACCAGGCCGCTGGTATGCGCCAGTAAATCCAGTAACGTCACTTGTGAACCGTAACTGGCATCTTTAAAGCGCACGGTATCCAGGGTGTTATAGACATTGGCGTCCCACATCAGCTGGTGGTTTTGCACCAGCAGACCGGCTGCCGTAGAAGCGACGGTTTTAGAGATGGAGGCGAGCCGGAATACGGTGTCGGTGGTAACCGGTGAGTTAGTACCAACTTCGCGTACACCATAGGCTTTTAGCAGTTGAAGCTTGCCATCAGCCACGATTGCCAGGGCCGCTCCGGGCACTTCCGGGGCAACGGTGGTAGCAATGTAGTGTTCGAAGTCAGTGACAAATTGCGGTACTGAGGCGTCACTGACACCGGCCACCGACGTGTGGCAGGCGAGGCCCAGGGTCAGCGGCAACAGTAAACGACGGTAGAATTTTTTAAACATAGAATTGCGAATTCGATAGCGATAAAAGAAGGCGGACTGAATAAAGTCACGCACGCGGTTGCTGTTAAAAAATCCGCTTTTTACTTACTTATTATCCTTAGACGCCATAATCAACATGGCACTGCCAGCGGCCCTGACGCTCATCAGGGCGCTGTTTCAAAGTCTAGCAGCTGATCAAAATATCACCGGCACTTTAGAGGGTTTTTATAAATTCCACCAAGTCCCAGCGCTGCTGCTCGGTGAGCGCGGGCAAAACTGTACCATCCAGCTGGGCCGTTCTGCCAGAGGCATATTCATGGCCGCTGTTTAAATCTCCGACCCGCTGGGTGCGAAAAACAAAGCCCGCGTAACCTTCACTGCGAAAGCCCACGCGCACCGGATCGAACTCGCGGCTCCCCACTATAAACTCCTCCGGCCGATACTCGCCTTCCTCGGGATCGCCGGGACGCTTCTGGGGCAGCAGCAGATCGTAGAGCGTCGGTACCGAGCCATTGTGCAGATAAGGAGCGGTCGCCCAGATGCCGTTGAGCGAGCGGGCTTTGTAAGCCAGCAGCGACGCATAGGGATTCGCCGTGGTGTCCGGCACGTAATTGCCCGATTTAATGCTCGGCTTGATGTCGTTATCGAAAAAAGACATGCCCAGGGTGTAGAACCAGTCGGCCCAGCGGCGGTAAAACTTTTTATCCGGATCAGGGGATGCCACCACGCCAGCTGTCACGGCGGTGAGGATTTGCACCACCGGCGCCTGCTCTTCAAGCACCAGTGTGCCCACCCCGGTTTTTTGGTAGGTCGATTTAAAATTGCCCGATTTGCCCCGGTAATCGACGCTGTTCTGCGCCATCGCCGGATCAGTCCCTACCGCTTCAAGGCTCGACATTTTCGCCAGGACAATCCGGTCCCAGGCGTCGCGCTCAATGATTTCATGGCACGACTGACAGTAGTGGGCATAAATACGCTTGCCCCGGGCCGCCTTCTGCCGGTCGATAGGACCGAGAATAGCTTCGGGCCACTGGGGCGATTTCAAGCTTTTGAGGTGCGCTTCCAAGCGCTCCAGATTCACCAGATCAATGGACGACTTGAAATCCACTTGCTGGTGTTTGTTTTCCTGACCGGTGAGCCAGGCGGCAATACTGAATCCGGGTTCGCGCGTGCTCCAGTCAAGTATGCCGAACACACCGATCGCCTCACCCGCGTTGCGCCCCAAGGCACCGACCCCGGCGTTACCCGCAATGCCATTCCACTGCACATAATCGGAGTGGGTGATATCCCATAAAAACGGGTAGCTCACCGGCGCATTGGGCTCATTAAAGATCGCCTCGCGAATGGTCAGCATCTGCTTCAGCCCCAGCGCGGGATAGCCCGGCTCGGTGGACATCAGCCGGTTGGTGATCTGCAGAAATTCGTTATCGCCAATGATGGTTTCCTGGATATCTGTCAACACGCGGTCAACCTGCACCGGGGTAAGTACGGGTTCGCCGGTGACGGTTTCCAGATCGAGCAGCAGGTCACGCAACTGCGATTTGCTCAACACGTGCTGCAAAACCCGGTTATAGATCCGTCCAAAAGCGTCCAGCCGGGCGTAGCCATAATCGATATGGCTGTGATTAATGGCGTTGTAGAGTTCGGTTTTTTGGGTCCAGCGCGCCAGATCGGCCTGTACTTCATCGGCGTCGCGGTAGGTATTGTTCAGCTCCAGTACCCGCGCGATAAACCGCTGCTGCCGCTGGGGATCATTGAGCGTGGCGCGCAGGGCGTGTTGCAGGCCAGTCAAAAAACCCACCATGTCCGCCATTGCTGGCCCGCCGTCAATCCGAATCGCCACGCCCTGATAGCTCACCTGGCCGGTATGGCAGGCGGCGCAGGTCAGCCCGACATAATCTTTGCCTTGGTAATCTTCGCGGGTAAAACCGAGGGGCAAGCCATCGGGGTTAAAGAAGGTGGGCTTTTGGGGCAGGTAGCGGTAGCGATCAATATTGGCGGTAGCCCTAAACAGCTCCTCGGAATCCGCCTGTTCCAATGCAAGAAAGAAGTCATAAGGCAGTAAGCCCGAACCCTGGGTGGTGTTGTAAAACCACAGGCTGTCAGATTCGCTCCAACCTTGATCGAGATAAACCGGCGTGGCGTAACTCTCGCCAAAGGCGCCGTTTTCGACGGCGATAGCGCCACGATCGGGATCGTTATCCCATACTTGATAAAGTTTACCGAGAAGAAAAATGCCCAGTATTGCGGCAAAAAAACTCACCAGCGAGCGGGCGAGCAGGCTGCGTCGGTGACGCAAAAAGGTCTTGATGAAAAAATAACCGCTGACAGTCACGCGAAATAACATGCTGAAAACTCCATTTATCGTTATTAGAAGAAGCGCCTTAAGCGCAGCGCGTCTGGCGCACGCTGGGGGTAACCTACGCTGTTTTACCAAAGCGCGCCTTAATGTGCCAATTGTCTCGACCAGCGGGGCGCCAATCACAGCGCTTTAACAAGGCAAGGACGTTAAGCAGGCGGGCCGCTTAAGCCTGCGGGAGGCCCGGTTCTGCTGGTAGTTTTTTCGCTTCTTTTGTACTATCTGCCCCCCGCTGCCCGACAGCCCAGTGCGAGACGCTACCATGCGCAGAGTGGTTTATCCCGGAACCTTCGATCCTATTACCAATGGGCATATCGATCTGGTCGAGCGCGCCTGTCGGCTGTTCGATAGAGTCATTGTTGCGGTCGCGGTCAGCAGCCGAAAAAACCCGCTGTTCAGCCTTGAGCAACGGGTCGAACTTGCGCGCACCACCCTCGCGCATTTACCGAATGTGGAAGTCTGCGGTTTCGATACGTTGCTGGTAGATTTTGTGCGGCAGAAAGAAGCGCAGGCCATCTTGCGCGGTCTGCGGGCGGTGTCGGATTTCGAATACGAATTTCAGCTGGCCAATATGAACCGCGCGCTGGCGCCCAATATGGAAAGTGTCTTCCTGACGCCCGCCGAACATCTGTCTTATATTTCTTCTTCGATTGTGCGCGAAATCGCGCTGCTGGGCGGCGATGTCAGCAAATTCGTGGCGCCCCCGGTTGAAGCGGCCCTGCAACAGAAATTCGCCAGTAAATAACACCTGCGCCCAAGCTGGCGGGCGAAGCGGCGGTTCAGTATCTGGCTGCGGCGGGGGCTGATTACCAGCGCCCACCATCCTCTGCCTACAATATTCCCACGGCACCAACAGTAAATTATTTCTGGCAGGCCACACAGTAAACCGTGGTGCGGTCGTTCATGCGCACTTCTTTTAAGGGTTTGCTGCACAGGGTGCAGGCCTGACCGCCACGCCCGTAAACCAGTAACTCCTGTTTGAAGTAACCGGGTTTACCATCGCCCCCCACAAAATCGCGCAGTGTAGTCCCGCCCTGATCAATCGAGCGTTGCAAGACAAATTTAATATCCCGCACCAGTGCCTCACATTGCTTGCGCGTCAGCGCCCCCGCCTTGCGAATCGGTTTGATGCGGGCCATAAACAGCGCTTCGTTTGCATAGATATTGCCCACGCCCACGACGATCTTGCTGTCCATCAGAAACTGTTTTACCGCTTGTGTACGTTTGCGACTGCGCTGGTACAGATACTCGGCGGCAAAGGCGTCGGTCAGAGGTTCCGGGCCCAGATGATGCAGCAGAGCGTGCTCCTCCACCGCGCCTTCCACCCACAGCAGACACCCGAACCGGCGCGGATCGCAGTAACGCAGAGTGACCTTGCCAAAGATCAAATCAAAATGATCGTGCAGGCCGGGAAGAGTACCGGCGGCCACAATGCGCAAGCTGCCCGACATGCCCAGATGAATCAGTACCGTGCCCGTAGCAAAGCGTAGCAGCAGATACTTGCCGCGCCGCTGCACCTCCAGCAGGGGTTGATGGAGGATGAAGTCCGGCAGTTCCGCCGGAATCGGCCAGCGCAAGCGGGGCTGGCGAACCTGCACCCCGGTGACGCGCTGGTTGAGAATATGCGGGACGATACCACGGCGGGTAGTTTCAACTTCAGGTAATTCAGGCATAGCAGCTCCGGTGTAAGAGGTACCGATTATAGCTGCCTGGCGTGCGGGCCGGCGATTCGGGCCGTTGCTGTAAACAAATCGGACGCCAACCGCGACGCCTGTACAAAAAATCGTCGGAGGAATTTACACGCCACGCAAGTGTGACCGGCGTCACATTTACCAACCCGTTGAAAATAAAGGACATCTGAAGTTTGGCGCGCAAGTTGCTCTATGTCGTCTGCGCCTGGAGCAGTGAGCAGGCACCACCTTTTAACTTCAGGAATAAGTTTATGAAATCAGTCAGCATTTTTGCGGGTCTGTTGCTCACTCTCAGCGCGGGCCTGGCACACGCAGCACCTATCTTTACCTTGTCAGCAGCCGGTGAAACCACCACGACCGTGGCCGACACCATTACCATCGATTTTGAAGGCCATTGCGGTTACGCCAGTTGTGACGGTGACTACCAGATCGTCACCGGTAGCGTCGAGGGTCAATATGCCCAGCCCGCCGGCACCTCCAGCTACTACCTGGCGGTACCCAACCCACAGGCAAATGGCAGCGTGCTGTTAACTCTGGGTACTACCTCGGATTACTTCGGTCTGTTCTGGGGTTCGGTTGATACCTACAACAGCATTACCTTCTATCTTGGCGGGGCCGTAGTGGGCAGTTTCGGTGGTTTGGATATCGCACCACCAGCCGACGGCAACCAACAAGCCGACGCCACCAACCGCTACGTGAATTTCTGGTTCCAGAACGGCGATACCTATGACGCGGTGCGTCTGGCCAGCAACGGGTTTGCCTTTGAAAGTGACAACCACGCTTACCGCGTGACCGCTTCTGTACCGGAGCCTGCCGCCGCACTGTTGATGCTGGTCGGTCTGCTGGGTTTGATGAGCGCCCGTCAGCGTCAGGGGTAATACCTTTAGCGGTGCGTTAACGGCGCCGCCCCTACCGCTATAAAAAAATCCGATGCGAGCTTGTCTGGTATCGGATTTTTTATGCCTGATCGTCAGCGATTAAAAATCTGGCATACTCCACGCAGCCGCCTTACTGTGGCTCTCCAATGCAGCGTGATTCATCACTAAAGCCCGAACCCGGCGCTATAACAAACCCGCTTCACGCGGCGCATTTCCTGCTGTAACGACTTGTTTTTATTAGGATGTCAGGTTGCTGTCGGCTGTTTGTCGTCACCGTCAGCCGGTGGCTTGCACCATAGTTCACTTGAGCAGTAAAAACCGAGGGACAAGATGATCGTTCGAAAATTAAGGCTTCAGCGCGGCTGGTCCCAAGACCATTTAGCACGAATCAGTGGCTTAAGTATTCGCACCATTCAACGCATCGAGCGCGGCCAGAGTGCCGGTCTCGATTCCCTCATGGCTTTAGCTGCGGTATTTGACGTTGACATCGCTGATTTGCAACAGCAACAACAGGAGCGGGAAATGCCAGTGGAAAACGACAACAGAATGACCGAAGAAGAAGAACAAGCCCTCAAATACGTGCGCGACTTAAAAGGGTTTTACTCCCACGCACTCACCTACGTGTGCGTTATCGGCGGGCTGCTAACCCTCAATCTGCTCACCAACCCCCATGAATTCTGGGTGCTGTGGCCGATGCTGGGCTGGGGCGCTGGATTGATTGCACACGGCATCAGTGTGTTTGAGATTTTTAATCTGTTCGGCCCGGATTGGGAAAAGCGGCAGGTAGAAAAGCGCCTGGGTCGCAAGCTGTAAGCCCGGCGGCAAGCGAACGGCTAATCCGCGTATTCGTAGTCGCGGATAACCGCTAAAAAGGCCTCGCCAAAACGTTCCAGTTTGCTGTCACCCACGCCGTTAACCTGGAGCAGTTCGCGCTCGGTCAGGGGGCGGCGTTCAAGCATCTCGCGCAAGGTCGAATCGTGAAAAATCACGTAGGGCGGCACTCCATGGCTTTCGGCCAAACGCTTGCGGCAGGCGCGCAAGGCATGCCATAGGCCTTGATCTTCTTCGGGAATATCAATACTGACACGCCGACTTGGCGTCACTGCGGCTACTTTGCGCTCGCGGCGCAGCTGGATAGAAGCTTCGCCCCGCAGCAGCGGTCGGCAGCTATCGTTTAACAGCAGACCGCCAAAGCCCTGGGAATCCACATCGAGATAGCCACGTGCAACCAGCTGTCGAAAAATCGACCGCCATTCATCCGCCGAGAGCGCTTGACCAATGCCGTAGGTCGATACCTGATGATGGTTAAAACTCATGACCCGCTCATTGGCGCTGCCGCGCAATACATCGATCACATGCCCGGCGCCAAAGCGCTGGCCGGTACGATAGACGCAGGATAACGCCATGCGCACGGCCTCAGTGGCATCCCAGGTTTCTGCCGGGTGTAGACAGCTGTCGCAATTGCCGCAGGGCGCATTGAGCACATCGCCAAAATAACGTAACAAGGTCTGCCGGCGGCAGGTGGTGATTTCACATAAGCCGAGCATTGCTTGCAGGCGCTGCTGTTCGTGCCGTTTGAATTCCTCGCTACCTTCTGAGGTGCTCATCATCTGACGCAGCTTGACGACATCTTCCAAACCGTAGAGCAGCAGTGCCGTAGCCATCTCGCCGTCGCGCCCGGCGCGCCCCGTCTCCTGGTAATAAGCCTCGATACTTTTGGGCAAATCCAGATGCGCCACAAAGCGCACATCGGGTTTATCAATACCCATACCAAAGGCGATGGTGGCGACCATGATAATTTTTTCTTCGCGCAAAAAGCGGTGCTGATGGTCAGCGCGTACCGCCGTGGTCAGGCCCGCGTGATAGGGCAGCGCAACAAAACCTTCGTCGCACAACCAGGCCGCCGTTTGCTCTACTTTTTTGCGCGACAGGCAGTAGACAATGCCCGCGTGATCGGCGTGTTCATCACGCAACAAGCGCAGCAATTGTTGGCGCGGATTATTTTTCTGCTGAATCCGGTATTGAATATTGGGGCGATCAAAACCGCTGATAAATTGCTGCGCCTGTTCCAATCCCAGGCGTGCAACTATTTCCGCGCGAGTGCGCACATCAGCGGTCGCGGTTAACGCAATGCGCGGCACCTGCGGAAAGGCTCGCTGTAAAATATCGAGCTTTAAATAATCTGCGCGAAAATCGTGGCCCCACTGCGCTACGCAGTGCGCTTCATCAATGGCAAACAGGGCAATCTTGCTGTTATGCAACAGCGTCAGGGTGCGCTCTTGCAACAAGCGCTCGGGCGCGACGTAGAGTAAATCGAGTTCGCCGCGCTCCAGCGCCAGCTCGGTTTGCCAGACCTCCTGCGCGGTCAGCGAAGAATTTAAAAAGCCGGCACGCACTCCGAGCTCATGCAAGGCGCTGACCTGATCCTGCATCAATGCGATCAGTGGTGAAATCACCACGCCCACGCCTTCGCGTACCAGCGCCGGAATTTGATAACACAAGGATTTTCCGCCACCGGTCGGCATCAGCACCAACGCATCCTGCCCGGCAATCAAGCTATCGATAACCGCTGCCTGGGGACCGCGAAACTGGTGATAGCCAAAGACATGCTCAAGAACGGCGAGGGGCGATTGAGTCATGAGATCGGCCGGTCATTTGCGGCGGTCAGGTGTTGCAGACGGGTTTTTACTTCGATCCACTGGGACATATATTGCGTACTTTTATGCAAGTGGTGGTGCAGCATACTGCCGGTAAAATTACGCCGCCGATGCTGTAGTAAATTTTCAAATAATTCATCCAGCCGGTTCCGCAGGTGCATCAAAGTATCCGCTGGTGAAAATAGATCGTGCAACAATTGAGAACTTTGCGCTGCCGCTGCTTGCCAGTGTGCTTGCACTTCGTGCAGGGTAATTGCAGCAGTTGCAAACGCCTGATCACTATCGGCAAGCGCGCCGCCCCAGGGCAAATCGCCGTGCATCGCTTCGGCACCAATGCGCGTGGTGACGCTGGGTGTACCGCACTCCATTGCCTCCCACAACTTTCCTTTAAGACCCGCACCAAATCGCAAGGGCGCTAAACATACCCGTGCGCTGCTTACCGTGGCGACCGCATCCGAGGTCCAGCCATCGACATAAAAACCCGCTGCCGGTTGATGCAGGGCGCTGGCTTTCGGTGGCAGATACGCACCGTAGATATGCAATTGCGCGTGCGGTAATTGCGCGCGAATGAGTGGCCACAATACATGCTTGAGACACAAGACTGCATCCCAGTTAGGCGCGTGGCGAAAATTGCCAATGGTCACAAAATGCTGGCGCTCGGCAAAACCCGGTTGGTCGGCAAGCGGCTGCACCGCTAAGAATGGACAATAGAGCAGCAGGTTTTCCGGCACCGAAAAATGACGGGTTAACAGTTGCATTTCTGCCGTTGAAATAATCAGGCTGAGATCGCAACGATAAATCGCAGCAATTTCGCGCTGCGCAATATCCGCTGTTAACAACTCATCAATCATCACCGACTCATCGACCTGCATGATGTCGAGAGAATATTTTTGGGTTTGACTCGCCTGTTGTTTTTGCGCGTTTTTCAGCAGTTGCTCGCGCACCGAGCGCAGGCAGTGTAAATCTTCTGTATCCAATACCCGCACTGCGGCAGGCCAGGCCTGCGCCACGCGCCAACCGAATTGCTCTTCGGTAAAGAACCGATCGAAGACCACCAGGTCGGGCTTTAACGCAGCCACATACTCATCCACGCTCGCACAATTAAGCACCAGCATTTTTTCTGCAACACCCAGTGCGGTTAAATCGGCGCGCTGGTCAGAGAGCAGGGCAGCGCTGCCAAAGGTGACCTGCCAGGACTGCTGCACAAACCACTGGATTAACTGCAACATCCGGCTGCCCGCGGCGGACGAGCGCGGTTCCGGCCAGACGTAGCCGATAATCAGCACGCGTTTACTCACAACCGTACGCCCAAGGTCACTGCACCAAAGTTTTCGCGCGACGTGGAATGACGGTCAAGTGAGCTGCCATCTTGATAAGCCAATCCTATAGTTAAGTTTGACCAGGAGTAGCTAAAGCCGGCAATCACATTGTATTGCTTATGCCGCAAATCACTTTCGGGACTTGAGCGAAACGTATTGCCGTTAACAAAAATCTGGTTGTGAACGTAACTGAGCATAAAGCCAAAGTACGCATAACGACCGCCGTCAATGGCGACAGGATTATTAATTCGACCGGTAATCTGCGCCGCTGTAGAAAAACTTTTTTCAAGCCCGTTACCCACTCGAAAAATCATGCCGGTACCCACAGAGGACTCCATGTTGCCGACGTTGATATTACCGAGCACCAACGCATCGACATAAGGCTGTTCCAGATCGGCAATACGCCAAACCCGGGCCCGGGTTAAACGCGCCACTGGCTCATTCTTCAGCTGATAGTCCCACCCGCGCGGGCGCGTTGAACCGGTCATCTTATGAATCAGTTTTTGCGTTTTCTCCGCACCGGATGCCGGGCCCACCATACCGATGGTTGTGCTAATGGTATCGGCATAATTGTCGTGCACGGAAATAAACGTTGAGCGCAAAAAAAGCATCCCGGCATAGGGTGCATCCTGGGGATCGGGATGCATTTTGGAAATATCCTTGGGCGTAATCATGGTTTGCCCCAAGGTGTATTCCGCCACGGTAAAGTGCGGATCATCATCGAGCATCCATGCCAGACCGCGTGTCAACAGCGGAGGACCGGGTGCCTTTTCACCTTCGTTGGAAACGTCGTACCAGGAAATATAAGCACCATTGGTATAACCGCCGCCATCTTCGCCGGCAAATAAATCGTTGTGCCAGATCAATGACACCCAATCGACTTCCGCCCACGCGGGTTGAGTGGTGAGCAGTACAACAAGACTGCCAATATATTTAACGTTCATATCGCTTCCCTATTGTTGGCTAGATCAACATTGGCTAAGCCAGCGCCTTCATCATCTGTGCCTGGGGTTAAACGCGCGAGCCATTTGACCGCACCCAAGCCCGCTGCCCGTCCTGTGGCAAAACACGCTGTTAATAGATATCCGCCTGTTGGCGCGTCCCAGTTAAGCATTTCGCCTGCACAAAAAACACCGGGACGATGGTGCAACATCAGGTTTTCGTTTACCGCGCTGAAACACACACCGCCAGCCGAACTGATCGCTTCGTCGAGCGGGCGGATGGCAGTTAAAGTGATGGAGACATTTTTTATTGTCTGTGCTAAACACGGCGGATCTTTTTCGATATTGCCACCAGAAATCTCGTGCAACAGCGCAATCTTTACCGGGGTCAGTTTTAATTGTTTGCGCAGGAAATTGCTCTGCGACATTCGCCCACGCGGTTTGCGCAGCATGTCGGTAATATTTTCCAGCGTTCGATCGGGCAACAAATCCAGCGACAGTTGGGCCTGTCCCTGTTGTTTAAGCATCTCGCGTAGCACGCCTGACAACGCATAAACTGTTGTGCCTTCCAAGCCGTAGCGGCTGATTGTCGCCTCGCCACGCAACCGATGAACCTGGCCGTTGCCGTCCGTTGTGCTAAGTCCGACAGTCGTTAAGGGCGTGCCGCCAAAACGCTCGGCAAACATATCGCTCCAGCGAGTTTCAAAGCCGGCATTAGCTGGCTCAAGATCCGCAACATTCACACCGTGCGTGCGCAGCAGGGGCACCCATGCACCGTCCGAACCTAAGCGCGACCAGCTGCCGCCGCCCAACGCCAACACACAAACATCGGCCTGCACCATAACATCGAGCGTCGCCGTTCCCGTGGTGCTACTCGCCACAAAATGCAAAGCGCCCTCTGCGGTCCAGCCCTGCCAGCGATAGCGCGGATAAAAGCGCACCCCAAGCAGGCGCAAACGATGCAGCCACGCCCGCAATAACGGCGCTGCTTTCATCTGCTCGGGAAATACCCGTTGCGATGAACCCACAAAGGTTTTGATGCCCAACTCATGAACCCAAGCGCGCAGTGCCTGACCATCAAAGGCTTCAATAAAAGGCGTTAACGCAGGTTGTGCTGCGGCATAGCGGGTCAGCAGGCGCGCGGTATCTTCGGCGTGGGTGATGTTCATGCCGCCGACCCCGGCCAACAAAAATTTGCGACCTACCGACGGCATGGCATCGTAAATGGATACCGCAAAACCTGCGCGGCCGATTTGCTCGGCGGCCATTAAGCCAGCAGGCCCGCCACCAATCACAACGGCTGTGGGAGGAGAGGAGTTCAAACAAATCACCATTAGTGAAAGAGAGAGGTGTTAATTACATCGAGGAAAGAGCGGGTTAACCCGCTCCTTAAATACGCGCATTATACAGAGATTAAACCTCTCCCGGTGCCTCTTCCGGGCGGATGTAAAGCTTGTAGTTTTCGCGATAATCTTCGAGATTTTCGCGCAACAACTCGCGGTAACGACCGGTCAGATAATTCTGTGCCGATTCTATTTCTTCGATATATTCCTTGCGATCGAGCGACGCGTTGGCGACGACGAAAGCGTTAAAGCGCGCGACGGCATTGAGTAGCGCGGCACTGACAATACCCGGATCAAGTTCATCACAGGCGTCGTTAGCGCTCTGGATAAACTGATCCGTCAAATCCCAGAATCGTTGTTCATCTTGTTTATCAGTCATGGCCTTGTCCGTGTTTAACAGTAGCAAAAGGTTTATCGTTAAAGTGGGTGCCGTTTAACTGAATGGTCACACGTGCACCCGCCTCGTTGAGTAACAGTTTTTGGTACAGGTTAAGCAAATCATCTTTGCTCACTTGCTCTAACGCCGCTACCAATTTTTGCTTACGGGCAAAGTCATATCTACCCAAGCGGAAATCCCACAAATACTCCTGCGCTTCACTGTGGAAGTTGGCCGGCTTCTGCGTGAGCTGCGCAATCTCGGATTTTTTTAACTGCGCCAGTGTTTCAGGAGCAACTGCTTGCAGCTGTTGATAAAAATCGGTCCGAAATTTATCAAGGCGCGTGCTGATGCCTGGCAGACCGGTATTGGTACTTTGCACAAACATCAGATAAACCGGGTACTCATTAAAGCTTGACGGTGAGCTGCCAACCACATAGCCCATCTGCTCATTGGTGCGTAACTGGGTAAACAACTCATTGCCCAGCAAACCGTTTAACAAAATAAACGTCGCCTGCTGTTCAATTGATTGTTCGGTGCCGATCCAACCATCCACAAACGCGCTGTCGGTTTGTTCGGTAACGGCGTTATACACGATGTGCTGTCCGGGCTTCGGCGCAATATATTCCAGCAGAAAGCGCTGCTCGGGCAATCGCTTACTGTTTAACACCTGCGCCGCGCTGTGGGTCAACTCCACGATTTGCGGTGCCTGATAATTACCGAAGGCATAAACCCGCACGAGATTATCGGCCAACACCTTTTGGTGATAGGCCGCAAAATCGTTGAGGGTTAATTTTCTTGCGGCGACAAGTAACTCTTCATCGGTCCAGGCAGTTGCACGTATCAGACGGTTGTAATGACTGAACGCCTGGCGGAAGGGCGGCTGCTTGCTAACGTTCGCCAGCTCCAGCACAAAGCGGTCGAGCACTTGTGCGAACTCATTTTCGCTAATTTCCAGCGCAGCAAAATTGTGCACCAACTCGCGTAGCAGATCGTCATGATGCGCGGTATAACCACTCACTGTCAGCATCTGACTGCGCTCGCCTGACAGCTGTGCACCCATTTGAATACCCGCCCGCGTCGCACGATCAATCAGGCTGGTGTTTTGTAACGAAAAAGCATCGCTTACCAACTCGGACAGAATGTAATAATTAATATTTTCATGCGTAAAATCGACGTTGACATGCAGCTCGATATAGCCCCGATCTTCGCGGTAATGCTGGGCGTGCGCCAACCAGGCTTCTGCACCGGGTTCATTAACAATCAGCTCGGGCTTGGCGTACACCAAATCCACCACTGCTGACGGTTCTTCAGAGAACAAGGGATTTTCTGGCGGCAATGAAAAACTTAACTGCTCACCTACATTTTTCCAGCGGGTTAATTCTTCAGCCTGGATCGGGCGGATCGAGTAACTGCCTTCATAAAAAGGTACGGGTGTATCGGTAACTTCTTTGTCACTGATATGCCAGATGCGCGCATGCTCGGGACGCAGCTGGCGCAGCACTGCGTGAATCGCATCGCGGTCAAAGTGGGTGTAGACATAATTCGCATTGAGCAAGTTGGCTACCGGGTAATCAAACTGATTGCGACTGAGCGACATCGCTTGTTGCAAAGGTTGTGGCTTGGCTGCGTTTTCAAAATCTTTTTGCAGCATCGCTTTCAGCTCACGGTAATAGGCCTCGTCAACTCCCGCCTGTTTGATGACCTCCAGATAATCAAAAATCGCGGCAATTATATGATCGCGTTCGGCCAGGCCTTTATCGGTCAGCTCTGCAATTACGCGCACATAGCCGTCCTTGCCGTAAGCATCCGGCGCGAGGTAGCCATACAACACATTGATCAGCCCAACGCGCCGCAAATATTCGCCCACGGTGCCGGGTTCTTCAGAGGTAATTAAATTATTGACGAAGGTGTTGGGCTTGACCCGCCACTGATCGCTATTGTCCGTGATGGGAAATTCGATCATAAGCTGGCGCATTTCCCGGAGCGAAGTGTAGTGAATGACTTTGCCTTTCTCTGCCGCCGTCAGGCCGGAAATGGTGACTTCCGGACGCGCCACTTTTTTGTCGGGAATAGAGGCAAAATGTGTTCTGGCTAATGCTTCCAGTTCATCCAGTGATTGTTTGCTCACCAGCGCCAGGCGCATATTGTTGGCGGAGTAATAGCGGTCGTAAAACGCCAGCAACTGTTCGTGTAAAGTTGCGCCGGGCTTGTCCGCCAGGGTTTCCAGATTGCCGACGCTAATACGCTGGGCCGGGTGCGCCGGGTTTGCAGTAAGCCCGCCAATCCGATTGATAATCCAGCCGTCTTGCGAACGTCCCATGGACCATTCGCTGTTAACGGCATTGCGCTCTTTGTCGCTGTACTGCGGATCAAAGGTGGGCTTTTTAAAATAATCGCTGAAGTAATCCAGCGCGACATCCAGCTTTTCGGCATTCAACTGGAAAAAATAGTTGGTGTGATCGACGGCGGTGTAGGCATTCCAGACACCGGCATTTTCATCCACAAACTTTTGGAAGCTGTTGGGCTCGGGGTATTTTTCTGTGCCGAGAAACAGCATGTGCTCCAGATAATGGGCAAGCCCAGGCTGCTCTTCCGGGTCCTGATAGCTGCCCACGGCCACCGCCATAGACACCGCCGCGACTTCGATGGTCGGGTCAGACACCAACACCACCTGCAGATTATTCGGCAGGGTAATCGCTCGATAGTCCCGATCATCATTCGGGCTTTTATGAATGACGGCACCGGCGGTCGCCTTGGACGAGCTGGAGGATGTGGTACAACCTGTGACCAGACCGGTGTAAAACACCAGCATCAAAATACCTATGAGTGAACGCTGCAACATAATGTCTTCCTGAACGGTAGCCTGATGAGAAATGGCGGTTAAACAAAGGTGCAAGCTTAACAGACTCTTCTAGTGCCGCTAACTGCTTCGGCAGTCGGGCACCGGACAGGCAACCGCTGTTGCGCTGTTAGCTCCTCGATTGGAGCCAAAGCGGACAGCGGCTGTGCTCGTGCTTCTTTATTATGTGTATAAGGCGTTTACTCGATGGAGCCTTTAACCGGGTTTCACATGGATTTAATGGAGCTGGCACCTGACGAGCTCTGGCGCACCTTCGGATTACCGTAGTAGGTGATATGGGAAGCACCACTGGCATCCGCCTCCAGGCTGTTACTGGCGCGAACATCAATCCTCGATGCGCCGCTTGCATGCGCTTTAACCGTCACACCCTGCAGCTTTTCGCCGTAGTATTTACTGGCTCCGCTGGCGTGGACCTGCAGCGCATCTACGGCCCCTTCCTTAACCTCCATGTGGGATGCTCCGGAAACATGCGCATCGACGCGTTTGCCGTGCAGCTGGTTGATACCCAAGTGGCCCGCCCCGGATAACTCCACTTTCAACACAGGTGTTTCCAGCCGCGCCACGGTGGCCCGCGAAGCGCCGTTAAAATGCAACTCCAGATCGCCCACCCGCAAGTCACCGATCACCGCAGACGTGGCGCCGCTCAACTCCAGCCGCTCCAAGTTCTTGACTTCAATGATGAATTTCACCTCTTCGTGAGAGAAGTTAAACCAATTGAAAAACCGGCGCTCGCCCGACTTAACCCCCAGCTTCAAGCGGCCATTACTTAAATCCACGGACACGCGATCGAGCACACTCTGCACCGCTTCCGCACGCAGACTTTCGGTCTCGCCCTGACGAATTTCCACCTTGGCACCACCACCGACCCGGATATCGATGACATCATTAATAGGATAGATATGCGCCATAACCGGCTCTGCCAGCGCGCTCGGCGATAGCAGTACACACACCCAGGTAAACATCAGCAAAGAAGGTTTCAGCAGTTTCATAAGTTGGACTCGATTAAAAGTTGAACACTCGATACCTGGCCAGGGCCAACCCTCAGGGGCTCGTATCTGCTTAAACCCTTGGACGCGAGCCAGCATTGCTTTGGATTCAGGAGCCCCTAAATTCTTTTGACAGGGCACTTTTGACAAGGCATTTGGAGTGGCCCTAAAACGCATAAAAAAACGCTAAAAACAAGACTGGTCGACCGGGCTAATTTGCGCATAATGCAAAGCGGTCACCGACCAACGTCACACGATAGCCACCGTCAAACCCGTTTGTCTTCCAACGAAAGCCAGAGTTACTCCTATATGAACAGTATCGCCCAACGTATTGCCGACGAATTAAACGTTAACCCGCAACAGGTCACCGCCGCCGTGGGCCTGCTCGATGAGGGCGCGACCGTACCGTTTATTTCCCGCTATCGGAAAGAAGTCACCGGTGGCTTGGACGACACTCAAATGCGCACCCTCGAAGAGCGGCTGCGCTATCTGCGCGAACTGGAAGAGCGTCGCGCCGCGATTCTAAAAAGTATCACCGAACAAGAAAAACTCACGCATGCACTGGAGCAGGAAATTCTCAGCGCCGATACCAAAACCCGGCTGGAAGATTTGTACCTGCCCTATAAACCCAAGCGCCGTACTAAGGGCCAGATCGCCATCGAAGCCGGACTGGAACCGCTTGCCGACAGCCTGTATGCCAACCCGGATCTCAACCCGGAAGCAGAAGCGGCCAACTACCTGAATCCCGAACACAAAATTGATGATGTTAAAGCCGCGCTCGACGGCGCCAAGTACATTCTGATGGAAAGATTCAGCGAAGACGCCGAGCTACTGGGCAAACTGCGTCACTTCCTGCATCAGGAAGCCATGATCAGCGCCCGCGTCGCTACCGGTAAAGACACTGATAACTCGCAGGACGTACAAAAATTCCGCGATTATTTTGAACACGACGAGCCGCTGAAAAGTACACCGTCGCACCGCGCACTGGCGATGTTTCGCGGACGCAACGAAGGTGTATTAACCATTGCTATTAAAGTAGGCGACGAAGAAACCCGCAGTGGCCATCCGTGTGAAACCATGGTGGCAGAACATTGGAGCATTCGCGATCAAGGTCGCGCCGCCGACAGCTGGCTGGCAGAAGTCGTGCGCTGGACCTGGCGGGTAAAATTATTGACCCACCTAGAAACCGACTTGCTCAGCGAGCTGCGCGAAAAAGCCGAAGAAGATGCCATTAAAGTCTTTGCGTCGAACTTAAAAGACCTGTTATTAGCCGCACCAGCAGGGCAGAAAGCCACCATCGGCCTGGACCCGGGAATGCGCACCGGTGTAAAAGTAGCGGTCGTCGACGCAACCGGCAAAGTGCTCGATCACTGTGCAATTTTTCCGACACCCCCGTTCAACAAAATTGCCGAATCTGAAAAAGTCCTGGTCGCACTGTGCAAAAAACACAACGTCGGGTTAATCGCCATCGGCAACGGCACCGCCTCACGGGAAACCGAAAAGTTTGTTAAAGACGTGTTAAAAACCCATAAAGACATTACCGCCACCAGCGTGATCGTAAACGAAGCCGGTGCCTCGGTTTATTCCGCATCCGAATTTGC
>CAYTQQ010000041.1:0-19786 GCA_964440135.1 uncultured Cellvibrionaceae bacterium | reverse complement strand
TGGTAAAATTACCCGGTGGTGTTTATGGCTGGGCGAGTGAAGCAAACCAAACAAGCGAAACAAGTGAAACAAGCAAAGCCAATGATGAGGCCAGATTTTAATAGGGCAGTCATTCGTAATAGGGCGTTTACCTGTACCGGATTCAACGTGCGCTAACCGTGGCAGATCGCGGTAGCGTTAGTCCAAAATGACCATCAGGTTTTGGTAATTTACGCCGGTTCAGTATCAGTGCCAGCGGATTTTTTTGCAGTTTTTTCCAGTACCAGATAAACAATCACCGCGATGGCTAAAGGAATTAAAAAATAAAGTGTGCGATAGCCCAGCAGCGCCGCAATAATCTGCCCTTTGGAAAATTCGTGCTGCAACATTGCCAGAAACACCGCTTCGAGCACACCCAGACCTGCGGGTATATGGGTCACTACGCCGGCAATGCTACAAATTAACAATATCCCCAGAACAGCGGGATAAGACGCGCCATCCGGTAATAGAACAAAAACCAGAAGGCCCATCAGACACCAGTTAAACGCTCCCATCACTGCCTGCAAAATGGCGAAGGTAAATGTGGGCAGGGTAATTTCGTAAGCGCGAATTTTCCAGGTGCGACGTGTGGCAAAACCGCAGGCGAGCAGATAGCCAGCGGCTACCAGCAGCAACCCAAACCCGATGAACTGCAGCGCCTGATCACCCACCGACCAACTGTCCGGCAGATTGAGCAGGCGCAGTGAGAAAATGATGCCCGCAAGGACGATATAACCCAGCCAGTTGGTAATGATATTGATGCTGATAATTTTGGAAATGTCGCCCACCGATAAGCCCAAGCGTGAGTAGAGGCGCAAGCGTACCGCGAAACTTCCCACCCAGGCACTGAGGTTTAAATTGGCCGCGTAGCAGACAAATGCCGAAGGCAAAATTTTCGTTGCTGGCAAGGTGTGCTTCACATAATGGCGAGCCAATAAATCGTAACTGCTGAATACCCCGTAACTGGTCATGGCGATGGCAAAACCCAACAGCAGGGTGCTGAGGTTAAAGCTGCTGATGGAGTCTTTTACTTCCTGCCACTCCAGATTTTTGACCAGCATATACAGCAGCACCGGCACCAGAATAAAAAAGAAGATGGTCAGCATTTGCGACAGACGATTCACCCAGGTTTTTTTGGGTTTTTCGTTGGCTGCTTTGTTTGTGGTGGAATGGTTTGCGGTGGAATGGTTTTCGGCGGATTGGTTGGCGCTGGATTTATTTCCAGTCGATTTATTTGCGCTGGATTTATTTGTGGTGAAGCTGGAACCGGCTTCTCTCATAGTGCTTTCTCTCCCTGATGGGCTGCCTTGTTGCAGGTGTTTTCACCCGTGCTCTCCTGACCCTGTGCCGGCTCCGGCTCACGCTTTACTTCTTCGGCAAAGTTCTCCGGTCGGATAGGTTTAAATTTAGGCGAGTGGGCGGGCAGCCATCCGACAATGGCCGGAAAATAACGCAGGAAGTGAAAGCTCAGGGTGATCAGCGGCATGCGCCACCAGTAACCGCGCTTGGCTTTTTCCAGGGTAATGGGGTTGCAGTCAGACTTGCCCAGCACCTGCAAGTGGTCATAGAGGTACTGATTAAAAGCGCGGCTCTCGATAAATAAATTGGCTTCCAGATTCATCGCCAGGCTTAACGGGTCGAGGTTGCTTGAACCCACCGTTGTCCATTGGTCATCGACCAGTGCCACTTTGCCGTGCAGCGGCCGTTTGCAATATTCGTGAATAACCACGCCTTCTTTTAGCAGATAGCTATAGAGCAGGCGCGAGCACATGCTGACCCAGGGCATATCCGGCTGCCCCTGTAGAATCAGCGTGACTTCCAGCCCGCGTCGGGCCGCATTGCGCAGCGCCCGCAACAAACGATAACCGGGAAAGAAATAAGCATTGGCAATGACGATACGTTTTTTGGCCTGGCGAATGCCGTGCAGATAAAGCCGTTCAATATCGGCGGTGTGACGATTGTTGTCGCGCACGGCGATACGCACACGGGCATCGCCCACGGGCGGGTTCTCTGGCGGGGTAAATTGTTGCAGGGCCTGTCGTGTATTTTTTTTAACCGAGGCTTCGCGCAACAGTTGCGCGCTGGCCCGGTGAATCGCGTTGACAACGGGGCCGCGCACTTGCACGGCGTAATCCTGTTTGGCCATTTCGCCAAAGTCAGCGATATGTTCAGCAGAAAAATTAATGCCGCCGACATAGGCGAGCTCACCATCGACAACCACAATCTTGCGGTGCAAGCGGCGAAATAAATTGGTGCGCATACCCAGGGTGCGGGGCTTGGGATCAAACACGTGCACCTTCACGCCGGCATCAATCATATCGGTGACAAAGCCGGCACTGATATCGAAGGTGCCGTAGTCATCGACCATGACTTCGACTTGCACGCCGCGTTGGGCGGCGGCGATCAGTGCTTGCTGCAGCTCAACGCCAACCTGATCTTCGGCGATGATAAAGGTTTCTAACAACACCTGATGACGAGCGCTGCAGATGCTTGCAAAAACAGCCGGAAAAAATTCCTCGCCATTTATCAGTAGTTGGATGTCGTTGCCTTCGTACCAAGTATCACTCATGTGAGTTGTGCGTCCCTTCTTTGTGTCTGAGTTAAGGGCGCCAGCTGTTCCGCTGCCGTACGGCCCGGCTCAGAGGTTGCGCGTCAGGTTGACGCCGGTCGGTGCTCCGGTGGCGCCGTGGTCATCAGCGGCGCCGGATTTTCTGCTTCAAGCTCCGCGAGACGATCGCGGAGGCGTTGCCACTTTTTTGCTCGTCCCTCCAGAACCAGATAAATCAGGCTGGCAATACCTAAAGGCAAGAGAAAATAAATCGCGCGATAGGCGAGCAGGGCGGCAAAAATACTTTCGGTCGAAAACTGTCCCTGAAGCAGCGTGAGAAACACCGCTTCAAGTACGCCAATGCCGGCGGGAATTTGTGCAATCATGCCCGCGATACCACTGATTAACAGCAGGCCGAGCACGGTCGAGTAGGAGGCGGTGGGCGGCAGCAGTAAAAAAATCAGCAGCGCCATCAGCGACCAGTTCAAAGTCGAGAGCGCCACCTGCGTCAAGGCCAGACGCAGGGAGGGCAATGCAACTTCGTGATTAAAGAACAGCCAGGTACGGCGCGGGGCAAACGCGCAAGCCGCTAAATAGGCACTGGCCACCAACAGTAACGCAAAGCCGATAATCTGCAGGGCCGATACGCTCAACTCCCAGCTGCTCGGGAGCTGCACCAGGCGCAGTGAAAAAATAACACCCGCGACAATGATGTACCCCAAGGTATTGGTCAGTACGCTGAGACTGATGATGCGGGTGATGGTCGCCACACTCAGGCCGAGGCGGGAATAAAGTCGATAGCGCATGGCGACGCCGCCAATCCATGAACTCAAATTAATATTGAACGCATAGCAGACAAAGGCCACCGGCAGTACCTGACGCCGGGGCAGCGGGTGGTGAGTGTAACGACGCCCCACCAGATCGTAGCTGCTGAACACGAGATAACTGGTTAACGCGATAAATATCCCCGGCAGCAAAGTGCTCCATTGATAGGCGCGCAGTGACGCCATGACCTCGGCCCAATCCAGATTTCTGATCAGGATAAACAGCAGCACCGGCAGCGCCAGGAAAAAGCCCAGGGTCAGCAGGCGCTTGATCAGCTGCAGCGGCGTGCGCGCTGCGGTGTTCGGCGCGTCAGGTTGTTTGTTGTCAGGGGTAGAAACGTCCGTCATGGAATCGGGTATCCGCTTAAATTTTATTTCCTGAGCCAGCTTCTTGCGCGCGTGGGCGAGCTCGCTCGGATGGGTCTGTTTTACCTGCACTGCCTGTGTTAGCCGCGTTGCTTACGCTAACCGCATTGCTTTTGTTACCCGCACTGCTGGGACTGGCGGCGTCAGCCGCGCCGGGCAGGGTGGGCATCATCAGTTCAAGCTCCGGTGAGTGAGCGGGTAACCAGCCAGCGATGGCCGGAAAGTGGCGCAGGAAATGAAAGCTTAAAAAAATAAGTGGCATGCGCCACCAGTAGCCCCGTCGGGCGGACTCTATTGTAATGGAACGGCACTGCTTTGACGCCAGTTCCTGTAAATGATCATAAAGGTGCTGGTTAAACGCCGCGTCATCAATGACCAGATTGGCTTCCAGATTGAGCGACAGGCTCAGCGGATCGAGATTGCTCGAACCTACCGTCGCCCAATGGCGATCAGCAATCGCCAGTTTACTGTGCAAGGCCCGCTCGCCATATTCATAAATGGTTACGCCATCGCGCAATAAATAACCATAGAGCAGGCGTGACAGCGTCCGCACCCAGGGCATGTCCGGTTGGCCCTGTAAAATCAATTCTACCGTTACGCCGCGCCGTGCGGCGTTGCGCAGCGCCCGCAAAATGCGATAGCCGGGAAAAAAATACGCATGGGCTAATACCACGCGCTCTTTAGCGCGACGGATAGCAAATAAATAATGCTGCTCAATATCCGTTTTGTGGCGAGTGTTATCGCGCAGCGCAAACAACACCCGGGTAGTGCCCACTGCCCGAGTAGACGGCTGGACATTGGCTTCGCGCTGACGCTGGGCCACTGCTTCCCGCTCAGCCGAGCACAGCAGTAATTCGATACAGGCCTGGTGAATATCCGCCACCACTGGTCCGCGCACTTCGATCACGTGATCCTGCTTGGCTTTAGGGCCAATGCGGGTGAGGTGATCCCGGCAGTAATTAATGCCGCCGATAAAGGCCACCTCGCCATCGATGACCACAATCTTGCGGTGCAAGCGGCGAAACATATTCAAGCGCAATCCCAGCAGGCGCGGGGTCGGCGAAAACATGTGAAGCTTGATGCCCGCCTCGACCATTTCCGCTACAAAGTCGCGTTCGAGATCGGCGGTGCCGTAATCGTCGACGGTTAACTCTACCCGCACACCGCGCCGGGCTGCCAGGATCAGGGTTTTTTGCAAGGCCCAGCCCACTTCATCCTCGGAGAGAATAAATGTTTCCAGCAAAACTTCCCGTTGAGCGGCGCGAATGCAGGCAAAAATCCGCGGGAAAAATTCATCCCCGTTGATCAGCAAATCGACTGTGTTGCCTTCGCGCCAATTCCATTTCATAAAATAATATCCACCCCGAGGGGCGCGTGATCAGAAAGATGGGACCAGGGCTGGCGGTGATACACCTGCGCATTGCACGTGCGTACATTGCGCACGTAAACCCGATCGAGACAAAAAATGGGCCAGCGCGCCGGAAAGCTGCGCGCGTAGGCACCGTGCTCTTCCACAAAAGCCTCGCGCATGCCGCACTTGGCCAGCACCCGGTCGGCGCGTTTGCGCCAGTCGTTAAAGTCACCGGCTACGATAACCGGTTCATGGGCGGGTAATTTGTTCAGCAGCTCACACAGCAGCTCAAGTTGGCGCTGCCGATGATTCTCGCGCAAGCCCAGATGGACACAAACCGCGTGGACTTCCGGCTGTCCAGGGACATCGAGGACGGAGTGCAACAGGCCGCGCTGTTCGATATTGCCAATCGAGACGTCCATATTGGTGTAACGCACAATCGGAAACTTCGACAAAAGCGCATTGCCGTGATCGCCGTGGGGATAAACCGCATTGCGCCCGTAGGAATATTGCGGCCACATGGTGTCGGCGAGAAATTCGTATTGCGGTGTGGGCGGCCAATCCTTATGGCGCTCGGCGTGGTGGCGGTGCGCGCCGTGGACTTCCTGCAGAAAGACCAGATCACTCGCCAGCGTGCGCACCGCTGCGCGCAGTTCGGGCAAGATAAAGCGGCGGTTAAGCGCGGTAAAACCTTTATGCGTATTAAGCGTAAGAATACGCAAGGTTGATACTTTGGCCGATGGGTCGATGATCTTCGCGGGGCTAGTCAAGGCTTTATCTCCATTGGTTCTCCCGGTGTCACTGTCAGCTTATCAGTCAGCTGAAGTTTTTCGAGTAACTGACGCGCGTCATAGGGCGCTCTTACTTTTACATCATTATCAAAATAGCAATAAATATCCCGCTGGCGTGCACGGCCTGCCGGTTTTATTTTTGCGGTCGATGATTGTCGGCGCGACGGCGTTGTGGGGGCGATCAACTGGGCATCTCTGGGTTGCCCGCCGGTACTCCAGCGCTTGATGCGCGTACACCAGCGGTCCAGTGCGGCATCGCTGTAACCGCTGGTATACAGCTCCGCATCACCGTGCAGGCGAAGGTAGACAAAGTCGCTGGTCAGGTCTTCGGCATAGGGCCATTTTCCGGCGGTGTCAGCCCCTTGGGAAAAAATCACCGCGCCAAGGGGTGTAACGCCAACCGGAAATACCGACCCGAATATCGCCACTCAACCTGAGACTCCGTCAATGGTGCTTGGGTGTGGTCATGGCGGGTGGATCGCTGGCCGGGAAGGTGTCTTGCAGCGCATCGTCAAGGTCATGCTCTTGCTGCCCGTCGGTAATCTGTTTGTCGCTGCGGTGCGCCTGCGGTTTCAGCTCCACTTTTACCCAGCCGCACTGGCGATCGTCAAAGGCTTTGAAAGCGTCGATGGCATTGTCCAGGGATTTGCTGTGGGTCAGAATTTTAGTGGGATCGACGCGGCCATTGAGCACCAGTTCAATCAACTCGGGAATGTAGCGCCGGTGATGGCAATTACCCATGTTGATGGTCAGGTTTTTATTCATCGCCAGGCCAATGGGAAAGGTGCGCGACTGCTCGGGATAGACACCAATAATAGCGAGGGTGCCTGCTTTAGCGAGCGCGGCCACCGCCCATTCGAGCACCTGGCTGGGCGCGTTGCCCGGGTGCCAGTTAGCACCATCGGGGCGGGTAGTGGGAGCGACTTCCGCCACTTCGCTGCGAAAGCGCGCATCTTCGGCGGGATGATTTTTTTCGAAATCCGGATAGGGATGTTCCGCGTCCACACCCACCGCATCAATGGCGCGATCTACGCCGATACCCTGGGTTAAACGCTGCAGCGTCTCGACCGGATCTTCTTTATCGAAATGGATCACTTCGGCACCTTGTCGGCGCGCCATGCTCAAACGATCTTCGTGGCGATCAATCGCAAAGACGCGCGCGGCACCCAAAAGTTTGGCACTGGCAATGGCAAACAAACCCACCGGGCCGCAACCGAAAACCGCCACGGTATCGCCCGGCGAAATTTCTGCCAGCTCGGCGCCGAAATAACCGGTCGGAAAAATATCCGACAGCAGAATTGCCTGATCATCGGTGATGCCATCGGGCAGTTTAATCAGGCCGATATTGGCATAGGGGATACGCGCTTTTTCTGCCTGCAGACCGTGAAATGCGCCGCTGTTTTCGGGACCGCCAAAAAAGGCGGTGCCCGCTTGTTTGCCTTGGGGATTGGCCTCATCGCATTGCGCGTAGTAACCGGCGCGACAATAGGCACAGTTGCCACAGGCGATGGTAGAGGGAATGACGACGCGATCACCCACTTGCAGGTTGCGCACATCCTCGCCGAGGGCTTCTACAATACCCACGCCTTCATGACCGAGAATAGTGCCCGGCTTCATGCCCGCTACGGTACCGCGCACAAAATGCAGATCGGTGCCGCAAATCGCGGACGTTGTCAGCCGCACGATGGCATCGGTCGGCTCCTGCAGTTGTGGCTCAGGTACATCCTCGATACGAATATCGCCAACGTCGTGAAAAACAATCGCTTTCATGGTTTATCTCCCGTTGCGTCGCCAATTTTTTACGACGGTTGATTGACCTTGCTGTTAATCCGTTGCTGCTGGTGGCGCCTGCTGCTCGTCGCTGTTTACGGCGTCGTTATCTGTCTGTTGCCCGTTTGGTTTTCGTTCGCCGCGCTGGCCGTAACCACGGCGCAGTCGATGGGCAATTGCTCGGGTTCTTTCTGCAGTTCAAAGAGCAGTAACGAATGACCGGTGACCACGAAGTTGTGCTCGAAGTTAATCAGCTCCGGTGCTAATCGCGCAGGTCGGTTGGTGTCGAGCAGACACACCCAGCCGATACCTTGGGGCACTTCCGGCAAGACAAAGGTTACCGCGTCGTGGTGCGCATTGACGATCAGCAGCAGGGTTGCATCTGAGCCTTTACGACGAATGCCGGTAGCTTGGGCCCGACCGTCCATCAACATGCCCATGCAGCGGGCGTGAGGGTCTTCCCAATGCGCCGAGGCCATTTCGTCGCCCGCGGGAGAGAGCCAGGTAACATCCTTGATATCCAGCTCTTCGTTATATTCACCCACCAGAAAACGACCGCGGCGAAGGATGGGGTGAGTGCGCCGCAATTCGATCAGGTAACGGGTAAAGTCAAGCAGCTCCTGACGCTCTTTATCGAGCTCCCAATCAATCCAGTTGAGCTCGTTATCCTGGCAGTAGGTATTGTTATTACCTTGTTGGGTGCGCCCCAACTCATCACCGGCAACCATCATGGGCGTGCCCTGAGCAAACATCAGCGTACTGAGCAGGTTACGCATCTGGCGGAAGCGCAGTTGCTTGATGTCCGGATTATCCGTCGGGCCTTCATGGCCGTAATTGCTGGACAGGTTATTATCGGTACCGTCGCGATTGTCTTCGCCGTTAGCATCGTTATGTTTGTTGGCGTAGCTCACCAGATCAAAGAGCGTGAAGCCATCGTGGGCGGTAATAAAATTGACTGAAGAATTAGGCCGGCGGCCGCGCCGGTTAAATAAATCGCCCGAGGCGGTTAAGCGGCTGGCCAGCTCCGGCAACTGGCCTTCATCACCGCGCCAGAAAGCGCGGACATTATCGCGGAAGCGGTCATTCCACTCCGACCAGCGGGGTGGAAAAGCACCCACCTGATAACCGCCCAAGCCACAGTCCCAAGGTTCCGCAATCAGCTTGACCTGGCTGAGAATGGGATCTTGCCGGCACACTAAATGGAAACCGTGGCGTTCATCAAAACCCTCTTTAGGATCGCGTGCGAGAATGGTGCCGAGGTCGAAACGAAAACCATCGACGCCCATTTCAGTCACCCAGTAGCGCAGCGAGTCAGTGACCATCTGGAGCACGCACGGATGGTTCAGATCCAGGGTGTTGCCGGTACCTGAATCATTGACGTAGTAACGTTTATTGTCGGGCATCAGTCGGTAATAGGTGGCGTTATCAATACCGCGCATCGACAGGGTTGGGCCCAGCTCGTTACCTTCGGCGGTGTGGTTGTAAACCACATCCAGAATCACTTCGAGCCCCGCTTCATGGAGGTGCGCGACCATCTCCTTAAATTCATTTAAATGACCGCTGGCCAAATACGACGCATGGGGCGCAAAGAAAGCAATGCTGTTGTAACCCCAGTAATTTTTTAAACCGCGTTCGAGCAGATGCTGATCGTGAATAAATCCGTGCATGGGCAGCAGTTCAACACTGGTGACGCCCAGCGTGCGGATATGATCCAGCAATTCCTGGGTCATTAAACCGGCACAGGTGCCGCGCAAGTGTTCGGGCACCGCCGGGTGGCGCATGCTGATGCCGCGCACATGGGTTTCATAAATAATGGTGCTGTCCCAGGGCACAGGTTTTTGATGATGGTTGCCCCAGGTAAACGCGGGGTCGATAACCTTGCACTTGGGCATAAAGGGCGCACTGTCGCGTTCGTCAAAACTTAAATCGCCCTCTGGTGAGCCGATGGTGTAGCCGAATAGCGCTTCGGACCATTGCAGTTCGCCGACCAATTGTTTGGCGTAGGGATCGATCAATAATTTGTTGGGATTAAATCGATGTCCGGCCGCCGGGTCGTAAGGGCCGTGTACCCGATAGCCGTAGATCTGGCCGGCGCGCGCGTCGGGCAGATAACCGTGCCAGATTTCGTCGGTGTATTCCGGTAGTTCGATCCGCTCAATTTCTTGCTCGCCGCGCTCATCAAACAGACACAGTTCGACCTTGGTAGCGTGCGCAGAAAACAACGCAAAGTTAACGCCCAGACCATCCCAGGTCGCACCCAGCGGAAACGGCAGTCCTTCACTTATCCGTGAGGCGTGTTTAACGTGGGTGGTTTTTTGTTTTGCCATTTTATTTCTCTCAGCACCAAAATATCCGATAGCTGGCACCTAACTTCTGCCGCAGAAGTCGACCATTAATCATCAAAATATTTTAAAAAGAAGATGGGAACAGTGTTTGCCTGTTGTGCAATAAACGATAGGCAGGTGCGGGCGGTAAATCGGTACGTTCACACACATTAAAACGGTCTGAGGCGTCAGCTATACGCCCTGCGTTATGCATGACGTATGTGTTATCCGCGATGAGATAAAAAGAATAATAATCTCAAAAAAATAGCTTAAGCATTCAGTGAATTTTTTGCTGAGAATATTGCATAAAAATTTACAGGTTAAGTGTTGCAGATTTGGAATGACAGAATTAATCCGCTATGGAGTTATTGTTAATATCTAGCGCTGTCCGGGTTGGAGGGCTGTGTGGTCGGCGTTTTAACAGTGCGCGGAAGGGCGCCGATACCACTGATAAAACAGCGCTGCAACAAGGAGAAATTCCGCCCCGAACAAATGGGGCGGAATAATCGTTCTTGAAGTTGGTTATTGCAGAATTATTGGTTGTTGCATAGCTATTGCAGTTGGTTGTTGCATATTGGAAACTACACGTCCGTGTGTCTTGGGTTGGCAAGGTTTAACTCAACAGCTTCATCTTGGCCTGACTGCGGACGCTTTCTTCATACCACTGGCGTACATGGGCCAAATGAATATTTTCCTGAGCGAGTGCGTGTTGAAATTGCTCGGCCATATCC
Source organism: uncultured Cellvibrionaceae bacterium (assembly GCA_964440135.1). Classification (GTDB taxonomy): domain Bacteria; phylum Pseudomonadota; class Gammaproteobacteria; order Pseudomonadales; family Cellvibrionaceae; genus Cellvibrio. The sequence continues at coordinate 9,063 of CAYTQQ010000041.1, read as the reverse complement.
GTCAGCTTCATATCCTCGGCAAGTTTAATCAACAATTCCCAGGCAGCGTTGTCAGCCAGCTCAATGGCCAGCATCGCTTGCAGACACTGACTCACTGAAGTGCGCGGTTCACTGATGACTTTCATTAAACCTGAACTGGCCACGGCGGAAGAATCGGCATCCGGGGTCTGGGCGGTGGGGTCGGCCCCGAGCTTTCTTAAACAGGCGACGAGCAGTTCAAAATGCTCTGCTTCCTGATCGCGAAACTCGTACAGCAGATCGAGTGGAACCTCAAACTCGCTTAAGCCGCTGTCTACCGAGTATTCACATTTGTTGATAAGTTGCTCGTAAATGCGCACGCCGCTGCGTTCATAAGCCAGACGTTCGCCCAGCTTATTGATAAACACCTGAGGGTGACGGCCTGTAGCCGTTTTCATTGCCGATTTAACCATACCTTTTACGGTGCCAGGGATGGGTACAGAGCCGAGCGGATCGGCCTCATCAATATAATTTTTTTGAAATAAATTCAGCGCTGTTTTTCCATCGCCCGGTCCAATGGTCACACCTTCGCTACCCTGGAGCATTTTTTTACTATGAATCGGCGACATGTCTATGCCGGTTTTGTTGGCCCCAAGTTCTGTTGATTGTTCCATAGTGGTTGCCTCATGTGGTGGTCACTGTGTAGGTCGCTGCTCATCAATAAATGGTTCGACCGTTTACGCTGATTTTCGAGCCAGCTCCGTTCCCGGATGCCAGCGATAGTTAGCCGCAACGGCTTCTGAGGGCGAGCCGGTAGAATTGAGGTGATCGCGATAGGCTTTAGATGCCTCGCCTTCCTCTTCTTTGGCAACATAGTGCGGCCCTTTAGCGCGTAAATTAATTTCCTCGGTGAGTACTTTACGCACAAACTCGCGCTGGCTTTGGAAAGCAATTGGATCAGGCAAGACATCAGGCAAAATTTCCGCCGGATCACGGCGCTCGTACTTCTTAAACAGCTCGGTAACTTTGTGCAAATGGCCGAGCTCATAATCGAGGAAGCGCTCCCAGATTGCTTTAATGCGCGGGTTGGTTTCCGCTGCAACGCAGCTGTAGTAGTTGTACACTTCATTGGCTTCATAGAGCAGCCATTTTTCCAGCCAGGTTTCATTGGGGTCGATAATGGAACCGTATTGCGTCACATGTTGTTCTTCGATAGACGCAATTTCCGCATAGAGCGCACGCGCAACTGGATCGCTGAAGGTCGGGCCGATATTCATATAGTAATCGCGCGTTTGATACTCGCCCGAAAAGATGGTGAGTGCATTTAGCTTTGAAATAGGATCAGCGGTTTTGTGATCGTAGTGATCGCGCAACTCATCTTCGGGCGCGCGATGCTCTTCAATGGTTGGTCTGCCCGGCAGGACATCGGTATAGCTTTGCAGAATATTGTTGGCATCTTTGCCTTCGACGCGATCCATCAACGCCGAATAGCGATACATATGATCAAAATCTTCCAGCAGGCCAAAGCGGTAAGTCTGTGCCAGATATTCGTTGGGCTCTTGCTGCGCAATAGCAGCGGTGATTTCAATCGCTACTTGTTCATAGCCGATGGTCGTTTCCAGTGGCGAGTGATCCGAACCCAGCAGCCAGTTAATCATGGTTTGTTGATGGTGTTCGACCCGGCGGATATCGGCCAGAGGACGACGCAAATCGCCGTTAAGCTGGGCGCACATATGTTGAAAGCGATTGGCCTGCTGCTCAATGCCATTCATCAGGATGACACGCACGCGCGTAAAAGCATCGTCATCCAATTTACTTAATGGCTTGGGCGTCAGCTCACGCCAGGTAAACTGCTGTCGCTCTACGGGAGTACCCCGATTATCAAAGAGTCGAATACCCATGTTGTGCACCTCGCATTCGTTAATTTCGGCTGTTATCGTCTTCTCGTACTGCCGAGACTCAGGCAGAAAATGCAATTGCTATGCCGCTTGATGAAATTAATACTGAAGCGACATTTTCTCCACGTTTTAACGAAAAATGCGTAACAGAATAAAGACGTGCTTAAGTGCTTACATTCGGTCTGTAAACTTTACAGAAGCGCCCTCTAATCACGTAAGTAAACGGACGTATGAAAAAACATTGCTGATTTAAATACCTGCGGGTATTTCGATAAAAATAAAAGAAGTTAGTGATTGAAAGAATGAGGGGATTCTTGCGACGATAATGTAGAAAATAACAAACAGCAGAGCTCAGGCGCCTTTGATGATAACCACTGCCGGGTCATTAACAGCAATTGCACTTAAAAAGTAGTGGGTATTAATAATTGTTCGACATTACTAATCGTGAGAGATTAATAATCTTGCGAGATCAACAACAGTCGGATATAAACAGCCAGTGCGCATTTATCAGTCGCATTAATAAACAGCAGATGGGCGATAATAAATATTCGTCAGAAACAAATAGCAGTCGGCTGATAACGCCGCGAGGGCAATCGTCTTCATTGCCCCGGCGGATAACAAGCATCAAATTTTCGGCAGTTCGGTATTGACCACATCGGTTAACAGGTCAGCTTTTTTGCGCCGATTGGATTTTGCGACATGGGGTTTGGCAACGGCTGGCGCTGCGTGAGTGTCGCTGGTTGCGGAGAGTTCGTCCTGCTTCTGCTTTAATCGTTTCGTAGTGGGTGTTGCTGAGCGACGATCCGAAGGTAACAAATGTTCATTGGTCGCTGCCTGCATGTCTTTTTTTGCGGCGCCCAAGCTTTTTTGCAGTGCTTTTGTTTTCGCGTTCTGCGGTTTGTTGACGCTGTCCATGTCGTTGTTGGACACGGTTGTGTGCTGGGGCGCGTCAGGTATTTTTTGCTGGCTCGGCGTGGTGTATTGCGCAGTCTGATCGGCAGCGGCGAGCGAGCAGGCCATTTCCCAATGGCGGTGCGCTTGCCCATCAGGGCAGCCTTCCGATTGCCAGATTTGATAGGCAAATTCCCGAATCCGATGTTCATTTATGTTCATGGCTGATCTCTCCTGGGGCAACTGGGTTAACACACATAAAGATTAAGGGGAAAGTTTTTTAACGCGTCCTTCAGCAGGAGGCGGTTGTCGTTGAACTGAGCGGAAGAAAAAAATAATCCGTGCAATTGACGTTGGGCTAACTCCGCTGGTAGTTGGACATAAGTATCCTCCCAATGATCCGCAGAAATATGCGGTTTAGCACTATCGCCTAGCAACGGCACGGTTAGGCGGGGCGCGAGTACCAACAGCCATTGATTATCCTGTTCGCGGGCAAAGGCGATTATCCGGTCGGCGTAAGCACCGCCTACCGTAAGGGGCAGGTAGCGCCCATGGGCAAAGAGTTGCGGATGGGCAGCGCGCAACTGCAAGGTTTGTGCGATAAGCCATTGTTTGATGCGGCCGTCGCGCCAGTTGTCGATAAGATCAGCCGCATTGGGTTCTACCGCAAAGGCCACCTGGCGCTGATCGTAATCCACCGGTGCACGGTTATCCGGGTCAACCAGGCTGAAATCCCAGAACTCGGTGCCCTGATATAAATCCGGTAGCCCTGGTACCGTCACCCGCAATAAACATTGCGTCAGGCTGTTGAGGGCGCCAGCCGGTGCAATGGCGTGCGCCGCATCGGCAATCTCAGCGCGCAAGTTGGCGGTGGATTCGCTCTGCAACAGCGCGGTCAAAAATTGACGACAAGCGGATTCGTAAGTTTCATTCGGCGCGTTCCAGTTGGTGCGCAGTTTTGCTTCGCGCAGGGCTTTTTCCTGCCAGCGCTGCAGGCGTTCAAGATACGTCTGTAAACCCTGTTTATCGCTGGACACAAGATGCAGCGGCCAGGTACCGAGCAAGGTTTGGTAAAGCATTAATTCATCACCGGGTGAGGGCGCAACGCCATCGTCGAGTTCCACCCGTAAGGCCGCCGCCATTTTCATCCAGTGGGAAATTTTTTCCGAAAACCACACTGGCCGCTCGCTGATTACCGCCAAGCGCGCCCGGGTATCTTCTCCCCGCTTATGATCGTGGGTGGCGGTGGTGATCATACTGCCCGGAAATTGTTCTGCACGGGTGCTGCAAGCGGCATGAAAATCCGTGAGCGGTGCGCTGAAATGTTGCGGATCAAACCCGACATCGTTGCGCGACAGTAAAGCCGCCGAGCGATAGCAGGCCGTATCTTCTACAGCCTTTGCCGCCGCGGGCGACGTCAGCTGCTGAAAGCGCGTCAATATCTGCTTGCGTAACTGCCGCTCTTTACCTGCCGGCACTTTCCGTAAAGGCTCGCCGCCAAGCCAGCGATTTAAATGCTCCAAGAGCGGCCAGTCGTTTTCGCCCAGGGTCGAGCGCGCATCGGTAATCGCCTGCTGGAAAAAGTGCTCGTCCTGAGTTGAGCGAGCACAAGCCCCGGCGTAGGTGCGATAAACCGAAAAATGCACGACCAATTCAAACAGCGCGCGGCGAATAGCGCCTAGGGTTAAATCGCGGGTGGCTAGATCCATGCGCGCTATTGTCAGTAATCCCTGGGCAATCATTTCAAAGTCACCGACCAGGGAACTGGACAGCACCAGCGCCCGTGCGGCACGCACTTCTTCCAGAAAACTTTCGCTGCGGCCGCTCACTCGTGTCCATAAATCGTAGAGTTGAAATTCACCGAGGGGGTCATGTTGCAGCAGCGACACCTGATTCATAAATTCATAACCGGTGGTGCCATCAACTTGCCAGTCGCGCGGTAACTGCTCACCTTCGCCCAGAATTTTTTCGACAAAAATGGGCAGGCGTGTGTGGGCGAGCTCGCCCGGTCGCCGGTGTTGCAGGTAATCAAGTCGCCGTCGTAACTTGCGACAATAGCTGCGCGGGTTTGCCAAGCCGTCGATATGATCGATCCGCACACCATCAATCAAGCCGCGCTCAATCAATTCAAAGATTTTGGCGTGAGTCGCTTCAAATACATCCGGGCGTTCGACACGTAATGCACCCAGGTCATTAATATCAAAAAACCGCCGCCAGTTAATATCATCGGCGGCGGTGCGCCAGCTGGCGATGCGATAGTGTTGCGCCTCAAGGAGCTGATGCAGCCGCTGAAAACCTTCTGGCTGGCGACCGTCGTAATCGGCAAGCACCGCGTCAAGGGCAGGGCTCAAGATCGGATGCCGCGCGAGGTTGCGCAGCTCGGCGCACAGCACCTGCGCTTTTGCGCGGGCATCCTGGTGTTCATCCAGGGTTGAAAATTCATCGATAAGATCAGCGAAGCCGGATGGCTTTACCCGCCGCAAAATATGCGTGTAACTCGACGGTGTTAACGGGAAGTGATGATCGTAATGAGCAGCGAAAAAACTGCCAGTGTTAGGATCGTAATGCACGGTTACTTCGCCGCTTGCCAAAACTTCTGCATAATCGGTTCGCAAAAAAGGCACCAGTAGTTGCCCTTTCATCAGCGGGTCATGGGAGTTCCACTGGATATCAAAAAAATGCGCATAGGGGCTGGCGGGGCCCCACTTGAGTACATCCAGCCACCAGGGATTGGTGTTGCCACCCACGGCCATATGGTTGGGCACCAGGTCGCAAATTAATCCCATGTGTTCATTGCGCAGGGCATCGGCCAGACGCTCCAATGCCGGCTCTCCGCCTAATTCCGGATTCACGCAAGTGGGATCAACCACATCGTAACCGTGGGTTGAACCAGGACGGGCAGTAAGCAAAGGTGAGGTGTACAGGTGACTGATGCCGAGCTGGGCAAAATAAGGAACCCGTAAGCGCGCATCGTCTAGCGTAAAATTTTTGTGCAATTGCAAACGCAGGGTGGCCCGCAATTCCATATAAATATTTCCTTGCTATACAACGGGATAGGTCAGGCTTTTTCGCAATATTCCCCGTGTATGTCTGTGGGATGACGAACACTGGAACAATAGCGGAGCTGCATGGGGCAAATGCAAAAGCAATTGGCGCTGCAAAGAACTGGGTTGTTAAACCCTGCATCCATAAATGACGTTATTCGTAATCGTGCACATCCAGATCTGAGCTATCCAGAAACGCGACCATGCTGCGCGGCGGCAATACGCTTTGCTGGTAATCGTCGGCGTCAACACCGCAGCTGAATATCTGCCGACACGGCTCCCAGCCGGGCGTTGCTTTTACGCGTTCGCCATCGAGGTTGATATCAATACGCAGGCGAGTATTGTCGGCTAAGAGCCACTCGGCAGACACGGCCCGTTCGGCCAGCATGGTTGCGCCCAGCGCGCGCACTTGCTGTAAGCGCGGAGTGATAAAGGTGTGGCGCACCTGTAACAGTCGGCGATAAAACTCATACCAGTCCTGCTGTTCTAGCGTCCACTCGGAGGCCGGTTCCAGCTGCGATTGCTCAAAGGTTTCCGGTGCATTGGGATCGGGAATTTGATCACGCATTTCAGCGTTGTTAAAAATTGAAAACTCGGTAAATTCGTTGCGTCTACCTTCGCGCACTGCGGCGGCCAGCTCACCGTGATGATCTGTAAAATAAAAAAATGGCTGCCGCGAACCCCATTCCTCACCCATAAATAATAGCGGCACCATAGGGCCAAGTAGCAGCAGGCTGGTGGCTGCCCGCAAAGCGTCGGGGTGAGCTAGGGTGATTAGCCGCTCGCCAAAGGCGCGGTTACCGGTTTGATCATGGTTCTGCAAAAACAAGACAAACGCCGTCGGCGGTAAGTAGCCGCTGGCTTCTCCTCGCGTATGTCCGCGTCGGGTGGTTTCGCCCTGATAGATAAAACCTTCACTTAGAAAGCGCGCCAGTTTTTGTGTGGGGCTTTCGATAAAGTCCGCGTAGTAGCCTTCATTTTCTCCGGTGAGCATAACGTGCAAAATGTTGTGACCGTCATCATTCCACTGCGCGTCAAATCCTTGTTGCAATAAGGTTGCACGGTTATCTTCATTTTCCAGCACGAGATGCAGATGGCGGTCACTGCCGACAGCGGCGCGCACCCGTTGCGCCAGCTCCGGTAAAAATGCCTGATCGACAATCGCATGTACCGCATCCAGGCGCAGGCCATCCACACGATAATCCAGCACCCACATCAACGCGTTTTCGCAAAAAAAATCGCGCACCGCTGCCTGGCGAAAATCAATGGCCGGCCCCCAGGGCGTTTGCACATCTTCGCGAAAAAACGCGCTCGCGTACTGACTCAGGTAATTGCCATCGGGCCCGAAGTGGTTGTACACCACATCGATAAAAACCATTAAGCCGAGTTCGTGGGCGTAATCGATCAGGGCCTTCAATTCATCCGGTGTACCGTAAGACGCTTCAGGAGCAAACGGCAGGGTGCCGTCGTAACCCCAATTGCGGGCGCCGGGAAATTCCGCGAGGGGCATAAATTCGACTGCCGTAACCCCCAGCTCAACCAACGCGGGTAAATGCTCGCGCGCCTTGGTATAGCCGCCGAGCAAACCGATATGCATTTCATACAGGACAGTTTGATGCCAGGGGCGGCCGCGCCAGCTGGTGTGCTGCCATTCATACTGCTGATGATCGACCACGTAACTCCAGCCATGCACATCGTCCACCTGAGCGCGTGCGGCGGGGTCGGGCACACGCAGGTGTTCATTAATGAGGAGCTGATAACGGGTGCCTGCCGCGCAAGTTAATGTTGCACTGAACCAGCCATCGGCCGTTGCAGAAAGAGGATGTCGCTCCCCATTCTCAAACTCGACGGCTACTTGCGCGGCATCCGGCGCCCAGAGTGAGAAGCGCGTTTGTTCAGGCGTAACCGGATGAGCGCCGTGACGATAATTGATCGCCGTCATTAAGCGTAACTCCGATGCAGATAGGTCACAGTGCTGACGCTGGGCTGCAGCAGTTGCTGATACAGGCGATCATAAGGCCGCACCGAATGACGCCAGTACAAAGGCGCGTCCATCGCGTGGCAACGCATGGCGTTTAAGAGGTGCGGCAGGTTGTACACTTTGAGCGCCCGGTTTACGGCGCCCAAGTAGTTAACCGTAGATTCGTCATTGAACAGAAAGCCGTTAACCCCGTCTTCAATAGTATCCGCCAAGCCACCGGTACACCGCGCAATAGGCAGCGAACCAAAGCGCTGGGCGTACATCTGGCTCAAGCCGCAGGGCTCAAAACGCGATGGCATCAACAGAAAATCGCTGCCGGCAAATAGTCGGCGTGCATCGCTTTCGTTAAAACCGATATGCACACCGATTACGCCGGGATGACGTTGGCCCAGCTCACGCAGGGCTGACTCAATTCTGGCTTCGCCACGGCCCATGACCACCAGGCGGCCACCAGCGGCAACAATGGCCTCGGCAATGTTGATCGTCATATCCAGGCCTTTTTGATGAACCAGGCGCGACACAACGGCAAACAGCGGCCCGTCACTTTTGTGCAGATCAAACATGTCTTCTACATAGCGGGTATTAATGCGCTTGTAGTGCCATTGGTTGGCGTTAAAGTTTTTTATCAAATGCGGGTCTGTGGCCGGGTGCCAGTGGTCATCAATACCATTGGTGACGCCGCTTAATTGACCTCGATCATATTTAAGTTTCAACAGGCCTTCGAGACCACAGCCAAATGCGGGCGTGGTAATTTCACGCGCGTAGGTTTTGCTCACCGTTGTTACATGGTCGGCGTAAACTACGCCTGCTTTCAGAAACGACAGTTGACCGTAAAATTCCATGCCATCAATTGTCAGCGCCTCTTTCGGAATGCCCAGCGCAGCGCGGCAAGAAAAGTCAAACAGCCCCTGATGGGCGAGATTGTGAATGGTGAAAAGGCTCGGCGTCACTAACCCCCGCCATGCCATATAAGCCGGTGTGAGCGCGGCGGGCCAATCGTGGGCATGCACCAGGTCCGGACACCAGTTGGCGATCGCCGTGCCTTCGGCTATTTCGGCGGCGGCCAAACCCAGGCGCGCAAAACGGATGTGGTTGTCGGGCCAGTCATTACCTTGGGCATCACCATAGGGTGTGCCTTCGCGTTGAAATAATTCAGGACAGATCAGGACGTAAACGATCAGGTTTTTATCTATCTGCATCTGGCCAATTGCACAGGCGGGAAGATCGGCATAAGCATTCAGTTTGGCAATGACTTTGATCGGAATGTCACCGTTAATGACATCGCTATAAC
>CAYTQQ010000040.1:8508-20121 GCA_964440135.1 uncultured Cellvibrionaceae bacterium | reverse complement strand
AATTCCGGGTTGCTCGTATCGTCACTCACGGCGTTTGAAAAATACCAACTCCATGAAGCTTGGACTTGGGAACACCAGGCGCTGGTACGCGCGCGGGTAGTGGCGGGTAATGAAGTTTTGGCGCACAGCTTCGACGCCGTGCGCCAACGGGTGTTGTGCCAGCCGCGGGAATCGGCGCCGTTGCGCACCGAAGTGCGCGAGATGCGGCAAAAAATGCGCGACCAGTTGGGCAGCAGTAAATACGGGCTCGAAAGCGAGTTGGTTTTTAATCTCAAGCAAGATGCCGGAGGTATCGTCGATATTGAATTTATGGTTCAATATGCCGTTTTAGCTTGGGCTTGGAAAGAGCCCGCGCTGGCCAAGTACACGGATAACATTCGCATACTCGGAGCACTGGAAGAGGCCGGTCTACTGGACCCCGAATCCGTTGCCCATTTGATCGATGCTTACAAGGCTTATCGGTCCTCGGGGCACCGTCTCGCGCTGCAACGTCAGGAAGCGGTACTGCATCAAAAAGCGGGTGAAGATGATCCCGTTTTTAGTACTGAGCGGCAGTTGGTAGATCGTTTGTGGCAACAGCTGTTAATTGATCCTACCCACTGAGGCGACGCGCGGGATTTTGCAGGAAGCTCTGAAAAATCCACTTACTTCTGCGCTGCGACGTAACTGTTTTTCAGCACTTTCTGAGCACACAGGTTCTACGAAATTCGCATCATCGACCGCCATCGATTCACAATGGCTGGTGATGGTTATCCCTATGATTTGCAATATTTAGGAGTTGGTTATGTCGTTTGCCGATCGCGACGGCGTTATTTGGCTGGATGGCGAGTTAATCCCTTGGCGCGATGCCCGGGTTCACGTGTTAACCCACACTCTGCATTATGGTATGGGCGTCTTTGAAGGTGTACGCGCCTATGACAGCGCTACCTATGGCACCAGCATTTTCCGCTTGCAGGAACACACTGATCGTCTATTTCGCTCTGCACATATCATGCGGATGAAATTACCCTTTACCAAAGAGCAGCTTAATGCCGCGCAAAAAATGGTAGTCCGGGAAAATAATCTGCAAGAGGCTTACCTGCGGCCCATGGCATTTTACGGCTCCGAAGGCATGGGGCTGCGGGCCGATAATCTGAAGGCGCACGTTATGGTTGCCGCCTGGCACTGGCCTTCTTACATGTCGCCCGACGCGCGCGATATGGGCATTAAAGTCCGCACCTCCAGCTACACCCGCCACCATGTGAATATTTCCATGTGTAAAGCTAAAGCGAATGGCCACTACATTAATTCGCTGCTCGCTTTGCAGGAAGCGCTGGATTCCGGTTGTGAAGAGGCATTGCTGCTCGATAACGAAGGTTATGTGGCGGAAGGCAGTGGTGAAAACTTCTTCCTGGTACGCGACGGCATCATCTATACCCCGGAGCTGACCTCCTGCCTCGACGGTATTACGCGCAACACGATTTTCCAATTGGCCGCCGATTGCGGTTATCAAATCCGTGAAAAGCGCATTACCCGCGATGAAGTTTACGTCGCCGACGAAGCCTTTTTTACTGGAACCGCAGCAGAAGTCTTACCGATCCGTGAACTGGATGGCCGGCAGATTGGTGAAGGTCGGCGCGGCCCCATCACCACCCGTCTGCAGGATTTGTATTTCAAAGCGGTGCGCGGTGAGCTGGCTGACCACGGCGAATGGTTGGCGCCCGTAGCCAGCTAAGGCGCCGGTAGCTGATCAAACTTGTAAGTTGTTCGCGGAGGCCTTCGGGCCTCCGTGGCTATTGAACGATCCATTCTCTGCCACCGCTTGAGCCAGGTATGCCCTTATCTCCCGCTAAAACGCTGATCGTTGGTCCCGCCTGGATTGGGGACATGATGATGGCGCAATCGCTCTTCAAGGTGCTGAAAAAGCGCAACCCGGACTTGCAGCTCGATGTGCTGGCCTCGCCCTGGACCCTGCCGTTGCTGGCGCGCATGCCCGAAGTCAATAACACCATCGAAATGCCGCTGGGACATGGGGAGCTAGGTCTGGGGGTGCGTTTTCGACTGGGCAGATTTCTCGCCAAGGAAAACTATAAGCACGCGATTTTATTACCCAATACCCTTAAATCAGCGCTCGTACCGGCGTTTGCGGGCATTCCCGAGCGTACCGGCTGGCGCGGTGAAATGCGCTTTGGCTGGCTGACGGATATTCGCTTGCTGGATACCCGGCGCTACCCATTAATGGTGCAGCGTTATATCGCGCTGGCGTATCCCGCCAACGCACCCTTGCCCGAAAAATTTCCCTATCCGCAGCTGGTGGTCGATCCGGCACGCCTACCACAATTATTAACGAAATTTCATTTGCACCAGGAGCGACCGCTCCTGATACTTTGCCCCGGTGCTGAATACGGTCCCGCCAAACGCTGGCCAGAAAATTATTATGCCGAAGTCGCCGCGCAAAAAATTTCTGCAGGCTGGCAGGTGTGGTTAATGGGCTCGGCCAAAGACCAGCCCATTGCCGAAACGATTCGTGAACAGCTGGACGATGCGCAACAGAGCCATTGTTACAATCTCGCCGGCATAACTCAGCTGGATGAGGCCATTGATTTGATGTCGCTCGCTGCTGCGGTCGTCACCAACGATTCGGGTTTGATGCATATCGCGGCGGCGTTACAGCGGCCCCTCGTCGTCCTCTACGGCTCCACCTCTCCAGGGTTTACCCCGCCGTTGGCGGAACGTGTGCGCACACTGTCTATTGGTTTGGATTGCAGCCCGTGTTTCAAACGCGAGTGTCCGTTACAGCATCATCGCTGTCTGCGCGATTTATTGCCGCCACAGGTGCTCGCCGCTTTGGCTGAGCTGGAGTCAGAAAACTAACAGCGGATGCACGTAATCAACATTGGGCAAGGTGAATTCGGACAAGGTGAATAAGGGTGCGGGATAACACGTTTGAGACGCTGGTTATACGCGATGAATTGCAACGGTTGTGGCAAGGCAAAGATGTGTTTACCGAAGTGCAGGCTCTCGCTGGTGAGATCGCCCGTAAAGTTCCCGGTCGTGAAACACTACGCTTTGAATTGGCTGATCAGGTTTACTACCGCAAATTGCATACCGGTGTCGGCTGGGGCGAAATCGTAAAAAACTTATTGCAACTGCGCTTGCCAATTATCGGTGCTGAAAATGAATGGCGCGCGCTTAACCGCCTCGCAGAATTACATGTGCCCAGTCTGATTCCAGTTGCCTTCGGTAAGCGACACCGCAATCCAGCGCACCAGCTTTCTTTTATTGTGACGCGCGAGCTGTCGGGCGCGGTGGAGCTGGATGCCTACTTAAGATCACAACAGCAACCTTTGCACGTTCGGCAGCGAGTCGCGCTGATCCGGGAGCTGGCGAATATTGCGCAGACCATTCATCGTCACGGTATTAATCATCGCGATTTATATCTGTGTCACTTTCTGCTCGACCCGCAGTCTTTGAATGGATCGACGGCACCACGCTTATATCTGGTGGATCTGCATCGGGCACAAATGCGTAAGCGCGTGCCGCGCCGCTGGCTGGTTAAAGATCTGGCTAGCATCTATTTTTCCGCTATGGATCTCGGTCTTACCTCAAGGGATATTTGGCGCTTTCTCACATTTTACTTTGAGCAGCCGGTGGCGGTGATTATGCGCGAGCAAAAAGCATTTCTTGAGCAGGTCCAGCGGCGCGCCGACAAACTTTACCGGCGCGAGCAGCGCTTACAGCAGCGGGCGGCAGCAGGCTAACCATGAAACTCGCCTTCGTTCTTTTTCATTATTTTCCTTATGGCGGTCTGGAGCGTGACATGCTTGCGCTCGCCCAGGTGTGCGTCCAACGCAACCATGAAGTGACGATTTATACCCAGTCCTGGCAAGGTGCGCAGCCTGAGCACATTCCTGTTATCGAATTGCCCGTCCGTGCCCTGACCAATCATGGCCGCGCCGAAAAATTTGCTCGGCAAGTGCAGGCCGAGTTGCAACACTCACCGGTTGATCGAGTGATTGGCTTTAACAAAATGCCGGGCCTTGACGTGTACTTTGCGGCGGATGTGTGCTTCGCCCAAAAGGCGTTTGAAGAACGCAGTTGGTGGTATCGGCTGAGTGCTCGCAGTCGTACGTATCTGGCACTGGAAGAGGCCGTCTTTCAGCCAGCGGCGCACACCGAGATACTGGCAATTTCCCCGGCACAGATTCCTATTTTTCAACGCTATTATCATACGCCAGATCAGCGCCTGCATCTTTTGCCTCCGGGGATTAAACGTGATCGGGTGATGCCGCCCAACTACGAAGAACAGCGCCGACTGTTGCGTGAGGGTTATGGCCTGGGCGCGGATGAGCGGCTGTTGTTGATGGTGGGCTCTGATTTTCGCCGCAAAGGCGTAGCGCGCAGTATTCAGGCACTGGCTGCATTGCCTCCGGTATTGCAGCGAGTTACCCGTCTGTGGATCGCGGGGCTGGATAATCCCCAGGCGTTTAGAAAGCAGGCGCAACAGCTGGGTGTTGCACAAGCCGTAGAGTTTTTGGGTGCGCGGGATGATGTTCCGCAGCTGCTGTGGTCCGCTGATGTTTTTCTTCATCCGGCCCACAGCGAAGCGGCGGGCGCGGTGCTCTTGGAAGCGATGGTGGCCGGGTTGCCCGTTATCACCACCAGCGTTTGCGGCTATGCACATTATGTCGACGAGCAACAAATGGGTGAAGTGCTGCAACCGACCGAAGCCGATGCCCGCTTGGCACAGGCAATAGCCCGCGTGTTGGAGCAAGACCCACAGCAATGGCGCGACCGCAGCCGGGTATTTACCGAGCAAGGTGATATTTTTTCGATGAAAGAGCGCGCTGCTGACATTATTGAGCGCGCTGCCAAAGGAAATGAATGACGTGTATTTTGAAAAATTAAATCAGCCAGCGCGCCAACAGTTGTGTTTGTCCTGGGCCGGCTGGGGTTTTTTTGCCTTTGTTACGGCATTTATCTGGTCGCCGTCCCGCGATGGTTTGGATGTCGTGTTTTATCTAGGTTTTTTTATTCCGTTATTGTTGGTACTGCCCTGGCAAAAACCGCGCATGGCTGAATACGGTGGCTGGTTTTCGGTAACCGCCTTAGCCTATGCGGGCGTCGCCGTGATCGCGGCCTTGTGGGGAGAACCTGGCGATCTAGGGTTCTTTTTCTGGCAGTGGGTGGTCTTGGCTTTTTGGCTGTGTGGCGTCAGCTGGCTTGCCAGCCGGCGTGAGCTGGATCTGCGCCAGCTTTATCACCTGATGATTGTGATCGGGCTTATTGTCGGGTTTACGTCCTTCGCGTATTTTTATTCCCGTCATCCGTTGAGCGAGCGTCTAATCGGTTGGAGCGTGGCGAGAAATCCGACCGTGATTGCCCAGGTGTTTGGTTCCGTCGCTATTGTTGCCTACGTGCTGTCGTTGCAGGCAAAAAACCTGCGCACCTCCCTCCTGTATTTCTTGGCCACTTTACTGCTCTTGGTGCCGTTAATCTTTTCGCAAAGCCGTGGCCCTGCCTTGGCTTTTGTGGTGATGGCTTTAGCCGCGCTGTTACTGGTGCGCCCGACGTGGGCTGTTTTTACGGTGCAAGTTTCCGCAGCGCTGCTGGCGCTTATTCTGGCCCTGCTGGTTACCGATGTGGGGCATATTCTCGCCGATCGGGGTATTTCCATGTCGCTGCGTGACGTGATCTGGCGCGACGTTTGGCAGCTTGCATTAGAGTCTCCCCTCTGGGGTGCCGGTTCCGAAAAAATGGATCACCTGCATTTACCTTCTGGGTATTTTCATCATCCACACAACGCCTGGCTGGATATCTTTTATCGCACCGGGGCCGTGGGGCTAGTTTTGGCAGTGGCCCATTTATGGGTCGTGTTGCGTTCTTTCAGGAAGGTGGACACTATGCTCCCCCTCTATATGTGGCTGGGCTTCGGCTGTATCTGTTTATTCACCGATTCCCGTGTGCTTTTCTGGGAATTGAACGCGAAGTGGTTTTTATATTGGATACCGGCGGGATTGATTGGCGCCTTGATAACTGCCAGAGCGGTTCGGCGCACTGCGAGTTAGGTTTATACTGCTCCGCTACATCCTACGGCTCGGATACATTCTTCTTACCTTCAAGCTAGCGATGGATGAGCAGAGTTTTCCATCGAAATAGGCGATTTATGGTCGACAAAAGTAAAACAGTACAGCCGGTCGTAACAACCTCCGCATTTAAAGTGTATGCGCGACTGCTCTCCTATCTTAAATCCTATCGCCTGATGTTTTTGATCAGTGTTATCGGGTTTGCTATCTATGCGTTCTCGACGACCTTATTTATTAAAATCCTCGAAAACCTGATTAATATTATTGACAGCAACGACCCGCAAGATCGCCTGTTGGTGCCCTTGCAGGTGATCGGCCTGACGGTGCTGCGTGGCCTGGGTGCATTTGCGGGCGTGTATTTTTTATCGCGCGTAGCTTTCAGTGTGATTCACAATTTACGCGTGCAGGTTTTCAACCACATGACGCGTTTGCCAAGCATGGCGTTTGACAACCAGAGCTCCGGCCATCTGGTGTCGATCATTACCTATAACATCAACGGCGTGACTGCAGCGGCGACGGATGCCATCAAGATTCTGCTGCGCGAAGGTTTGACCGTTGTCGCTTTGCTGGGCTATTTGTTTTACACCGACTGGAAGCTCACGTTAATTTTTCTGTTGGTGGCGCCATTGATTGGTTCGCTGGTTACTAAAGTAGGCAAGCGTATGCGCCGACTGAGTACCAATGTGCAAAATACGGTGGGTGATATTACCCAGGTCAGCAGCGAGATGATTAACGGTTATCGCATTATGCGCAGCTTTGGTGGCGAGGCCTACGAGCAACAGCGTTTCGCAGCGGCGAGCAAAAAAAACTATCAACAGAATATGAAAATCGTGGTCACCGCCGCGGCCAATACACCGCTGATCCAATTGATCGTTGCGTTTGCCATCGCCGGTTTGATTTATCTGGCATTGAATGTCATGGAGCTGAGCGATCCGGCTGCATTTGTTGCGTACATGACGGCCGTGGGCGCGATGCTGCAGCCCATGCGCCGCTTGGGCGAAGTCGCGCCCATTATTCTCAAAGGTGTAGCCGCCGCGGACAGCGTCTTTAATTTGCTTGATCAGGCTCCCGAGCCCGATCAAGGGACGCGCGAACTTGCGCGAGCCAAGGGGCAGGTCAGCTTTCAGAACTTATCGTTTCGCTATCCTCACAGCGAGCGGCCCGCGTTAAACGGTATCAATCTCGAAGTAAACGCCGGGGAAGTGATTGCGCTGGTCGGCCGCTCCGGCAGCGGCAAATCCACCTTGGTCAATTTGTTGGGCCGCTTTTACGATTATGAACAGGGCCGGATTCTGATTGACGGTTTGCCTTTGACCGATTTGCGTCTGGCGAATCTGCGCCAACAAATCGCGTTAGTGAATCAACATGTGACGCTGTTTGACGATACCGTTGCCGGCAATATCGCCTACGGCAGTTTGGCGGATCGGGACATGGATGCTGTTCGCCGCGCTGCTGATCTCGCTCACGCCACCGAATTTATCGAGCGTTTGCCGGAAGGCTTTGATACCTATATTGGCGAGGGTGGTGCGCGCTTGTCGGGTGGCCAGCGTCAGCGGCTGGCCATTGCCCGCGCTATTTTAAAAGACGCGCCGATTTTGATTTTGGATGAGGCAACATCCGCGCTGGATAATGAATCTGAACACTACATTCAAGCTGCGTTAGAAAAGGTTATGCGTGGGCGCACTACCTTTGTCGTCGCTCACCGCCTGTCGACCATCGAGCGTGCCGATCGCATTATTGTCATGGCCGATGGGTATATTGTTGAACAGGGAACTCACGTAGAATTACTTGCCAAAGGTGAACACTACGCGCGCCTCCATTCGCTTAACTTCGATGAACCGTCAACACCGGATGCCTACTAGACCTCCGCTGCAAGAGCCTGTCTGGCAGATAGCAACCCTAAGGGATTTCACATGCGTTTGACTATGCCTCACTTTAATCGTGCCCATGTACTGGTGGTCGGCGATGTTATGCTCGATCGTTACTGGCACGGAGGAACCAATCGGATTTCTCCAGAGGCACCCGTTCCGGTGGTTAAAGTCAGCCAAGTCGAAGATCGTCCCGGTGGAGCGGGCAACGTAGCGTTAAACATCGCCGCGCTGGGCGCCGGTGCGTCACTGATTGGCACCATCGGATTTGATGAGGCGGGCGGCGTTGTGCAGAGTCGGTTAAAAGCCGCGGGTATTTCTATCGACTTTCAACTGTCAGCCGACAAACCGACGGTCACAAAATTACGTGTGGTCAGTCGCCATCAACAACTTTTGCGCATGGACTTTGAGCAGCCCTTTGATCTCGCCGATAGCAGCGACTATGTAAGCAAGGCGCGTGAAGTGATTCCTCATATGAACGCACTGGTGCTGTCAGATTACGCCAAGGGCAGCTTGCAAGATTGCCAATCACTGATTGAGCTGGCACGACAGTTTTCGGTACCGGTGTTGGTAGATCCCAAGGGTAGTGATTTCACACGCTATCGCGGCGCCACGTTATTAACACCTAATTTTGCCGAGTTCGAATCGGTTGTTGGTCGGTGTCGCAGCGAGCAGGATATTGTTCACCGCGGTGCGGTGTTGATGGATGAGTTGGATCTGCAAGGGCTGTTGGTAAC
Organism: uncultured Cellvibrionaceae bacterium; assembly: GCA_964440135.1. Taxonomy (GTDB): domain Bacteria; phylum Pseudomonadota; class Gammaproteobacteria; order Pseudomonadales; family Cellvibrionaceae; genus Cellvibrio. The sequence continues at coordinate 11,451 of CAYTQQ010000040.1, read as the reverse complement.
GCGCGGCGAAGCAGGGCTGACATTGTTGCGACCGAACCATCCGGAGATGCATTTGCCCGCGCGTGCGCGCGAAGTATTCGACGTAACCGGGGCCGGTGATACGGTCATTGCAGTACTGGCTGCGGTCATTGCGGCGGGGCAATCTATTCCTGAAGCCGTAGCGTTGGCTAATCTGGCCGCGGGAATTGTGGTGGGCAAAATGGGTACGGCGACGGTCAGCGCACCCGAGCTGCGGCGCGCGGTACAAAGTGAACAGGGTTCCGAGCGCGGAATGGTGACGGAAGAGCAATTGTTGATTGCTATTGAGGATGCCCGAGGCAGCGGCGAAAAAATTGTTTTCACCAATGGTTGCTTCGATATTATTCACGCCGGTCATGTGGGTTATCTTGAAGAAGCGCGTGCGCAAGGTGACCGTTTGATTGTGGCGGTTAATACTGATGCATCGGTCAAGCGGATAAAAGATGAAGGCCGACCGATTAATCCACTGGATCGGCGGATGGCGGTGCTTGCTGGCCTTGAGTCGGTCGACTGGGTATTGTCATTTGATGACGACACGCCGGAGCGACTGCTGAAAAATATCAAGCCCGATGTCTTAGTAAAAGGAGGCGACTACCGCCCCGATCAAATTGTCGGAGCGGATATTGTTAAGGCTTACGGTGGCGAGGTCAAAGTGTTGAGCTATGTAGAAAGTTGCTCCACCACCGCTATCGTCAATAAAATTTTACAAAAGTAAGTGTAATTACTCCGACTGATTCTGGGGCGGAAACTGGGCCAAGAGTTTTTGCAGCGCCGTATTTAATGTTTCCGATCCTGGTTGTGAAAGTCGTTTGATTGGGATTCCTTCACCGGTGCCGCGCCAAATCAACGTGTGATCTGACGCGCGGGTGATGTCCAACACCAAAACCCCCTCTTGCTTAGTGCTTGGTATGCTTCGGCCACCGCCGAGCCCGATACTGCCGCTGCGACCCACAGGCACGCCTATTGATATACCGACACCGGATGAAGAATCTGTTTTTGTCTGCGTCAGTAAGGTCAAGTCCAATAACATATCGGCTTCCTCGGTTACTTTAACGAAGCCCTGATGAGCCAGATGATGATCGGCCAACTGCTGCAGAATGTGTTGATCCAACATAGGAAAGGTCGAGGAGACGTTGCGCCAGCTGTAAGTTTGCAGCTGACCGAAGTCAGTTTCAGGGCGATAATCCTGTTGAAAACTGGGGCCAGCACAACCGCCGAAGCACACTAAAAGCAAACCAATAACAATGTAAAAGAATTGTTTGTTATGCGATGTCTGTACGTTGTGCATCATATTCGTCTCCTTGATAAGCGTTATTGAAATCACTGTGATTCGCGCCGCTGCCAGGTTCGATTATCGAGCGATCCTTTAGTTAATCCTATCTGGGGCAGATTGCAAACAGAATCTTTTTATCGCAGACTTACGCGGTTATTTTATTGGGTTAGGCGAATTAAATATGGATGTCATACAGGCAGTAATCCTGGCGCTGGTGCAGGGAATTACAGAATTTTTACCCGTTTCAAGTTCCGCTCATCTGCTACTCGTTCCCATTTTTGCTGACTGGCCCGATCAAGGTCTGGCGTTTGATGTTGCCCTTCACGTTGGCAGTCTGGTTGCCGTCATTATTTATTTCCGAACAGAAATCGGGCGCATGATTCTCGCCTGGATTCGTTCGATAACGCATCGTGAATTTAATGAAGACAGCCGCCTGGCATGGGGGGTGGTATTCGCCACCATTCCCGTTTGTCTGGCCGGGTTACTGTTAAAAGATATTGTGGCCGACGCCATGCGTTCACCGGTGGTAGTGGCCTTTGGGTTAATCGTTTTTGGTGTGGTTTTGGCGTGGGCCGATTGGCGCCGCCGCGAAGAGCGTACCGAGTATCAGATGAGCAAGTGGGATATTTTTTATATTGGCTGCGCGCAAGCGCTGGCGCTGATTCCTGGCACTTCTCGCTCTGGTATAACCCTGACGGCCGGATTGCTGCTTGGGTTAACGCGAGAGGCGGCGGCACGTTTTTCTTTTTTACTTTCCATTCCGGTCATTGTGTTGGCAGGAATGATGGAGAGTTATGAATTGATTCAAGCAGAGGTCAGTGTCGACTGGAGCGCGATGGCCGTGGGCATTCTGGTGTCAGGCATTAGTGCGTATCTGTGTATTCATTACTTTCTGAATTTTATCAAGCGTATCGGCATGCAGCCCTTTGTGGTGTATCGCATTGTGTTGGGGTTATTGTTGCTGTGGTTATATTGGTAGTCAGTTGCCCCGCAGCACGAGGGTATTTAACAGCGTTAGTCACACGTGATGCAACACGGCAAATGAAAGAATTGTTTGGCGGTTAATTAATAAATTTCACGACGCTGGTGTCAGGCTCGCGGGATTTTCCCTCAACATTTAATGCCGCAAGATACTTCGCCCAGTGTTGCTCGAAGTTTATTCCCAGATCGTACAAATAACTCCAGGTGTAAATGCCGGTGTCATGGCCATCGTCAAAAATAATTTTTAAGGCATAGTTTCCGGCGCGCTCGAGTCCGGTAATTCCCACCTCTTTTTTACCGAATTGTAATGTCTCCTGTCCCGGCCCGTGACCCTTCACCTCGGCGCTGGGAGAGTGGGTGCGCAGATATTCGGCACTCAGCTGAAACTGCTGAGTGTCGAATTCCAGCTGCAATATCCGCGATTGCTTATGCAGTTTAATTTTAGTGGGAACCATAATCTGAGCGCTTGATTTGCGTGCTTACAAAATGTACCGGCTGAGATCTTCATTTTTAGCCAGCTCACCCAGGTGTTCGTCGACATAGGCAGAGTTAATTTCAACTCCAGTCGCGTTGCCGCCAGCGTCATAAGAGACATCATCCAATAACCGTTCGAGGATGGTATGCAAACGTCGCGCGCCGATGTTTTCAGTTCGCTCGTTGACTTCCCAGGC
>CAYTQQ010000040.1:0-8408 GCA_964440135.1 uncultured Cellvibrionaceae bacterium | reverse complement strand
ATCAGCGGCAACAGATCTCGCTGCACACCCTCGCGCGATACATCCGCGCCGCTGGTTTGACCGCGGCGGGCGACCTTGTCAATTTCGTCGATAAACACAATGCCGTTTTGCTCCGCCGCTTCGATAGCTTGAGCTTTGATGTCTTCGTTGTTAATGAGTTTGCCGGCTTCTTCTTCCTGCAATTGCTTGAAGGCCTGCTTGACCGTCAGCCGCGTTTTTTTTGTTTTACCCGTCGCTAGAGAAGAAAACATATTCTGCAGCTGACTGGTCATATCTTCCATGCCCGGTGGTGCCATGATTTCTACACCGACGGGTGGCGCGGCAAGATCAATTTCAATCTCTTTATCGTCCAGCTCGCCTTCGCGTAATTTCTTTCTAAACACTTGTCGAGTCGTGGACGAGTTTTCGCTCGCCTCACCGCCGCGGGCTGGGGGCAAGAGTGCATCGAGAATTCGCTCTTCTGCGGCTTCCGCTGCGCGGTGTTGAACCGTTTTCAGCGCCTGCTCGCGGCGCATTTTGATGGCGACATCAACCAGGTCGCGAATAATGGATTCTACGTCGCGGCCGACATAACCAACTTCCGTAAATTTGGTGGCTTCCACTTTGATAAAAGGTGCGTTGGCCAGCTTTGCCAGGCGTCGGGCAATTTCAGTTTTACCGACGCCGGTCGGACCGATCATCAGAATATTTTTGGGCGTGATTTCGTTGCGCATATCTAAGGGCAATTGCATCCGGCGCCAACGGTTGCGCAAGGCGATGGCTACCGCACGCTTGGCATCTTGTTGGCCAACGATGTGCTTATCCAGTTCGTGAACAATTTCACGGGGAGTCATAACAGACATAATTAACTCGCAGTCAATGAACCTTAATAGTTCAGTGTTTCGATCGTATGATTTTGGTTGGTGTACACGCAGATGTCGCCGGCAATGGCCAAACCTTTGGCGACGATAGTGCCGGCATCCAGATCCGTATTTTCCAATAATGCGCGTGCAGCAGCTTGGGCAAAAGGCCCGCCTGAGCCAATCGCGATCAAGTCGTCTTCGGGCTGAATCACATCACCATTGCCGGTGATGATTAACGAGGTTTCTTTATCGGCAACCGCCAACAGGGCTTCCAATCGTCGGAGATTGCGATCGGTGCGCCAATCTTTGGCCAGCTCAACGGCGGCGCGCAGGAGTTGGCCGTTATGGGATTCGAGTTTGGCTTCGAAGCGTTCGAATAGCGTAAAAGCGTCGGCGGTACCGCCGGCAAAGCCTGCAATAACCTGATCTTTGTAGAGTCGTCTTACTTTACGCGCATTGCCTTTCATCACGGTATTGCCCAGTGAAACCTGGCCATCACCGCCGAGTACGACCTGACCTTCACGGCGCACGGAGAGAATTGTAGTCACGGGAGATCCTTTGAAATAACGAAGCTGTTACAGCATTCAATGGTGTTCAAAGAAGGTGGGGGCAGGCGCGCTAATTTCAAGCGCGCTGATTGAATTGGTGCGTTGGGTAACCGTTTATTGTTTGGCGCGCTTTAGCATCAGCGCGTTGTACTGGTTGTTCACCAAGGTTGAGCGGGCGTTATTGAGACGCTCTTGATCGGTGAAGGGGCCAACCATGACGCGATGCCAGATTTCACCGCCACGAATGGAAACCTGCTCAATGCGCGCATCGAGATTGAGCAGAATTAACTGTGCCCGCAAACGATCAGCGTCAGCCTGGTTGGCAAAGGAGCCAACCTGCAGCACGTATTCTTCGGCCGCTGTTACCGTCGGTGTGGAGCGCCCACCGTCGGCGGGACGCGGCGGATCAGTGGCCGGTACAATGACTTCGCTTTCCTGCAGCAATTTATAAAAATCGAATCGCGGCTTAGGGGTTTCGTCGTTGGCCTGCTGTTTGGAAGCAGGTTGGGATTTCTTCTCTGTTGATTTGGAAGGCGGGGGGGCGATCCCCCATAAATACACCAGGAAGGTTGCGAAGGCACCCAAAATTCCGCCGACAAACAGCCACAACCAGCCCGGCAGCTGGCGTTTGGCAGGGGCGCGACGGCGGTTTTGAGGGCGACTTTTCTTGGCGTAATCTCGAGACATGCTAATAACTGATGGTTACTCTACCGGCTTGCAGTGCAAAGAGGGCGCAATTGTACTCAGCTGTTTGGAGCTAGTCACTACTTCACCTCTTGCGGAAATTTTGCGCGGCCCAATCATCAACCCATTTCCTGAGGGTCGACATCAATGGCCCAGCGCACCCGTTTGCTAATCGCCTCTTGTTCCAGTTGCAACGCCAGTTGTTTTAACAGCCGTTGGAGCGGTTTCCGCTGCGCGCTATTAAATTGTAACTGATAGCGAAAGCGGTCACCGCGTCGCTCCAGCATCGCCGGTAGTGGGCCGAGGTAGTGCAGGGCGGGGCTGGCAGCTTGCACCTGTTCCGCCAGGTGTCGAGCCAGACGCAAAAACTCCATCGCCAATTCTGGGCGCTTACTTTCGGCTCGCAGCAGCGCGAGGTAACGATAGGGCGGCAGGTGAGTTATTTGGCGCTCGTGCAAAATACACTCGGCAAAGGCATGGTAGCCCTCAAACATCAGCGTCTGTACCAAGGGGTGTTCGACGTGATGGCTTTGCAGGATAACCCGCCCCGGCTTTTCGGCGCGTCCGGCACGTCCCGCCACTTGTAACAACAGCTGACCCATGCGTTCCGGGCCGCGAAAATCGGTACTGAACAAGCCGGCGTCTGCATCAATAATGACTACGAGCGTGACATCCGGAAAATGATGGCCTTTTGCCAGCATCTGGGTACCGACCAAAATACACGGCTCGCCGCTGTGCACTTCCGTTAAAAGGTTGTTCATCGCGTTGCGCGTCCGGGTTGAGTCGCGATCGACACGCAGGACACGCGTCTGCGGAAAAGCCTGTTGCAGCGCTGCTTCGCTGCGTTCCGTGCCCTGCCCCAACGGATTCAGCTGGCTGCTGTGACACGCGGGGCAGCGGCGCGGTACCGGTCGTTGATGACCGCAGTGGTGACAATGCAGGTGTTGCGGCATCTGGTGCAAGGTAATGCGGGTATCGCAGTGATTGCAGCTGGCCAGCCAGCCGCAGTCGTGGCATTCGAGGGTGGGTGCGTAGCCTCGGCGGTTAAGAAAAACCAACACCTGATTGCGCGCGCTGATTTCCGTTGCGATGGCCGCCAGTGTTTCGGGCGCAAAACCTTCGTGCAGTGTTTTGGCGCGAATATCCAAAAGCTGGATTTCGGGCTTGCGCGCATTGCCTGCCCTGTGCGTCAAGCGCAGGTGCTGGTAGCGACCCGTGGTGGCATTGAAAAGTGTTTCGAGGGAGGGCGTGGCTGATCCCAGTAGCAGTGGAATATCCAGGTGTTTGGCCCGCACCACAGCCAGATCGCGGGCGGAATAACGAAAACCATCCTGCTGTTTAAAAGAGCCATCGTGCTCTTCGTCAATAATAATGATGCCCGGCTCGGCCAGTGGTGTAAAAATTGCCGAGCGTGTTCCGATGATAATTCGGGCGGCGCCACTGCGTGCTTTAAGCCAGGCTTCCAGTCGTTCCCGATCCGTCATGCCGGAGTGAAGCGCAACAATGGGCAGGGCGAAGCGACGTTGAAAGCGGGCGAGGGTTTGCGGGGTTAGGCCAATTTCCGGTACTAATACCAGCGCCTGCTTGCCGGCGTTGAGCACCTCGGTAATGGCCTGCAGGTAAATTTCTGTTTTACCGCTGCCGGTGGCGCCATCCAGGAGGCTGACCTGGAAGTTATGGAAGGTGATGCGCTCCAATGCGGTGGCCTGCTCTTCGCTGAGCATCAGCGGCTGCTCCCGTAGAGTCTGTGCGGGGACAGTCGCCTCGGCCACCAATTCAAACGACTCTGCCACGTTTTTCTTTATCAGGGTGTTGATGTGGGTTAACGAGATACCCAGAGCATCCAGTTCAGTGCGCGACAGGTAATCCCGGCTTTGCAAGAGGTCGAGCAGTGCCGCCTGCCGGGGCGCACGCTTGAGTGCGCCCGTGGGTAATCCCTTGCCTTCGGTGGTCAGGCGGTAACAGGTTTCGCCGCGTAACAGGGCGGGTTCACCTTGGCGTAAGAGCACCGGCAGCGCCGTATGGAAAGCTTCTCCCGGAGGGCATTGATAATACTCTGCCGCCCAGGAGCAGAGCACCATTACATCAGCGGCAAGGGTGGGTTGTTGTTCTATTACGGCGATGGCGGGTTTGAGCTGATGGGCGGCCACGGTGCTGCTTGAGTTTTTCTCCAGCAATACTCCCACGACCTCTTGTTGGCCAAAGGGTACGCGCACCAGCATTCCCGGTTGCCACTGCTGCAGGGTTTCCGCCGTAATCCCGACTGGCGGCAGGTAGTCAAAGTGACGGCGCAGCGGAGCGGGAATGGCGAGTTTAAGGTACACCGGAGAGGTCATCGTGTATCAGTCTACGTTATGCATTAGGCTATTGAAGCGTCAAAGGTCGCGTGATTTTCGGGTGACGAAGCATAACGCATAAGTAGGGTTTGGACATAAGAAGCGATAGTGTCCCTGCGGGGCGGCGCGGTAACTTAACTGCTAAGATTGTACAGGGAGGCTTAGAAGCAGCGACTGGTGCAGTTGATTACTTTTTGCTTGTTTTCGATATTTTTTCTGGTACCATCCCCGCTCCCAAAATCAGCCGTTTTACTAACCGTTGTGCGGTGCCCGACAGAAGCGCTCGGGTGGCGGCACTAAACACGACAAGGCCTTTAATCATGAAACCAGAAATTCATCCTAATTACGTGCCAGTAACTGTTAACTGCAGTTGCGGAAACACGTTTAAAACAGCCTCGACCCTCGGCCAGGATTTTCACGTCGATGTGTGCAGTGAGTGCCACCCCTTTTATACCGGTAAGCAAAAGATGGTAGATACCGGTGGTCGTATCGATCGCTTTACCAAGCGTTTCAGCACCCGTATTGGTGCCAAGAAATAACCGGGACGTTTTTATGATCCCTGTAAAAACGCCGCGAGCGCAAACTCCCGGCGTTTTTTTTCGCCTGCTAAAACCGGCACTCATCCTTTCTTTCGGCCTGTGTAGTGCTGCCGTGTGGGCCGCATGTCCTGCGACGCGAATTGATGAGGTCGTAAAAATCAAGCAGGTGTCTGATGGCGATACGGTGCGCCTGGCGGATGGTCGTCGGGTGCGCATCATCGGCATTAATGCCCCGGAAATCGAGGGGCAGCACCGCCGCGCCGAATCTCAGGCCGTAGCGGCAACCCGTGCCGCTACGGCATTTTTTACCGATGGACGTATCCGGCTGGAATTTGATGAGCAGCGCACAGATCGTTACGGGCGCCTGCTGGCTCATGCCTATAACAGTAAAGGTCAAAGTTTGGCCGTTCATCTGTTGGATCGGGGCTTGGCGTTTCATATCGGCGTGCCACCTAATTTAGCCCACGCCGATTGTCTCGCGCGTCAGGAACAACTGGGCCGTGAACAGCTGAAAGGCGTTTGGCGTGATCCCTTCTGGGCTGCGCAGTCTGCTGCCTCGCTAACCTTGCGTGACACGGGTTTTAAACGAGTGACCGGCAGGGTCGTCACCATTTCCGGGCGGAAGGATATCTGGATTGAGTTGGATGGTGCTGTGGTGCTTAAAATCGCTGCTGCCGACAAGCGCTACTTCGAGGTCGATTCCTGGCAGCAATGGCAAGGTAAGCAAGTAGAAGTGGCGGGGTGGATAACCAATCGCAGTCAGTCTGCGGCGGTCAAGCAGGGGCATAAGCCCCTGGTGTTGCAAGTTCGTACGCCCTACGCCATTCGGGTTGTTGCTAATTAGAAAAGCTCACTCGGTAAGAAATCATCGGTCGTCGATGAGTTGTCTGTCGCAGTTCCCATGGCTGGAACGTCTTCTGCGAGAAAGATCTCAAAAATCGCATCAGGGTCGCCCGGCTCGGCGCGTCGTCCTGTTTCCGGATCAATACGCACGGTCACTATGCCGTCTGGTTGAGACTGAACTTTATCCGGCTTGCCCGCTAGAGCAACGCGCATAAAGTTGATCCAGATTGGCAGGGCGGTGGGGCCGCCGTATTCGTTTTTCCCCAGGAGCGAATTATTGTCAAAGCCGATCCACGTTATTGCCACCATATCCGGGTTATAGCCAGCAAACCAGGTATCGCGCGGGCCGTTGGTGGTACCGGTTTTGCCCGCGAGATCCCGGCGCTCCAGTACGCGGGCGCGCCGTCCAGTACCGCGCTGGACCACATCTTTGAGCATGGAATCCATGATATAAGCCACGCGCTCATCCATTATGCGGGGGGCATAAGGGGTGCTATCAATAGGTTGCGCGGGCTCACTCGTTAGCGCTTCAAATGGTGTGAACGCCACGGGTTCCTCAGGGGTGAGTGCCTGGCGTGCAAGATCCGCTTGCTCGCACTCGCGACAAACCGGCGGAGCACTGGTGGTATATACCACTTCGCCGCGTTCGTTTTCGATATGGCTAATTAAATGCGCATCTACCTTGTAGCCGCCATTGGCAAACGTGGCATAACCCGTGGCCATTTGCAGTGGGGTTAAGGCATGGCTTCCCAAAGCCAGCGTCAGGTCGCGTGGGAAATTACCGGTATCAAAACCAAAACGCTCGAGGCTCTGAATGGCTACGGGAATCCCAACGCTGCGCAGAATCCGGATAGAGACCAGGTTGCGCGAACGGAAGAGGGCCTGACGTAAACGCGTGGGTCCAGAAAAAGTGCCGCCATCATTCTCGGGGCGCCAGGTAACGCCTGTGGCGGTATTCTCGATCACGATGGGCGCATCATTGATAACTGATGCCGGCGTAAATCCATTTTCCAGGGCAGCCGCGTAGAAAAATGGCTTAAAGCTTGAGCCGGGTTGGCGTGCGCCCTGAGCCGCCCGATTGAAATGGCTCTGGCGAAAATCAAAGCCGCCCACCAGGGAGCGAATGGCACCGCTTTGCGGGTCCAATGCCACCAGCGTTGCCTGGGCATCCGGCACCTGGCTTAAATGCGCTTTGCCGTCTTCATCTCTGTGGATCCGGACGACGTCACCCACCTGGAGGAACTCGCCAGCGGTTTTAGGCGAGGGGCCGCGCGCATCTTCTGTAATGTAAGGCCGGGCACTGGATAGCCCTTGATCCCAACCTAGCTCGAGGGTGGTTCCAAATTCTGTCATCACCCGCACCGACTGCTCGGCGACCTCGATCACCGCGACCGGCTCCAGCCCTCCCAGCGCTGGCATGCTGCGCAATTTTTCCTGCCAGTCTTTAAGTTCGGCATCGGTAGATTCTTCAAGTCGCTGTTCCGGACCGCGATAGCCATGACGAGCATCGTAATCCAGTAAGCCTTGGATCACGGCTGCCTGCGCAGTGGCTTGCAGTTCGCTGTCGACCGTGGTGTAGATCCGGTAACCATCGGTGTAGGCCGCATGGCCAAAAAGATCGATCGCTTCCTGGCGCGCTACCTCAGCCACGTAGGGGGCATAAAGATCGAGAGCGAGGCCGTGATAGCGAGTAAAGATCGATTCCTGGATGGCTTCGTCATGGGTTGTTTGATCGATATAGCCCAGCTTGAGCATGCGCCCGAGAATCCAGTCCCGGCGGATTAAGGCGCGGCGGGGGTTGGCTATCGCGTTGTAAGCTGAGGGCGCCTTCAGTGAGCCGACGATGGTCGCATATTGGGCCACAGACAGCTCGTCGGCGTTCTTGCCGTAATAAATTTGCGCCGCCGCTTGAATGCCATAAGCACGGTTGCCGAAGAACATCTTATTGCTAAACAGCTCGAGTATTTCTTCTTTTGTGAGCTGCTGCTCAATTTGGAAAGAAAGTAAGATTTCATTGAACTTGCGCGAAAAAACTTGTTTTCGGCTCAGAAAAAAGTCCCTTGCCAGCTGCATAGTGATGGTGCTGCCGCCCGATTGAATCTGTCCGGTTTGCAATAATTGTGAACCGGCGCGCAACAGACCTTTCAGGGAAACGCCATGATGGCTATAGAAGTCAGCGTCTTCAGCGGCCAATAAAGCCTTGATAAATAAGGGCGGGATCTCTTCAAAGCGCAACGGACTGCGACGTTGCTCACCAAATTCACCAATTAATTTATTGTCCCTTGAATAAACCCGTAAAGGGGTCTGTAATTTAACCTGCTTCAGGCTTTCGACCGAGGGCAGGTTGGGACTCAAATAAAGATACATGCCGCCCAGCGTTACCAAGGTAAGGCTAAAACCCGACAGTAACAGCCAGAAAAATACACATAAAATAGATTTTTTGGTCGGCATTTTTTCTATGGGAATTAATAAGTTAGCAGGATCGCTTCAAGTGCGGTGCATTATACGGTCTTTTTAGCTGTTTACATACGCGCCGGTTTGTTGCAGGCTTGAGTTAAAGTGCTATAACATAAACAACGTCTAAGTTACGGATATAGATAGAAAAATGGGCATTTT
>CAYTQQ010000039.1:14883-20382 GCA_964440135.1 uncultured Cellvibrionaceae bacterium | reverse complement strand
CAATCAGCGGAGTCGCCACGCCGCCCATGGTTTCGATACCCAGGGTCAGCGGTGTTACGTCGAGCAACAATACGTCTTTTACATCACCGGCCAGAACCGCACCCTGAATCGCTGCGCCCATGGCAACGGCTTCATCGGGGTTTACGTCTTTACGTGGCTCTTTACCGAAGAAGTCAGCCACGGTTTTTTGAACCAGTGGCATACGGGTTTGACCACCGACCAGAATGATATCGTCGATATCGCTGATCGAAATGCCGGAATCTTTGATTGCTTGCTTAACCGGCTCGATCGAACGAGTAACCAACTCTTCTACCAAGGATTCCAGCTTGGAGCGCGTCAGTTTTACAACCAGGTGTTTTGGCCCGGTCGCATCTGCTGTGATGTAAGGCAGGTTCACTTCGGTTTGCTGTGCTGACGACAATTCGATCTTGGCTTTCTCTGCCGCTTCTTTCAGACGCTGCAAAGCCAGCGGGTCGTTGTGCAGATCAATGCCGGTATCTTTCTTGAACGAGTCAGCCAGGAATTCGATCAAGCGCATGTCGAAATCTTCACCGCCGAGGAAAGTGTCGCCGTTGGTCGACAGCACTTCGAATTGGTGCTCGCCATCTACGTCGGCAATTTCGATGATAGAAATATCAAAAGTACCACCGCCGAGGTCATAGACGGCAATAGTGCGATCACCTTGCGCTTTGTCCAGGCCGTAGGCCAGCGCGGCAGCGGTCGGTTCGTTGATAATGCGCTTCACATCCAAGCCGGCAATGCGACCTGCGTCTTTGGTCGCTTGACGCTGGGAGTCGTTAAAGTAAGCCGGAACTGTAATAACCGCTTCGGTCACTGGCTCGCCCAGATAATCCTCAGCCGTCTTTTTCATTTTCTTGAGTACTTCGGCAGAAATTTGGGGCGGTGCTTTTTTATCGCCTTTTACTTCTACCCAGGCATCACCATTGTCGGCCGCTACAATTTTATAGGGCACCATGGAAATGTCTTTTTGAACAACGTCGTCTTTAAACTTACGGCCGATCAAACGCTTCACGGCGTAGAGGGTGTTGTGCGGGTTGGTCACTGATTGGCGCTTGGCGCTCTGACCCACCAGAATTTCGTCATCGTTAGTAAACGCGATGATCGACGGGGTAGTGCGGTCGCCCTCAGCATTTTCGATGACGCGGGATTTTCCACCTTCCATGACGGATACGCAGGAATTGGTGGTGCCCAAGTCGATACCGATAATCTTGCCCATAAAATGTCTCCTGAATTGCTTTCCGCCGGTTGCTGGTGAGAGCGCTTGCGGTAAATCGGTTTAAAGTTGCTGCGGCCTGCTCGATGCCAGGTTCCGAACCTGTTTGGGGTCCGGGTTACAGTTGGTTTCTATATTGGCGCTGGGCCGCTGATTTCAAGACTGAAAAGTAAAATTCATTACAAAAAATGGGGTTATTCCCCTTTTGCTACGACCACCATCGCGGGGCGAATCAGGCGACCATTAAGCGTATAACCTTTCTGGAAAACATTAATGACCGTATTAGGCTCAACGTCCGGGTTCGGCAGCGCTGATACCGCTTCATGAAATTGCGGATCAAACGGCTCGCCTTGCGGATCAACCACTGCCACCTGATGACGCGCCAGCGCATCCAGGAAAGACTTGAGTGTTAATTGAATGCCTTCAATAAAGGGTGCCAGCGCGGCATCGGCGTCGGCCGTGGTCGCCAGCGCCCGCTCGAGGTTGTCCACCACGGGCAGGAGGTCGTTGACGATCCGCTCAAGGCCAAATTTGTGTGCTTTTTCAACATCTTGCTCAGCCCGGCGCCGAGCATTTTGGGCCTCGGCCTGGGAGCGCAACGACTGTTCTTTTGCCGCTTCAAACGCCGCTGATAAAGTGGCCAGTTGCGCCTGCAAGCTTTCGAGAGTGACGTCTTGGTCCTGAGGGGTTTGCGCTGCGTCACCGACCTGGTCGTTAACTTCAGTCTGAGAGAAATCTTGAGTGTCTTCGTTCGCCACACTGGCCTCCATAGGTTTTGCTGGTGCAGCTACTCTGCTGCGGTAAAAATCACGTGTGGCGTATATGGGGCTAGGGTGGCGGGATTCAAGACCCGGCGCCAATTTTGCTGCCAGAGAAATACGATTAAGCCGGGGCGCTAAAAGTGACTATTCCATGAGGAAAAAAACCTGTATAAATAACCAGATAAACCGAAGCACGCGCGCGTCCCGCGCTTTTTATTGCCCTGCGCTTTAGCGCAGTGGAAGAGAGGCTGTCATGCTCATTCATTTGGCTATCCGCAATTTCACCCTGGTTGATCATCTCGAGCTCGATCTGAAACCGGGCATGACCGTGATTACGGGTGAAACCGGGGCGGGGAAATCAATCGTGCTGGATGCGCTGGGGCAGACCCTGGGTGACCGGGCTGACGGCCAACGGGTGCGTAAAGATACCCAGCGCGCCGATATCAGCGCCAGTTTTGATATCAGCAACATCAGTCGGGCGAGCAAGTGGTTAAAAGAGCATGATCTCTTACTGGAAGATGCCCCAACCGAATGTCTGTTGCGGCGGGTAATCAGTGCCGAAGGCAAATCCCGGGCTTATATCAACGGCCAGCCCGCCACTTTGCAGCAGCTGCGCAGTCTGGGCGAAATGCTCATCGATATTCACAGCCAGCATGAGCACCAGTCGCTGTTATTAAAAGATACCCACCGACGGCTGCTCGATGAATTTGCCGGGCAGGTGGAGCTGGCGCAGCAAGTGCGGCAGGCGTATCGCGAATGGCAAAGTCGGTTAACCCACTATCAACAGCTGCGCGATAACGCCGCCGAAGTAAGTGCTCGCTATCAGCTTTTAAGTTATCAGGTAAGGGAACTGGAGCAATTAAACCTCCAGCCTGATGAGCTGGAGCAGTTGGAAAATGAGCAGCGCACGCTGGCTAATGCCGAAGATATCCTGCGTGGCAGCCAGCAACTGGCAGCGATCTGCAGTGACGATGAGCAGGGGCTGGCGATTAATTTGCATCGCGCGCTGCATATCTTGCGGGATATGCCGGAGAAGACCCGGGCTCTGCAAGAAGCCGAACAGCTGCTAATCACTGCTCAGATTCAAATTGAGGAAGCCCAACGCGAGATCGACCATCACATTGATGATTTTGCACTGGATCCGGAGCGGCTTCTGGTGGTGGAAGAGCGCCTCTCGACCATCTATGACATAGCGCGCAAACACCGCATCCATCCGCAGGAATTATCGGCGTTGATTGAATCTCTCAGGCGCGAGCTGGAAGAGCTGCAAGGCGGTGATGCGCGACTCGATCAGTTGGCGCAGCAGGTTGAAGAGGCGGAGCGGCAGTTTAAAGCGTTGGCGGTAACCCTGTCCGGCCATCGTCAGAAAGCCGGGGTGAAACTGGCTAAACAGGTCAATGCCCAACTGCAGGCGGTGGCGATGGAAAATGCCCGCTTGCTGGTCAGCTTGATTCCGCTCACCGACAAGCCCGGAATCCACGGTCTGGAAGAGGTGGAGTTTTTGATCAGCACCAACCCGGGGCAGCCACCACGCTCGTTGGGCAAGGTGGCTTCCGGTGGTGAGTTATCACGCATCAGTCTGGCTATCCAGGTGGTTACGGCGCAAACCTCTGCGATCCCGACCCTGGTATTTGATGAGGTGGATGTCGGTATCGGTGGTGCAACCGCCGATGTGGTGGGCAGGCTGCTGCGTCAATTGGGCAATAGAGGCCAGGTGATTTGTGTGACCCATCTGGCCCAGGTGGCGAGCAAAGGCCATCAACATTTACAGGTCACTAAAACCGCGAGCAAAAACAGCGCTGCATCCAGCCTGGGGATTTTGGAAGGCGAGGCCAAAGTCGAGGAGATTGCGCGCATGTTGGGCGGGGCGCAACTGACCGAGCAATCGCTGGCGCATGCGCGCGAAATCCTGCAGGCCAGTAGCAGCTAGTTCCTATTGGCGGCGCTGTTATTGCGCTGCTGATTCCTGTTCTCCGGCGTTTGTATTTATTTTCGTTTTCCTGCTGCTGTATTCGTCACGCGGCGCGGTTGGGTCAACTGAACCTTTCTGCCTATAATCCGACCTACAATAATTCTCATCAGGCGTTTTCCCATGGCCGAAATACGTCCGCAATTTACCTCCACGTTTGGCTTTGTCATGGCCGCGGTCGGCTCGGCGGTAGGCTTGGGCAATATCTGGGGTTTCCCGACCCAGGCCGCCAGTAACGGCGGCGGTGCTTTCCTGGTTGCTTATCTGGTGCTCGCCTTTGTGCTTGCCTATCCGGCGTTAATGGCCGAACTCATGATCGGCCGCCACGGTAAAGCCAATATTGTTACCGCCCTGCATTCGCTGGGTCACCGTCCATTTATGCGGAAGGTCGGCAGCGTGGTGGGTTATACGGGCGTACTAACGGCCAGTTTTATTCTCAGCTTTTACGCCGTTGTTGCAGGCTGGATGCTGAGCAAATTTTTCCAGGCGGGGGCGCAGCTGGCCGGTTGGTCGAGTGTGGAGTTGTGGCTGGCGCAGGCGTCGGTATTGCGGGATATATTTGTCTGCGCAATTTTTTCGCTGCTGACGATTTATATTGTCGCCCGGGGTGTCAGTGACGGGATCGAACGCTGGTCCACGCGGCTGATGCCTATGTTGGTGATTATTCTGGTCCTGCTGATTATCTACGTCATGACTTTGCCGGGCGCGCTGACGGGTTTGCGTCTGTACCTCTTGCCCGATATTTCCCGGTTGAGTGATCCCGGCCTGCTGCTCAGTGCCATGAGCCAGGCATTTTTTTCGCTCTCGCTCGGTGTCGGTGTCATGTTGGTGTACGGCTCCTATTTAAATCAACAAGCACGGTCCGACGTCAAACAGCAAGCATCGCACAAGGGTATTCACGACCCTCTGCCACGGCTCGGTGCAGCGGTGGCGCTGCTTGACACCAGCGTGGCCTTTACCGCTGGCCTGCTGATTATTCCCACCATGTACGTGGCTCAAGCCCAAGGCATTGCTATCTTTGCCGACAACGGCGAGCTGGTTGCTGGTCCCGGCTTAGTGTTGCAGGTGTTGCCTGCGCTGTTTGACAACATGGGTGTGACGGGGATTCTAGTGAGCCTCGCTTTTTTTGCGCTGATGACGATTGCCGCACTGACTTCTTCCATTTCGATGCTTGAAGTACCGGTTTCCGTTACCGTAGAAAAAACCCGTGTAACCCGCACGACCAGCGCGATCACTATTGGCGGTTTGATTTTTTTGGTCAGTCTCGTCCTGATTATGAACATGGATTTATTGTTTGACGGCGTCGTTGCGTTAACGACGCGCTACAGCCAACCATTACTGGGTCTCGCGTTGTGCTTATTTGCTGGCTGGATACTGTTTCGCAACAGCGTGTTGGAGCAAATGCGCGCGGAAAATCCGGCCATCGCGCGCAGTATCTTCTGGCGCGTCTGGCCGATTTATGTTCGCTTTATCTGCCCGCTCTTTATTGTGTTAATGCTGGTGCAAAGCGTGCGTTAGGTGGGTAGGTAATCTCT
>CAYTQQ010000039.1:12988-14783 GCA_964440135.1 uncultured Cellvibrionaceae bacterium | reverse complement strand
TGCGGCTAAAAACGCTATCCATGCCGGTTGGTTTTCAGCGAGGGTGGCAGGGCGATATTTGTCGTTGTTTTCCCAGTGGATAATCACATCAGAAAAACCGGCCTCCAGTAGTAGTTCTTTGATTTCCGGTAACGACCACAAGCGCCAATCGTAAGTAAATGCTTTGCGTAAGCGCGAACCATCTTTAAATTCAAAGTGGATGTGACACAGCAGGTCGTGGTTGATCGGGTTAAAGCTTGTATGCTCCCAGACGTAGGTAAAGCCGCCGCGTATACGTCGTGACGTCCGTATTTCCTGCGGCGCATCCAGACCACCGTAAGCATCGAGAAAAAATAGGCCATCCTTCACCAGAGAGCGGTGCACGCGCTTAAAATAATCACGCATTTCATCACGGGTTTTAAAAATCCAGTAACTGAAGTTCATGGCGTTAACAATATCAAAGCGCTGGCCGCTCGGTGCTCTTACGTCCTGCTGCAATAATTTAACGCGCTCACTGGCGGCGCCCAAGGGATTGACGTTGTGTTCCATGCCCCAGGCCAGGACGTCAGGGTCAAGGTCTACACCAACACCGTAGCGGTTGCGATTGCTCTCAACCCAGGCACTTGTTAATAACGCTGTGCCGCAGAAGTCTTCGCGCATTGTATGGGGCGTGCGCGCGCGCCGGCTGCGGAATATACGGTGGAAAAAATCAATTTCGAACTCGGCCGATTGCACGCTGCGCTGATACAAATCGTATTTGTCGGCGGTCTTTGCTGTCAGAGGAGTTTTGGTTTTGTTCACGGATACCCTTCTCAGATAGTGTGATTGCGTAACAAAAAACGTTTGAAACGAGAAAAGAAAATAAAGGTAAGTGGCGCATGAGCGCAGGGCTTTTTCTGCTAGGATAGCCTCGACCTTAACCTATGATCTCCAAAAAATACATTGAGCGCAAAGTCGTGAGGACCTCCATGCAAAGTCGCAAATTAGGTAACAGCAATATTGACGTCAGCGAAGTCGGGTTAGGCTGCTGGCAATTTGGTGGGGATTTCGGTCCTATCGCGCCGGCCACGGTTGAAGAGATTATTGCCACGGCACTTGATCAACAGCTGAGTTTTTTTGATACAGCGGATGTGTACGGCAACGGTGCCAGCGAACGTTATTTAGGTAACTATTTTGCAGCGCAACCGCAGCGTCCCTTTATCGCCACCAAGTACGGGCGTGGTGGTGATGTTTATCCCGACGCATATTCGCTGGATAATTTGCGCGCTTCCATCAAGCGCGCTCAGGATCGCTTGCAGACATCAACCATCGATTTATTGCAGCTGCACTGTATTCCCGCGGCGGTTATGCAGCGGGGAGAAATTTTTGATTGGCTGCGCACCGTGCAGCAAGAAGGATTGATTCGCTATTTTGGTGCCAGCGTGGAAACTGTGGAGGAAGGTCTGCTCTGTGCTCAGCAAGATGGGCTGACATCTCTGCAAGTGATCTTTAATATTTTTCGACAGAAACTGGTCGATGAATTGTTGCCGCAAGCCAAAGAAAAAGGTGTAGGCGTCATTGTACGTTTACCTTTAGCCAGTGGATTGCTAAGTGGAAAATTTACGGAGAAAACGCGCTTTGCGGATACCGACCATCGCAACTATAACCGCGATGGGCAAGCTTTTAATGTGGGTGAAACTTTTGCGGGTATTCCGTTTGAACGAGGTGTCGAGTTGGTGCGTACGCTCGAGCAAATGGTGCCGGAAAATTACACCATGGCGCAGATGGCGATGCGCTGGATTCTCGATCATGATGCAGTGACCACAATTATTCCTGG
>CAYTQQ010000039.1:8451-12888 GCA_964440135.1 uncultured Cellvibrionaceae bacterium | reverse complement strand
AAAATGCAAAAAGCCCGCGATTAAGCGGGCTTTTTGTTTACTCAATGGCCGCTTAAAAAATACCCTGACTGCGCAAGTAATCCTCGTAATTGCCCTGAAAGTCCACCAGCCCACTGGGCTGCAGATCGATAATCCGGGTCGCCAGAGACGATACAAATTCGCGATCGTGACTGATAAATATCAAGGTGCCGGGATAATTTTCCAGCGCGAGGTTGAGCGCCTCAATGGATTCCATATCCAGGTGATTGGTGGGCTCATCCATCAAAATAACATTGGGGTTGATCAGGCTGAGTTTGCCAAACAGCATACGGCCTTGCTCACCACCGGAAATAACTTTCACGGATTTTTTGACGTCGTCACTGGAAAACAGCATGCGCCCGAGTGCACCGCGGACCAGTTGTTCGTCGCCGGTGGTCCACTGTTTCATCCACTCAAACAAGGTCATATCATCCGCAAAATCGGCTGCGTGATCCTGCGCAAGATAACCAATTTCTGCCTGCTCGGCCCATTTAACCCGACCCGCATCGGGCTGCAGGTCGCCATAAATGCAGCGCAACAACGTGGTTTTACCGGCGCCGTTAGGGCCGATGATGGCAACGCGCTCACCGGCTTCTATCTGCATACTGAAATCAGTGAACAGTGGTTTATCAAAGGCTTTGGTTAATTGTTCTACGGTCACCGCCTGGCGGTGCAATTTTTTGTTTTGTGTAAAGCGAATGTAGGGGCTGACCCGGCTCGACGGTTTGATATCTTCCAGTTTGATTTTGTCTATCTGCCGCGCGCGCGAGGTAGCCTGTTTGGCTTTGGAAGCGTTGGCAGAAAAGCGGCTGACAAAGGCTTGCAGGTCGGCAATCTGGGCTTTCTTTTTGGCATTTTCATGGACCAGTTTTTCACGCGCCTGGGTGGACGCCAGCATGTAATCGTCATAATTGCCGGGGTAAACCCGCAGTTCGCCGTAATCAAGATCCGCCATATGGGTACACACGCTGTTCAGGAAGTGGCGGTCGTGCGAAATAATAATAATGGTGCTGTTGCGCTGCGTAAGAACTTCTTCCAGCCAGCGAATGGTGTTGATATCCAGGTTGTTGGTCGGTTCGTCGAGCAGCAGTACATCGGGGTCGGCAAACAGTGCCTGGGCCAGTAGCACGCGCAACTTCCAGCCCGGAGCAACCGCGCTCATCGGGCCCTGGTGTAACTCCAGGGGAATATCCAGGCCGAGCAGCAGCTCACCAGCCCGGGCTTCGGCGGTGTAGCCATCGAGTTCGGCGAACTGCACTTCGAGATCTGCTACACGCATGCCGTCGGCTTCCGTCATATCCGGTAAATCGTAAATGCGATCGCGCTCGGATTTGATTTCCCACAGTTCAGCGTGGCCCATGATGACCGTATCAAGCACGGTAAACTCTTCATAGGCAAATTGATCCTGCTTTAATTTCCCCAGACGTACCCCAGGCTCAAGCATCACCTGCCCACCGGTAGGCTCCAGATCGCGCCCAAGAATTTTCATAAAGGTAGATTTACCACTGCCGTTGGCACCGATCAGACCGTAGCGGTTGCCGCTATTAAATTTGACCGAAACATTTTCGAAAAGGGGTTTAGCCCCAAATTGCATGGTGATATTGGCGGTAGAAATCACAAGAAAATCCGTTAATGGCGAGGAAATAAGGCGGCGACAAGCGAACGCTTAGCCGAATAAGGCCGGGATTCTATCCAATAATCCCTGGCGCGCCTACGTTTAGTCGTCGTTAGTCGCAGTGGGTAGCGCTTAATCCACGATTTATCTACGGCTTCCGGCGAAGGCTTGCAGCGAGAATACCTAATCGCGATCGAATCGGTAGCGGGTTTGGTTCACCGGTCGGCTCACCCCTATAATGGGGCACAACGGTCTTCAATAAAGACTCCAACATTTATGATTTGGTTCAGCGGAAAGCGCCACTTGAATTCCTTTCTATCCCTCAGGTCTACCACTACACATTATCCCGGACTGCGAATTTGTCTATTGGGTTATCGCAGTCATCCCCATGTGGGCGGGCAGGGCATTTATCTTTACTATCTCAGTAAAGCGCTGACCGAAGCCGGACATCAGGTGGACGTTATTTCTGGCCCACCCTATCCCGAACTGGATGAACGGGTGCGCCTGATTAAATTGCCCAGCCTCGATTTATACGCCGCGTCCAATCATGTGAGAGCTTTGCGTTTGCGCCATCTGCGCTCATTCACGGACGTATACGAATGGTGGACCATGCTCACGGGCGGGTTTGCCGAGCCCTATACCTTTGGCCGACGGCTGCAAACCTATTTTGCACAACAGGGCTGTACCTATGACGTGGTACACGATAACCAGAGCTTGTGTTACGGCCTTTTGAATTTGCAGCGGCAGGGATTGCCCGTGGTGGCGACAGTGCACCATCCCATCACCCGCGACCGCGAATTAGCCTTGGCTGCAGCACTTAACTGGGGCCATCGTCTGCTGGTGCGTCGTTGGTACAGTTTTCTTGGCATGCAGAAAAAAGTCGTGCGGCAACTGCGTCATGTAGTGACGGTTTCTGAGCAGTCACGAGCAGATATTGCCACAGCCTTTGGCCGACCCGCGACCCAAACCTGCGTGATTGCCAATGGTATTGATACGGAATTATTTAAACCGCAGCCCGACATACCGCGCCAGTCCCTGCAATTAATTACCACGGCATCATCGGATCAGCCGCTCAAAGGTTTATCCGTCTTGCTGCGCGCCTTAGCGGATTTACAAACCGAATTTCCGGAACTGACGCTATTGGTAATCGGGAAATTGAAACCGGAAGGCATAACCGAGCGCGAACTGCACTCGCTTGGTTTAACCGACAAAGTTTCTTTTCGCAGTGGATTGAGCAGCACCGAATTGGTTGCACACTACGCAGCGGCCACTATCGCTGTTGTGCCATCTCTTTACGAAGGTTTTGGTTTGCCTGCCGGTGAAGCCCTGGCCTGTGGCGTGCCTTTGATTTGCAGTGACGGCGGCGCCTTGCCGGAAGTCGTTGGGGATGCGGCAGTGTTAGTGAAAGCCGGTGATGTCAATGCACTTGTTTGCGCGGTGCAAACATTACTGCGCGATCCTGATCGTCGTAAGACGCTGGCACAAGCGGGGCGTGAACGTATCGTCCAACGCTTCAGCTGGTCGGTTGTCGCCCGTGAGCTGACGGATTACTACCGCACTCAGGTAATAACGCAATCGGGCGCAGAAAATAAGCGCGTAAATCCTGTGCTTGTCGGTGGGCAGGAACATAATGCTGACCATTGATTACCGCTATTTTCCCATCCACACCGATGACTGTGTACTGGATCTCGGTTGCGGCGAGGGCCGCCATATTATTGATATGGCGCTGCGCGAAAAGATTACGGCTATCGGCGTTGATCTCAATCGCAATGATCTGCAAACCACGGCGGACCGTTTTGCACCGTTTCAAGCACAAGCCGCAGCGAAGGTTGTGTATTTAGCGCAGGCGAATGCAGCGCGATTGCCCTTTGCCGATGCGACCTTCGATAAGGTTGTGTGCAGTGAAGTGTTGGAACACCTGACGGATTACCACACCGTACTGGCTGAAATTCAGCGCGTACTTAAACCGGGAGGGTTGCTCGCTGTTAGTGTTCCGCGCTCCTGGCCGGAAAAAATATGTTGGCGTTTGAGCAGCGCATATCATCAAGTCGATGGGGGTCATCTGCGTATCTTCAATGCGCAAGCGCTGCGTAAAGATATTGAAGAAAACCAGTTTCAATTTTTATCCCGCCATTGGGCGCATGCCCTGCACACGCCTTTCTGGTGGCTCAAGTGCTGGTGGTGGGAAACACAAGACGCTTCAAACATTATCCGCGCTTACCATCGTTTTCTGGTGTGGGATTTAATGGACAAACCATGGCTGACCCGCGCCCTGGAAAAAAGTCTTAATCCAATCTTCGGGAAGAGTGTGGTGATGTACTTCCAGCGCCGCAGTGACAGGACGCATAGATGAAAAATTTATTGCTTGGTAAAGGCTTTTTTCCAGAAAAGCTGTTGCGGCCCACCGTGAACTTTATTCTCCGGCAGCAATTAACCAACGGTTGTATTCCCTGGTTTGACGGCGGTAAGGCCGATCCCTGGGATCATATTGAAGCCGCCATGGGATTAACCATTGGTGGCGAATTAGCCGCTGCGCAAAAAGCCTATCAGTGGCTCGCACAAGAACAGCTGCCCGACGGCAGTTGGTGGGCCAATTATCTAAATGGCGAGCCCCTGGATCGCGATCATCGCGAAACCAATTTTGTTGCTTATATCGCTACCGGAATCTGGCACTATTTTTTGGTGACGGGCGATAAAGATTTTTTAATCCAACTATTTCCCTGTGTGGCGCGAGCCATAGATTTTGTGTTGCGCTATCAAGCGAGCAGCGGTGAAATTTATTGGGCTGTCGCGGCAGATGGTCA
>CAYTQQ010000039.1:2166-8351 GCA_964440135.1 uncultured Cellvibrionaceae bacterium | reverse complement strand
CTGCTGGCAGCAGGGCAGTCGACCCGCGCGCTGCATCTGTTCAGCTGGCTGCACCAGTGGGCCGATGCGGATGGCGGTTATTGGACCGGTTATAATTTTCGCGATCAAGTCATCTGGCCGCTGGAAAAAACGACCTGGACAGCCGGCGCGATTTTACTGGCGGCCGATGCCTTAACCGATTATACCGCGGCGTCTCAGTTATTTACGCAAACGAGTTGGATTGGGTGTGTTGAGTTAGTAGAGCCGCAATCGGTGGAGTGAGCAAAAAACAATTTCATTTTTCTGCCAACAATTGCGAGGGCTAAGTGGGCGAGGGTGATCTGGATATTAAAAGCGTCCTCATAAAGGACGCTGGGACTGGTGTCGAGGTTGAGGCCAGGCCTGAGTCTTAAACCCCGCTTGTTTCTTTATCTGCTAATCGCTTAAGGTTTTCGTTGATTTTAAACAAGACAACTAATAGCTCACACCAAATCCGGGCGCCGATACAGCCGAATAAGATAATGCCCAAGCCAGAGAAAAATCCACCATAACTGGAAAACATGGTGAATAATCCAGATATTGTTGCGCTGAATAACGCTAGCCAGTAAACAAAAACAATTATTTTGGGGGTTAGCATTGAATCAAAGAAGAGAATAGTTTTCATAATCGTGTCCTTAAGTTTTATAAATTTATTTTAATTAAGGGGTGTTTCCTTACGCTCTGTTAGCAAAGCGCCTTGTATATTAACCAGCGTTAACGAAAGTACAAGCTTTACCGAAAATACACACTTACCTAAGACAGATAATTAAATTCCTATCGGCAGGTTCTCCTGCTAGTAAAGATTTTTTCCCATCAGCATAGCGATAAATTCCTCGCGCATGGCAGGGGTTAATTGTCGGCGCGTAACAAATTCAGGAACAGCATCGGGCTGCAAGGGATTAAGCCGCAGCCCCCAGAGTGGATCGACCCGCGTTGGCAGCATCGCATAACGCGCATCGCCAATCAGCCACGGATCTTCACTGTGAGCCACCAAAAGCGGCGCACCAAGTTGTTGGTAGCGCAGCAGGTCGCGATAAGCCCGCGATTGAGGCGGTAGCTCAACAAGCTCATCGATGACCACAAGGCGACGTTGTTCGCCGGGGTAAACCTGCACCCTGATGCCTACCCGAATCGCGTCTACATATAGCTGTTGCTGCGGTGCCAGGGTTGTGGCGCGGTACAACAATACATTGCCCATGGTCGGCTTGACCTGAATATCAATAGCGGTCAAACCACGCGCTTCAGCCAGCGCGCCGGCGGCAGTTGCAGCGCGTTCATGTTGTACCCAGCCCAATGCCAGATAGCTTAATCCCAGGAGCAAACCAACCTGCGCTCGGTGTTGGCGATGGCCCCACCAGGCACTTATCATGGCGACGGCGAGGAGCCCGGTAAAAACAGGATCAACGACAGCAATAATACTCAAGGCAATCGGCTCGTTAATCAGTGGCCAGAGTAAGTGTGTGCCGTAACTGGTACAAACGTCGAGCAGGCACGCGGAACTGTAGGCGAGCAGAATCAGGATAAATAATTTCGGACGGGAAAAATGGGCAGCCAAAAGCGGTGCACTTATCAGCGTGATGATCATTGCCGCCAGCGGTGCAAAGAGGAGTGAATGGGTAAAGTGGCGGTGATACTCCAGGACCAGCAGCGGGTCGGTCGCGCTGTTAATCAGTACATCAAGATCGGGTAAGAGCGCCGCGATAAATCCGATGACTGTGGCAGCGCGTACACTTCTGGCGGGGCTGACACTTTGTGCGACCAGTGCACCAAGTATCCCGTGGGTTACTATATCCATGTCCGATTTCCTTCGCTGTAGGCGGGCACCGTTTTATTGTTATAAGCCGCATCAGGTGTGGTGAGCGAGTTGGCTTGCTACACTCTGCAGCTTTCTGAGTAAGGGCAGATTCGGGTGTAATGGTATGCGAATTCCGCGAGTTTTTACATTTCAGGCGCTCGCCAGCGGGCAGACGTTGTTGCTGGAAGAAGCGCCGTCGCATCATCTGGCAAAAGTTCTGCGGATGCAACCAGGCCGAGAGCTGGTGTTATTCAATGGTCAAGGTGGTGAATTTAAGGCAGACATTCTGGCGCTGCATAAAAAGCAGGTAGAGGTGCAGGTAGGAGAATTTTCTGCAGAGAATCATCAGTCGCCGTTAGCGCTGGAGTTAGCCATTGGTTTATCCCGGGGGGATCGGCTCGATTGGGTATTGCAAAAAGCCACCGAGTTGGGCGTGACAAAAATTTCGCTGCTGCTCACCGCGCGCACCGAAGTGAAATTGACCGGCGAGCGCCTGCACAAGAAACGCGAGCACTGGCAGCAGATATTGATCAGTGCGTGCGAACAGTGCCAGCGTAATCTGGTGCCTGAACTGGCGGACGTGCAAACCCTGGACGAGTGGCTGACGACGAGCAAAGCCGCGCGCAAATTTGTCTTGCACCACCGCGATAATCGCGGCCTGCCCGCACACGAAGCGCCGACCAGTGTCGCCTTGTTGATCGGGCCGGAGGGCGGTTTATCGGATGATGAAATTCAACGAGCCCAAGCGGCCGGTTGCGCGCCCTTGACGTTAGGCCCGCGGATTTTGCGAACGGAAACGGCGCCTCTGACCGCGATCAGCCTGGTGCAATATGTGTGGGGCGATTTGCGTTCACCCGGTAACTGATGCCTGATGATTTCGCTTTTCCCAGAACTGTGCAGAAAGCGCTTTAAAACTTTGGGCCAGCGCATGAATCTCGCATCCGCTTTCTGCAGTTTGCGCCAACACCTCTAGATTATGTTGCGCTGCATCACGGATGGTGGAAATACTGCAATTAATATCTTCGGCCACGATACCCTGCTGACTTACGGCGGCAGCAATCTGGTGATTCATCTCGCTGATTTTGCGAATAAGACTGTGGAAGCCGGTCAGACAGTCCACCATCTGCGTCATGTTTTCTTCACACAGATCAACCTGCCGTTGGCCCACCGTCATGGTGGCAACGGCGCTGTGAGAACCCTCCTGTAATTCTTCAATGATTTTACGAATTTCTTCGGTGGAGGCTTGCGTGCGCAGGGCCAGTGAGCGCACCTCATCAGCGACTACCGCAAAGCCCTGGCCGGCATCGCCGGCGCGCGCTGCTTCAATCGCCGCATTGAGAGCCAGCAGATTAGTCTGCTCGGCAATGTCTTTGATTACATCCAATACTGAGGATATGCCGAGGCTGCTCTTTTCTACCCGCGCGACAATATCCGCGATTTTGCGGATCTCAGTTTTAAGGGTCAGTACCGCATTGACGTTGGTGTTAACAACCTCCTGGCCGTGGCTGACTTCCGCAAATGCTGTGTTGGCAGCCTCGGACGTCAGGCGCGCATGGTCGGCCACATCCTGAATACTTGTGGTCATTTCATTCATCGCGGTGGCGACCTGTTCTGTTTCACGAAATTGCTGGCGCAGATCATCCTGCGAATGGGTGATGGCCGTGCTCAGGGTGCCGACATCTTCGGACAGGTTGTTGGCCGAGTCATCGATGCGACCGATCAGGCCCAGGGTTTCGCACTCCTGTTTTTTATAGGCAGCAAGGAGCTGGCCTATCTCATCGTTGCGCCCGGTATAAACATAACGCGCTACGGGATCGTCGATAATGGAATGTGCTTTCGCCAGGGCCAACCGCAAAGGATTCAGTGTGAAGAAAATGCCGCCGACCATGGCCAGCAACCCACCGGCCAGCACCAGCGGCACTATTTTCTGCTCCCAGATTATCAGGCAGCCGATGCTGGCTAAAAAAGGCATGACCGTCCATAACAGCAAACGCAGCTGGAGCGGCAGCGGTTGTTTCAGTTCAATGGGTGTCACCCCGTCCGCCAGCTGCGCATACACTTTTTCGGCGCGCCGGACATTTTGCGGTTCGGGCCGGCGGCGGATTGATTGATATTCTGCAATCTGGCCATTGTGCATAATCGGCGTTACATAGGCATCCACCCAGTAATGGTTGCCGTTTTTACAGCGATTTTTAACGGTTCCCATCCACGATTGGTTCGCCTTCAAGCTGTCCCAAAACATTTTGAAGACCACGGGAGGCATATCCGGATGACGCACTACATGATGGTGTTGCCCGAGCAGTTCTGCGTTGGTAAAGCCGCTGATTTTAACGAAGTCTGGATTTACGTAAGTAATCTGGCCGTAGAGGTTGGTGGTCGAGAGAATGTTGGCAGATTGAGGAACACTTTCCTCGACGTCCGTGATTGGCAGGTTGGTTTTCACCGGGCACTCCTTGTTATTGTTATAGGTAGTAAGCCCCTTATTATTAACACCAAAAATCGACGGGCGTTGAGCTAAATAACGCTCATTTGATCTAGCTCAAAGACGGCCCGGCGCCACTGGGCAATAGGCGAACTGCGACACAGCGCGGTGGCAGCGAGGAGGGAGAATTTCGCTCAGTCCGATTGATTTCGGTCTGAGCGTGAGGGTTAAACGATTAGGTGCGCAGGTATTCTAAAACGGCGCGTTCGATGCGGGCCAGGTCAGGAATAATGGCTTCTTCGCCCGCCCAGGACACCTGCATCAGCTGATAGGTCTTGGGCTCCTCGTGGTCGTGGGGGGTAATTTCTTCCTCGTTCACCCGTGCCAGTCGCGGCAGGCCCTGACAGATAATGGCGATAAACGGCAGGTCATCGCTGGTGCCGGTGGCGTTGAGTACCGCGAAGCGTGTCCGCGCGTGCGCCTCGGCTTTGGGTTCACCGTTAAGCGCCTCAAACGACAGCAAAGGCACGTGTTGTTCGCGCCAGCTACAGGTGCCGAGATACCACAGGGGCGCATCTTCAACAGGTGCCACTTGGGATACCGGGACAATTTCCGCCACGCTCACGTTAGGCAGCAAAAGCTGATAGCCGCGCATAGGAATCAGCAGGCTGGCGATTTCCTGTACCTTCATATTTTCAATAGCTGGTGAAGCTCTCATGGAAGCGCGACCCTCGCGTGATTGTGTTGGTTTATGTGGTGTGTGAGCTGGTGAGCCAGCTCCACGGGCGTACCGGTAAAATTGACGCAACCGGTTGCCAGTGCGGCTTCAGGCATGGATGAGCTGGTGCAACTGGCCGGCGTTTGGGCCCATACCTGTCCACCTTGTTGTTTCAGTAACCGGCAACTGGCCGCGCCATCATCACCCATGCCGGTAAACATGATCAGGCCGCTGGCATCGCGATAGGTCCGCGCCACATTGGCGACCACTTGATCAATCGACGGCGCGTAACAACCGGTCCAGCGCTCATCGCTGATCGACAAGGTACCATTTTCCAGAATATCCACCCGCCGATCAGCGCTAACCAGCGTCAGGGAATCCTGCTGTAAAACGGTACCATCAGTGGCCAGCTGGGCAGCATAGCGTCCCGCAGAACCCATCATGCGCAGCAGCGTTGCGCCGTAGTGTGCATCGATATGCTGGACGTAAATCAGCGCCAGATTTTGCTCGGCGGGCAGGTGTTGCAAAAATTCTTTCACTGCTGCAGGGCCACCCGTCGATGCGGCTAAGACCCAGAGGGATGTTGCCCGGTGGGCCTGCTGCAGATTTACGTCGCCACTTAAGCGGCGCAGGCGCTGCGCCATTCTGCGCAACCATTCCTGATGGGCATCACTACCCGGCGGCTGTTCGCTGCTATCGCTCAAAATCACGGGAACAGTCACCTGCTCCAGGAGATAATCGAGCGCGTCCATTGGGTCGGGCGCAGGGCTGACCGCTGCCAAGGCGTCGACCCCGGCCTCTTCGGCCGCGTCCACCACCCAGGCATCGACGTCCTTATTGATGTCGGGCAGGTCTGCACTCGCCCCCGACACCAAACCTTTGTAACACAGGCTGTATCCGCTCTGGCTAATCATAGCGGCTAGGTACTGCTGTTTTAACGGGGTATCTACTAACAACCCGATGCGCAATCTTGGCAACATTTAGTTCACGCTTTGATAAAGCAATTCCTGAATGCTGTTGAGCAGCAAATCTTCTTGATACGGCTTACCTAAATATTTGTTCACCCCGAGGCTAAACGCATGATCACGGTGTTTTTCACCGGTACGTGAGGTGATCATGATGATCGGAATGTCTTTCAGGCGTGAACTGGTGCGAATGTTTTTGGCAACTTCAAACCCGTCCATGCGCGGCATTTCAATATCGAGCAGCATGACGTCAGGAATATGATCCTG
>CAYTQQ010000039.1:0-2066 GCA_964440135.1 uncultured Cellvibrionaceae bacterium | reverse complement strand
TCACCCATCACCGTGGCACCGGATAATCCGCGCACGGCCGTAAACTGGGCGCCGAGGGTTTTTACCACGATCTCGCGGCTGCCCAGCAGGCGATCTACCTGCAGCGCCACAGTGTTTTCGGCGCTGCGTACGAGCACCACAGGTAAGGGCAGGGACTGGCCGTCAAGTTTTGGCAGGGCATCACTGTCGAGCATGGTGCCGAGGTAGCGCACCAGATAGTTTTCGCCGGCGTACTCAAAACGCGCCTGCTCATCTTGGTAGTAGTGTTCAAGTTCAAACGGGCTGACGCGCACAATACCTTCGATGGTATTCAGCGGAATGGCATAAAGATCGTCGCCAATTTGCACCATCAGTGCGCGGTTTACCGATACGGTAAAGGGCAGGCGCACAATAAATTGGGTGCCTGCGCCCCAGGTCGATTCGATGAACATCGAGCCGCCCAGTTGCTTGATTTCGGAGTGCACCACGTCCATCCCCACGCCGCGACCGGAAATCTGGGTGACTTTATCCGCCGTACTGAAACCGGCATGGAGAATAAACTGAATCACATCCTGGTCGCTGAGCTGGGAGCTGGTGGACATCAAGCCGCGCTCTATGGCTTTTTCCCGTACGCGCTGCAAGTTGATGCCGCGGCCATCATCGGTGAGACGCAGAAGCACGTCGCCACCTTCGCGGCCAAGACTGAGCACAATGCGGCCCATTTCTGATTTGCCCGCCTGGGTGCGTTCATCGGGCAATTCGATCCCGTGGTCTACGGCATTGCGCAGCATATGTTCCAGCGGCGCCACCATCCGTTCCAGGACTGAGCGGTCGAGTTCGCCTTCTACGTTATCCAGTTCGAAATCGACTTCTTTGCCCAGCTCGGTTGCGGCTTGCCGCACAATCCGGCGCAGGCGTGGCACCAGGCGTGAAAAAGGCACCATGCGCGAGCGCATCAGTCCTTCTTGCAGGTCGGTATTAATACGCGATTGCTGCAATAACAGGGTTTCGGTGTCGCGGGTTTTATCGGCCAGCGTCAGGCGCAAATCCATCAGGTCTGAGGCCGACTCGATCAGTGAGCGGGACAACTGCTGCAACTGCGAATAACGGTCCATTTCGAGGGGATCGAAACCTTCGTGTTGAGCCAATTGTTCCTGGCGGAAGAGCACCTGGGCTTCGGTTTCAATGTCCAGTCGGCGCAGCTGTTCCTGGAGCCGCATAATGGTGGAGTCCATCTCATCGATGGCGACGCCTAGGTCGTTGACCTGTTGTTCCATCCGGCCCCGGCTGATAGAAGTTTCACCCGCCAGGTTAACCAGCTCTTCGAGCAAATCGGCCGATACCTTCACCACTTCCTGAGGGCCGGCACGACGGGCCGCCAAGTGCTGCACCGGTGCCAGGGCGCCACCGGGTGCAACGGCGCGCATACCGGGGGAATCCGCAGACAGTGGCGCATCGGGTTTGGCTTTGGGCTTGGGCGTAAACGGCACCACCTTGGAAGTGTCGAAGTGGCCAAAATCCGCTGCGCTGTCTTCCGCGGCGGTGCTGCTGACGTTGTGGTCGGACGTAGGGGTTTGTTCTACGTCGCTTTCAGGGTCATTCGTCGCCGGTGCAACAGGGATGGCTGCGCGGGCGGGCTGGTCGACAGGAGTCAGCGGCGCACCACTGAGGCGGGCGCTGGCTTGGTCGACCAGTTTGTGCAGATGATCCTGGAAGTCGTTGAGACGACGGAAGAAATGCTGGTCGATTTCGGCATTGCTATCCATTTCGATCAGCACGCTTTCGAATTCGTGCGAGACGTCGCCAATGTCCATTAGGCCAGCCAGACGTGCACCGCCTTTAAAGGTGTGCAGGCTGCGCTTGAGGTCTTCGGCGCACTCGGTATTGTTCCAGTCGTCTTGCCAGTCGTGAAGGGCGCGCTCGATATCTTCGAGCAATTCGGTCGCTTCTTCGATAAAAATCTCAACGATTTCCGGGTCGAAATCGCTCTCATCTTCAGCTTCGTTTGTTTCGGCAAAGGCTGCAACGTCATCTGCTTGAACAGCATAAGCTGTTTCTGACTCTGACTCTGACTCTGACTCTGACTC
>CAYTQQ010000038.1:0-20918 GCA_964440135.1 uncultured Cellvibrionaceae bacterium | reverse complement strand
GAGGCGCCTCGGCTTCAGTGTATAAGGTAAATAGGAGAAGATCATGGCTGTACAGCAAAACAAAAAATCTCGTTCCAAGCGTGATATGCGTCGTTCGCATGACGCTTTGACTGGTCCCACTTTGTCAGTGGATCCAACCAGCGGCGAAAAGCACCTGCGTCATCACGTAACTGCTGACGGTTTTTACCGTGGCCGTAAAGTGATCGACAAAGGCAGTGACGAGTAACTGTCAGTTAAACGACGGTAGATTTTGGCTGCCAACATTCGTATAGCGGTTGACGCTATGAGCGGGGACTTAGGTCCCCGCGTTGTTATTGCGGCCGCCCTTCAAGTTCTTGCTTCCTATTCGGGTGTCGAAATTATCGTCGTTGGTGATCAACAGACGCTGATCTCGTTACTTGCCTCTTCAGGACTCCCTCCCCGTTTACATATTCATCATGCACCGGATCGGGTAGCTATGGATGAAGACCCGCTTGTCGCCCTACGTCAAAAAAAGCAATCGTCCATGTGGTTGTCGCTACTCCTGGTGCGCGATGGCTTGGCTGATGCTTGCGTAAGCGCTGGTAATACAGGAGCGTTGCTGGCGATGAGTAAGTATCTGTTAAAGACCTTCGACAATATTGAGCGCCCCGCCATTTGTAAATCCATGCCGGTATCAACAGGGCGTACTTATATGCTTGACCTGGGCGCTAACCCGCTTTGCACCGTAGACCAGCTGGTGCAATTTGCATTAATGGGCAGCGTTCTGGCGACAGCGACAACGGGGACAGACCCGCGTGTTATGTTGCTTAATATCGGTACCGAGGAAACAAAAGGGACCGAGATTATCAAAGCCACGCAAGACAAGTTACGTAACGACCAGCGCATCAACTACTGCGGTTTTATTGAAGCTGATCAAATTTATAGTGGTCGTGCGGAAGTGATTGTATGTGACGGATTTGCAGGTAACGTGGCATTGAAAGCCAGTGAAGGTGTAGCCCGATTAATCGGGCAAAAAATTCAACACAGTTTCAGCGGCTCCTGCTTCAAAAAATTTATGGGTGTATTGATGCTGCCTTTGATTCGTCAATGGCGCGATGAATTACATCCTGGACATTATAATGGGGCTACGCTGTTGGGCCTGCAAAAGACTGTGATCAAGAGCCATGGCAGCGCTGATCAAGCGGCCTTTGTTCATGCATTGGTTGTGGCCATCGAACAGATCGTAGAGCAGGTGCCGGAAAAAATTCGGCATCAGCTCAATCATCAGCTTTGTGTTTAGCTTGGATAATGTAATGCAAAAAAATCTCGCGATTGTTTTTCCGGGTCAGGGGTCGCAAAAAATTGGCATGTTG
Source organism: uncultured Cellvibrionaceae bacterium (assembly GCA_964440135.1). Lineage (GTDB taxonomy): Bacteria > Pseudomonadota > Gammaproteobacteria > Pseudomonadales > Cellvibrionaceae > Cellvibrio. The sequence goes on along the minus strand of CAYTQQ010000038.1, from coordinate 19,584 downwards.
GCTGATTTAGCTGGAGCCTTTCCCGTTGTGCAAGAAACCTTTGCCGAAGCGTCTGAAGTATTAGGTTATGATCTTTGGGCGCTGGTACAAAACGGCACGCAGGAGGAAATTAATTTAACCGAGCGCACCCAGCCACTGCTGTTAGCAGCAAGTACGGCGGTGTGGAAAGTCTGGCAACAACTGGGTGGAGTCCAGCCCGCTTATATGGCTGGTCATAGCTTGGGTGAGTGGTCGGCGCTTGTCTGTTCTGGTGTGGTCAGTTTTTCCAGTGCGGTGCAGTTGGTGCAGCAGCGCGGTAAGTTTATGCAAGAGGCGGTGCCTGCAGGGCAGGGCGCTATGGCCGCCATTATCGGCTTGGATGATGCTGCAATTTTGGCGGCATGTGACGCCGCAGGGCAGGACGAAGTTGTGTCTGCAGTAAATTTTAATTCGCCAGGACAGGTGGTCATCGCCGGTACAGCCGCAGCAGTAGAGCGAGCTATCAATTTGTGTAAGGAAGCAGGTGCAAAGCGTGCCCTGCCATTACCTGTGAGTGCACCTTTTCATACCTCATTGATGCGCCCTGCAGCAGAGCGCTTGGCCGAGAAAATCGATGTCACGACCTTTAACGCTCCATTAGTGCCGGTTGTGCACAATGTAACCGCTCAGCCTGAGCAGGATCCCCAAAAGATTAAAGCGCTTATGGTCGAGCAAATTTACAGTCCGGTGCGCTGGGTTGAGTGCGTCAATACCATGACGGCCGAGGGTGTTACCTGCACCCTGGAATGTGGGCCAGGTAAAGTGCTGTCGGGATTAAATAAAAGAATTAATAAAGAGTTGGTGACTTTGTCGGTCGAAACGAGTGATGAAATTCGATCCGCACTTGGTAGCGTTTGATGCGCAGACGGTAGATTAGCAGCTTTAATAAGCAGCCAACAATTCACCTGACTCGAAGAAAGCAGACCGTCAAACGGGGATTAACAAGCGCCGAAATTCGGCGTCATCGTGTTTGGCTATCAGGTTTTTAGTTCAACAGGAAATTATTATGACTCTCAATAACAAAGTTGCTCTGGTTACGGGAGCAAGTCGCGGCATTGGTGCTGCGATTGCTGCGCAATTAGGGGCGGCTGGTGCAATTGTCATTGGTACTGCAACCAGTGAAGCGGGTGCACAGCAAATTTCAGCGCGACTTCAGGAATTAAATATTTCTGGTGCTGGACGCGTGCTGAACGTAACTGATCCCGATTCAGTTGCTGCTTTGCTGAAAAGCATCCAGGATGAATTTGGTGCCCCTGCAATATTGGTCAATAACGCGGGTATCACGAAAGATAATTTGCTGATGCGCATGGGCGATGACGAATGGTTTGATGTGATTAGTACCAATCTCACGTCTGTTTACCGCTTGAGCAAAGCCGTATTGCGCGGCATGATGAAAGCCCGTTGGGGAAGAATTATTAACATCAGCTCAGTGGTAGGGGCGATGGGGAATGCGGGTCAGACAAACTACGCAGCCACTAAAGCGGGAGTCGCCGGTTTTGCGCGCTCTTTAGCAGCTGAAATTGGCTCGCGCGGTATTACCGTTAATACCATTGCGCCGGGTTTTATTGATACAGATATGACAAAGGCTTTGCCGGAAGAGCAAAAAACGTTACTGCTGTCAAAAATCCCTTTGGGGCGCTTGGGTGAACCTGAAGAAATTGCTGCAGTTGCCGTTTTTCTGGCGTCTGATGCGGGCGGATACATTACCGGTGAAACTATTCACGTCAACGGTGGGATGTATATGGCTTAAAAATCTTCTCTAAGTATTTGTTTTCCATTAGGTTTTGCGAAAATGGGGAAGAAATTTGAGCGGATGCGTTACAACACGGCGAAAATAGATGTAAAATGCGCGTCGATTTTGGCCGAAACTTATTGAAGGAACCACCTTCGTGGTTTCAGTGAATGACGGTTTCGTCGATACCACCACTAGGAGTTAATGTACATCATGAGCAGCATTGAAGAACGCGTAAAAAAAATCGTTGCTGAGCAACTGGGTGTGAAAGAAGAAGAAGTTAAAAACGAAGCTTCTTTTGTAGAAGATCTGGGCGCAGATTCACTCGATACTGTTGAGCTGGTAATGGCTCTGGAAGAAGAGTTTGAAACTGAAATTCCAGATGAAGAAGCTGAGAAAATCACCACAGTGCAATTGGCGATCGATTACATCAATGCCAATCTGGCGTAATCTTCAGTTAAGCTGATTACAGTTTCACGAAGGCCGTATTATTGCGAAATAGTACGGCTTTTTCTTTTTATTAAATCTACGGTCTTTTAAACACAACAATCTGCCGCTGGTGTTAGGGTAGATGGCTTGGTTGTGGAATTAATTCCGTATTCCTTTTTGTTTGTTGTGGGGAGAATTCCATGTCGCGCAAACGTGTTGTTGTCACTGGTTTGGGTATGGTCAGTCCATTGGGTAATACAGTGGAAGAGACCTGGCACGGCATTGTGAATGGGAAAAGTGGCGTTGCCCCCATTACTCACTTCGATGTTTCGGCTTTTTCGACCCAGTTCAGTGCCTCCGTCAAAAACCTTGTGATTGAAGACTATATGTCGGGCAAGGAAGCACGCAAAATGGACCCGTTTATTCAATACGGTATGGTCGCTGGAATACAGGCAATTCGGGATGCAGGGCTGGCAGTTACCGAAGTGAACGCCGGTCGTATCGGTGTTTCAATCGGCTCGGGCATTGGTGGCATTGGCACCATAGAAGAGGGCAGTTACGTCGTAGAGCACAAAGGGCCGCGCCGGATTTCTCCCTTCTTTGTTCCCAGCGCGATCATCAATATGATTTCCGGTAATCTCTCCATCATGTACGGTCTTCAAGGGCCGAACATTGCGGTAACCACCGCTTGTACTACGGGCACCCATTGTATTGGTTTGGCGGCGCGTATGATTCAGTGTGGGGATGCCGACGTTATGATTGCCGGTGGTGCCGAGATGGCGACTACGCCTTTAGGCTTGGGTGGTTTTGCCGCAGCGCGTGCACTGTCTGCACGTAACGACAATCCTCAGGCAGCCAGTCGCCCCTGGGATAAGGACCGCGACGGCTTTGTGCTGGGTGACGGAGCCGGCGTATTGGTGCTGGAAGAGTACGAGCACGCTAAAGCGCGCAATGCAAAAATTTACGCGGAGCTGATCGGCTTCGGCATGAGCGGTGACGCCTATCACATGACCTCACCACCGGATAACGGTACCGGCGCAGCGGCGTCTATGCGCAATGCTATTCGCGACGCGGGCATCTCACCGGAAACCATTCACTACATCAACGCGCACGGTACTTCGACACCTGCGGGTGACAAGGCCGAATGCCAAGCCTTGAAATCAGTCATGGGTGCGGCAGTTGATCAGGTAGCTGTCAGCTCCACCAAATCGATGATTGGTCACTTGCTCGGTGCAGCGGGTGCGGTAGAGGCAATTTTCAGTGTGCTGGCTATCCGCGATCAGATCGCGCCACCAACGATCAACCTCGATAATCCCGATGAAGGCTGTGACATTAACCTGGTGCCACACACCGCCCAAGAGCGGAAGATTGAGACAGTGCTCACCAACTCCTTTGGATTTGGTGGCACCAACGGTTCATTGATTTTTCGCAAACTGTAATTGACCGCCAGGGACGAATTGCCCGGAGCAGACCGGGAATAATAAAAAAGGATAAAAAAGAATCGTAAGAAAAATGACGCCGGGCTGGAGACAGCCCGGCGTTTTTGTATAGACTCCGATCTATGTCGATTATTAATCCAATAACATCAGTCAATGGCGTGATCGGTGCTGAGCTATCACCCTTGGATCGCGGCCTTGCCTATGGCGATGGCTTGTTTGAAACCTGCCGTATTGTAAGGGGTGCACTGCCCCTGTGGAGCCTCCACGAAGAGCGCTTGGCTGCAGGCTGTAAACGTCTCCGTATTCCTCTGGACCAAAGCAAATTACAAACTTATTCACAGCGCTTAATAAGCGCTGCAGGTGTGACTGACGGTATCTTAAAGATCATTGTGACCCGCGGTGCGACCGGTCGTGGTTATCGCCTACCCGTGGCAGCCGAACCTAATTATTGCCTGTCGGTTTTTCCTCCTCCTGCGCAGATTGAACCCGCATCGGCACTGACGGTGACTGTCTGCCAACAGCGTTTGGGCATTAACCCATCTCTGGCGGGTATTAAACACCTGAACCGGTTGGAGCAGGTGTTGGCCCGGGCTGAATGGGAGGATGAGCAGATCGCTGAGGGTTTACTGATGGACGTGGATGGTCATGTGATTGAAGCGACAGCTGCCAATCTCTTTGTCGTGCGTGATGGTCAATTGTTAACTCCGGATCTTTCTTCTGCCGGAGTGGCTGGTGTAGCGCGTCGTTTGATTATTGAGCGGCTGGCTGCAAAAGCTGAATTGGTGGTGCAGGTTCTGCCGATGACCTTGGATGATGTTTGCCGGGCCGATGAAATCTTCCTCTGCAATAGCATTATGGGCATTCGACCGGTCGCCAGATTGCTCGGTGAGCCAGTACGGACGTTCGCCACTGGCCCATACACCCTCACCTTACAAACCGCCTTTGACGATTATATGTACGGCGCAAAAGGTGGCCGCGCATGACCACGAAACGCAAAAAAACTACCCGCGTATGGCGGAAGATTCTCGCTATGTTATTGCTGCTCATGGTGATAGCGGGGGCCGCGCTTGTCGGAGCCGGATTTTACGCGCAGCGCTGGTTGCATGCGCCTATGGATTTACCCTTGGAAGGCTATGCCTATGAATTGCAGTCCGGTCGGGCATTGGCTCATCTGGCGCAGGATCTGGAGCGCTTGGGGTTCTTAACCCATTCGCGCTGGCTTACCTGGTATGCCCGTGCCACCAAAACTACCCAAGTGCAAGCGGGTGAATATCTATTAACGCCCGGTCTGAGTCCCTATGGCTTGTTGGAAAAGCTACAGCGGGGCGAGGTCGTGGTTTACCAGGTTACCCTGGTTGAGGGTTGGACTTACCGCCAAGCTTTGGCTGAACTCCATCGCCATGACACTATCCGCCCGCGCTTGCTGGAGCAGTCTCCGGAACAACAACTGGCCCTGTTAGACCTACCCATTAAGCATCCTGAAGGCTGGTTTTTCCCGGACACTTACACCTACATCCGGGGCACCAGCGATATCGATGTGTTGCGTCGAGCCCACACGCGTATGCAGCAAGTCCTGCAGCAACTCTGGGACGAGCGCGCCGAGAATCTCCCTTACCGCGATGCCTACGATGCGCTGATTATGGCGTCCATTATTGAGCGGGAAACGGGTGCGCCCTGGGAGCGAGAAGAAGTCGCTGGCGTGTTTGTGCGGCGGTTGCAAAAAGGTATGCGCTTGCAGACAGATCCCACGGTGATCTACGGAATGGGGGAGAGCTTCCAGGGAAAAATTACCCGCAAGGATCTGCAAACCTCCACACCGTATAACACCTATGTCATTTCCGGTTTGCCGCCAACGCCGATTGCCTTACCGGGGCGTGAGGCGATCTATGCCGCCTTGAATCCGGCGGAAGGCACGGCATTATATTTTGTGGCGAAAGGTGATGGCACCACCCATTTCTCAGCAACCCTGGCGGAGCATAACCAGGCGGTGCGGCGCTATCAATTGCAGCGCAAGGCGGATTACCGCTCAACCCTGTTACCCCAAACCCCGCAGAATGCGAACGGCAATTAATTCTGGGTAGCTGAACCACGGTAGGAAAACCCCGAGCGACTGGTTACAATGATGGGCTTATCGGCACGACATAATCCTGGCGTAAATCCCCGTTAACTTTTCTCTGGTCTTTGACCTTTCTGGACTTTAGGCAGTATGAGCGATCATTCTTTATCCGTTGAAACCACTGCAAACAAATCAACTCCGCGGCCCATGCACTTTATTCAGCAAATTATCACCAAGGATCTGGAGCAGGGGGTGCATACCCACGTCATTACTCGCTTCCCGCCAGAGCCGAATGGTTACCTGCATATAGGCCATGCTAAATCCATCGTCCTGAATTTTGGTATGGCGGAAGAATTTGGTGGTGTGTGCAATTTGCGCTTTGATGACACCAATCCGGAAAAGGAAAGTGAAGAGTTCGTTAATTCTATTCAGCGCGATGTTGAATGGTTGGGCTTTAAGTGGAATGGCTCGGTACGCTACACCTCAGACTACTTCGATCAGCTGTATCAATGGGCGGTTCATTTGATTGAGCAAGGGTTGGCCTACGTTTGCGATTTGTCACCGGAAGCGGCGCGCGAGTATCGCGGCACTTTGACGGAGCCGGGTAAGAATAGTCCCCATCGCGATCGCAGTGTGGCCGAAAACCTGGCGCTGTTTGAACAAATGCGCACCGGCGAATTCGCCGAAGGTGCCTGTTCGCTGCGGGCCAAAATCGATATGGCTTCACCCAACATGAACATGCGTGACCCGGTTATTTATCGCATTAAAAAAGTTCCTCATCATCAAACGGGTGACAAGTGGTGTATCTATCCGTCTTACGATTTTGCGCATGGGCAAAGTGATGCGATTGAAGGCATCACCCATTCAATTTGTACGCTCGAGTTTGAAGATCATCGCCCACTTTACGAATGGTTTATTCAAAACTTACCCGTACCAGCGGTGCCGCGGCAGTACGAGTTTGCGCGGTTGAATATCAACTACACGGTCACCAGTAAACGCAAGCTCAAGCAACTGGTCGATGAAAAACAAGTTGATGGCTGGGATGATCCGCGCATGCCAACCATTTCAGGAATGCGTCGCCGTGGTATTACACCGGCAGCCTTACGCGATTTCTGTGAGCGGATCGGTGTGACACGATCCGACGGCATGGTTGATATCGGAATGCTGGAATTTTCCGTACGTAATGATCTGGACAAAAATGCCCCGCGCGCCATGTGCGTATTGCGTCCGTTGAAAGTTACCCTCACCAACGTCCCGGAAGAAACCCTTGAGTGGATGACAGGGCCTTGCCACCCCGTGCGTGAAGATCTGGGTGAGCGCAAATTGCCTTTCACTCGCACCATTTACATTGATCAGGATGATTTCCGGGAAGAGGCTAATAAAAAATATAAGCGCTTGGTGTTAGGCAAGCGCGTTCGTCTACGCCATGCCTATGTGATTGAAGCCGATCTTGCTATTCGCGATGCGGACGGCAACATCACCGAAATCTGCGCTCATATTATTGAAGACACCTTAGGCAAAGATCCGGCCGATGGCATCAAGCCCAAAGGTGTGATCCATTGGGTATCAGCGACGCACAATCTCGACTGCGAAGTACGTTTGTACGACCGTTTGTTTACTGAAGAAATTCCCGATGGCGGGGGCAAGAATTTCCTCGATCATATTAATCCAGCGAGCCTGGAGATTCTGTCCGGGTGTAAAGCAGAAATCAGTTTGGCCGAAGCCACGTTAGAGGATCGCTATCAGTTCGAGCGCGAAGGCTATTTCTGTATTGACAGTAAATACCATACGGCGGAACAGCCCGTATTCAATCGCACTATCGGTCTGCGCGACAGCTGGGCAAAAATAGCGGACGAGGAATAAAGAAACACCCATGGCACTGACAATTTACAATACGCTTTCGCGCCAAAAAGAAGTCTTTAAACCCTTGCAACCGGGCAAGATTTCGCTCTACGTGTGCGGCATCACCGTGTACGACTTCTGCCATATTGGCCATGCGCGGGTCATGGTGGTGTTCGATGTGGTTACCCGCTTTTTGCGGGCTCAGGGATGGGACGTTAACTACGTGCGTAACATTACCGATATCGACGATAAAATTTTACAGCGAGCTGACGAAAACGGGGAAGAGTACACCGATCTGACGACGCGCTTTATTCAGTTCATGCATGAAGATGAGACGCGCTTGGGCGTCTTGCGTCCTGACCAGGAGCCGCGCGCTACAACCTATATTGATCAGATCATTAACATGATCCAAACCCTCATTCAGAAAGATCACGCCTATGCCGCGGCTAACGGCGATGTATATTATCGCGTGAGCAGTTTTGAAAATTACGGTCAGCTCACCAATAAAAATCCCGACGAATTGTTGGCCGGGGCGCGCATTGAAGTGGAGGAGAGCAAAGAAGACCCGCGTGATTTTGCGCTGTGGAAAGCGGCGAAACCCGGTGAGGTTCACTGGTTATCGCCGTGGGGCAAAGGGCGGCCAGGCTGGCACATTGAATGTTCCGCCATGAGCAAGGCCTGCTGCGGCGAAACCTTTGATATTCATGGTGGTGGTCCGGACCTGCCGTTTCCTCATCATGAAAATGAAATTGCTCAAAGTGAGGCGGCCAATGGCTGCAAATATGTTAATTACTGGATGCATGCCGGTGCTGTGCGGGTTGACGGTGAAAAGATGTCCAAGTCTTTGGGTAACTTCTTTACCATTCGCGATGTATTGGAAAAATATCATCCAGAGGTTGTGCGGTTTCTTTTAATCGGCAGTCACTATCGCAGCCCGATCAATTACTCAGAAGATAATTTGATTGAAGCTAAAGCGGGCCTGGAGCGTTTTTACAGCGCGCTACGAAATTTTTCTGCGGTAGTGCCTATGCCGCTGAATGATTTGTGCAAGACCGACGCTTATCAGCAGTTTGCCGCAGCGATGGAAGATGACTTCAACACTCGTGTCGCCCTTGCAGGTATGTACGACCTGGTGCGTGATTTGAATACGGCTGCCAAGAGCGATGATGAAAAGGCGAAAGATCTGGCAGCTCAGGTAAAAGCATTGGGTGCTGTGCTTGGTATTTTGCAGGAAAATCCCAAAGTGTTTTTACAGTCAGAGAGTTTGAGCTCAGGTATTTCTGCAGAGCAGATTGAACAACTTATTGCGGAGCGTATCCAAGCTAAGCAAAGTAAAAACTATACCCGTGCGGATGAGATTCGGCAGAACTTGCTGACCGAGGGAGTCGAGCTTGAAGATGCTCGCGATGGAACTACCCAGTGGCGCCGTATATAGCCGCACAAGCCTACGCTATCCACCTATTTTCCCTGAAGATGTATCTATGATATTTCGTCGATTTTTAAGGCATCGCGGCTTCGGCGTTCATATGCTTGCCTGCTTGGCCTTTTTGGGGCTTGCTGTTTTTGGCTGGAAGATGCCGATAGGCCTCTTGCTCTATTACTTGGCAATTACTGTGGGATGTTTGGTTGTGGTGATCGGCGCAGCCTTCCTGGCGGGTTATCTCTTGCGAAAATTTATGCAGCGCAAAGAAGATGAGCCCTGGGAATAGGGTTATTCTTCGGCGCGTGAGACACGCAGCCACGCAATGACCTTGTCGGTCACCTGCGTGGTTTCAAACCGATATTGGTCTATCTGAAAACCCACATCGGCATCAGGAATATGTTCAAGGTATTCCATCGCCAGTCCGTTCAATGTTTTCGGGCCTTCGATTGATAGTTCCCAATTCAAGGCCCGATTAATATCGCGTACAAACGTACCGCCATCGATCAAATACCAATCGTCTGTTTGCGGCACAATGTCCGTCGACCCTTCCTCTGCACAATTGGTGGTGAAGTCGCCCACGATTTCTTCGAGCAGATCTTCCAGGGTGACGATACCTTGTACCTCTCCGTACTCATCGACGACCAGACCCATGCGATTTTTCTGCTGTTGAAAATTCAAGAGTTGGGTATGCAGCTTGGTGGACTCGGGAACAAAGTAGGGCTCGTTCGCGTGTTGGCGAATGTCCTCGTGAGTGATGCTTTTGTCATCGCCTATCAAAAAACGCGAGGCATTACGTAGATGGAGTATGCCTACCACTTTGTTGAGATCACCTACGTAGACGGGAAGGCGAGTGTATTCACTGGTGCGAATGCGCTGTAGGAGTTCGGGGATCGAGAGTTCAAGATCCAGGCCTTCCACTTCGTTGCGAGGAATCATAATGTCTTCAACCGTGGATTTTTCCAGATCCAGAACATTTAACAGCATGCCTTGGTGCTGTTCGGGTAAAAGATCGCCGGCTTCATCGACCACCGTTCGCAACTCATCCGGATTCAGATGCTCAACTTGTGCGTGTTTGGCGGTATCAATACCGTAAACCCGCGCCAGGGTATTGGACAAGAGATTGACCGCCATCACTACGGGGTACAGGAGGCGTGAAAGCGCCAGTAATATCCAGCTCGCGACAACAGCCACCCGCTCCGGATACGCTGCAGCAATAGTTTTGGGGGTAATCTCCGAGAACACCAGCATCACCAGCGTCAGTAGAAAGCCCGCGGCAATAACCACATCACCTTCGCCATAAAGGCGTAACGCAATCAGCGTAGCAAGCACTGCTGCGAGGTTGTTAGCCAGATTGTTGCCAACCAGAATCAGCCCGCGCAGGCGATCCGGACGCTCCAATAATCTGGCGACGCGGAGGGCGTTTTTATCCCCTTTTTTTGTGAGGTGTTTTAGGCGGTAGCGATTGACTGACATCATGCCAGTCTCTGATCCAGAGAAGAATGCAGAGAGGACCAGCATACCAATGAGTAGGCTGAAGAGCAGTTCTAGAGAAGCCTCGTTCAAGACGAAATAAACCTATCAACCGAAAGGCTGGATATCTTGAAGCAGTTTAAAAGGTTAAGCAACCGCGCTGGAGCCGCGTGCTACACACGCTGCAGAATGATTTCCAGCACCAGCTTGCTGCCAAAATACGCCAGTAAAAGAGATGCAAAGCCGCCCAAAGTCCAACGGATAGCCTTGTAACCGCGCCAGCCCAGTTGGTGACGACCCCACAGCAGAAGCGCGTAAATAAACCACGCAATGAGAGAAAATACAGATTTATGGGCCAGGTGCTGGGCAAAAATATCCTCCAGAAACCATATTCCCGAAGCAATCGATAATGTCAGTAAAATCTGGCCGGCCCACAGGAACTCAAATAACAAGGATTCCATCGTCTGCAGGGGGGGCAGCAAACGAATGCTACCACTGGGCTGCTTGTGCCGGAGTTGATGGTTCTGATAAGCAAGTAACAGCGCTTGCAGGGTCGCAATGGTCAGTAGACTGTACGCCAGGCCTGATAGCACCACGTGGCTGGCCAAGCCGTAACTCAGTTCGATTTGCGCAATGCGGGTCTGTCCAAACAACGAGGCGGCTACCGCCAGCGCCGAGAGGGGAAACAGCAGTATAAATAAGTTGTGCAGGGCTTTTTTCAAACTGCTGAGTAGCACAATCAAGTTAATGACCCAAAACAGCAGTGACGAGACGGTAAAGAAACCTAAATTAAAACCGGTGGGTGCGAGGCTTAATTGAAAGACACCGACGCCGTGAACCAGCAGGGCGCAAAGTGCAAAACCAGCCAGGTTGCGCGGCGGTACCGGCTGTTGAGCCATGACCCGTCTTATGCAATAGATGCCCGCGGCTGTATACAGCACAATCGCAAGAATATTGGTGAACAGAGTGATCATAGGTACTTCGCTTTTCCATATCCTAGAAGTCGGCGCTCTGCCAATAAAACGCCGTACCACAGCAAACCCGGGCGAGTGCCGAAGTGCCGGCAAGCGGCGACAGCACGAAAGTGTGTCATAGGCGGCCACTAAAGAGAAGCACCGGATGAGCCTGCGCGTCGTTGACAAGGTTAGGGCTGATTTTCTTTGGTTGCTGGCAATCAGGCGGGGTTTTAAGGGTATAATCCCCGCCTATTGAACTTATTACTGCGCTCTTTCCGCGCGCTTACAACGACATAAATCAGCACACACTTTGCTTGAGAAATTCTATGTTTGAGAATCTGACTGATCGTCTTTCCCATACCTTGCGCTCCATGACCGGAAAGGCGCGCCTGACCGACGATAATATCAAGGATGCGTTGCGCGATGTGCGCAAGGCGCTGCTGGAAGCAGACGTTGCCCTGCCGGTAGTGAAGGCATTTATTGACCAGGTGCGCAGTCGCGCTTTAGGCCAGCAAATCGGTAAGGCACTTAATCCCGGTCAGCAATTTATTAAGCTGGTCGAGAGCGAATTGGTGACGGTGATGGGCTCCGCCAATGAGGGGTTGAATCTTGCCGTACAGCCGCCCGCGGTTATTTTAATGGCCGGTCTGCAGGGCGCCGGTAAAACCACCTCGGTAGCCAAACTCGCCCGCTACTTAAAAGAGCGCGAAAAGAAAAAAGTGTTGGTGGTGAGTGCGGATATCTATCGTCCCGCAGCTATCCAGCAACTCGAAACCCTGGCGGGGGAGGTTGGCGTTGAGTTTTTTCCTTCCACCAGCGAACAGCAACCCGTCACTATCGCCCGTGCCGCTATCGATCACGCCAAACGTCAATTCTGTGATGTTGTGATTGTCGACACCGCAGGCCGCTTGCACATCGACGACGAGTTGATGACGGAAATTAAAGACCTGCATGGCGCAATTAACCCGATAGAAACCCTGTTTGTGATCGATGCCATGATTGGACAGGACGCGGTCAACACCGCTAAAGCCTTTAATGATGCCTTGCCGTTAACCGGGGTGATTTTAACCAAGGCTGATGGTGACGCGCGGGGCGGCGCCGCATTATCCGTGCGCCACATCACCGGCAAACCGATCAAGTTCCTTGGGGTCGGTGAAAAGGTGGATGCGCTCGAGCCATTCCACCCGGAGCGTATTGCGTCACGGATTCTCGGTATGGGCGACATCCTGTCGCTGATCGAACAAGCCGAACGCAGTATCGACAAAGACAAAGCGGACAAGCTCGTCAAGAAAGTTGCCAAAGGCCAGCGTTTTGATCTGGAGGATTTGCGGGATCAATTACAGCAAATGCAGAACATGGGTGGTCTGACGGCAATGCTGGATAAGCTGCCGGGAATGGGCAATATTGCGCAGGTTGCGCAGCAAGCCGATATGACCAAGCAATTTAAAATGATGGATGCCATTATCAATTCCATGACGCCTTATGAGCGGCGGCATCCCGATGAGTTGAACGGGTCGCGCAAGCGCCGTATTACCCAGGGCTCAGGCACCCAGATTCAGGATTTGAATCGTCTGCTCAAACAGCACAAGCAAATGGCGAAGATGATGCAAAAAATGAAAGGCGGTGGCATGGCAAAAATGATGCGTGGCTTGGGCGGCATGTTGCCCGGCGGTGCCCCTCCAGGTGGTGGCTTACCACCGGGTTTTCGTCGATAGATTTATCGACAAGCGAGTGGTACAGGAGATGTAATCCACGCGCAGCTGTATGAGTCAGCTCAAAAATCCGCCCAGGGATTGTAATGTGGAAAAAAGGCACTACTTATCCAAGATAAGAGTGCCTTTTTTCATGCCGCGTTTTTGCGCTATTGCACTGATTTTACGATGCCGGGGAATTTAATCGCGCTCCTGGCTTCTTATATTTAACGAATAACAACAGAGGGCTGTGCGCGTGAAAAATTTTTTAATTGGAGGTGTTCTCCTGTCAGCCGTTGTGCTCCTCGCCTGTCAGCCTTTTGCAGGTTCGGAGGCGTCCGGGGCTACGGATAAAACCAGCCCAGCTGCAACCCACCTTGTGGGTATATGGATGATTGAACAAATTGGCGAGCGCGATGTTATCGACGACAACCGCTTGCGCATCCAGTTTACCGATACCGGAAAAATTAACGGACACTCTAGTTGTAATCGCTTCTTCGGCGAATATGTGTACACAGAGCGTGAGTTGGATATTAAGCCGCTCGGCTCCACGCGGATGATGTGTTTACCCACACTGATGGAACAGGAGCAGCGTTTGCTGGAGCAATTGCAGGGTGCCCGTCAGGCGCAGATTGAAGGTGATTATCTGATACTTAAAGATGAAGATGGCGCTGTAGCTATTCGCGCAAGTCGTGAGGCCGCTGAGCAATAACGACGCTGGCTTTTATCCGTGTCGTTCATACCCTAGATCGTTAAGGCTGCGGTATGGCCCAGCTCAGCAATTCAAACTCTTGGGCATTCGCTTTTATGCACCAACCCTGGTCATGCCAATCACCCAAAACCACGCGTTCCGCTGCTTTACCATCAAGCATGAATGAGTGGCGGGCGGGGCGGTGGGTGTGGCCGTGAATTAATCGCATAACTCCTGCCGCACGCATCATGCGCATCACTTCCTGTTCGTTCACGTCCATAATATCTTCTGCTTTCAGCGCATTCATGCTTTGACTTTCGGCACGGATTTTTTCTGCCAGCGCGCGCCGGACCAGCAAGGGTTGTGAGAGCACCTGTTGCTGCCACTGGGCCGAGCGCACCTTTTGGCGAAACACCTGGTATTCCTGATCGTCGAGACACAGGCTATCGCCGTGCAGGAGCAGGGTGGGGCAGCCGTACAGGTCAATGACAATGTGCTCTTCCAGCAACTTGGCGCCCGCACGTGCGGCGAAATCCTTACCCAATAAAAAGTCGCGATTGCCGTGCATCAAGAAAATTTTTGTGCCTTGATTGCTGAGCGCACGCAGCGCTTGCGCGATCTCGCTCGCAAGTGGCCGGTCATCATCGTCGCCAATCCAGGCGTCAAAGAAATCTCCCAGGATATATAAGGCTTCAGCCGTGCGGGCTTGCTCATCTAAGAACTGATGAAAAGCGCCGGTGACCTCGGGGCGGGCTTCGTGTAAATGAAGATCGGCAATAAAGTAGGTAGTCATTGTTATAGGTGTCGGCGTGATGGGGTACGCGCTGTGCAGTACCCCTTTGTGCAGCGAGGTTTATTCAGCGATGGATACTTTTTCGATAATCACAGCATCAACGGGTACATCGGAGTGATAGCCTTTGGTGCCGGTTTTTACACCTTTGATTTTATTGACGACTTCCATTCCAGCGGTCACTTTAGCAAAAACGCAATAACCCCAACCCTGGGCAGTTTTGCCGCTGTGGTTTAAAAAGTTGTTGTCTTTTACGTTGATGAAAAACTGCGCCGTCGCACTGTGAGGATCGTTGGTGCGGGCCATGGCTACGCTACCAGTAACGTTTTTCAGGCCGTTATCCGCTTCGTTTTCGATCGCTGCGCGGGTGGGCTTTTGTTCCAGATCTTCGGTCATACCACCGCCTTGAATCATAAAGCCGTCGATAACCCGGTGAAAAACCGTGCCGTCGTAAAAGCCTTCCTCTACGTATTGCTTAAAGTTTGCAGCGGTTTTAGGTGCATTTTCGAAATCCAGTTCCAGAACGATGTCGCCGTAATTTGTGTGTAAGGTGATCATAATTAAATCCTCTGCATTTGCCTGCGAAAGCTGAACGGATGGCGCAACAGCTTTTTCCGTAAGAATTCAGGAGCGCCCGTGAAGCGGGAAGGTGCGCATGATACGCGGGCGCTTCTCTCTTGACTACCCGAGCTTGCCTCTGGCGCCTTATTGATTGTGTTTTCACGCCGTAATTCGCCGCACCGGCGGTTTCCTGGCTTGGGGTTAGCGGTGACAAGAGGTAAACTGCCCACCACATAAAAATTCATTTTAATTTGAAGGGTTGCCGCATTTGGCATTAACGCCTCCATGATTCCAGGTAAATTTATCACTATTGAAGGCACAGAAGGGGTGGGCAAAAGCACCAACCTGGCTTATGTGCACAACTGGTTGTTGCACCGCGGTATTGACGTGGTGGTGACCCGTGAGCCGGGCGGCACACCTCTGGCGGAAGAGATTCGTACGCTCCTGCTGGCGAAGCGCCAGGAGGTGGTCGATGAAACTGCTGAACTGTTATTGGTCTTCGCAGCCCGCGCACAACATCTGCAACAGGTCATCAAGCCCGCTTTAGCGCGGGGTGCCTGGGTATTGTGTGACCGCTTCACCGATGCAACCTATGCCTATCAAGGCGCCGGCCGGGGCCTCGATCAAACCGTTATTGCGCAGTTAGAACAATTAGTGCAGGGCGATTTGCGCCCGCATCTTACGCTTATTCTGGATATCGAGGTGGAAGTAGGTTTACAGCGCGCCAGTGCGCGGGGCGAACTGGATCGCTTTGAAAGTGAAACCCTCGCGTTTTTTGAGCGTGTACGCAATGCTTATCAGCGCGCTGCAGCGGCGGCGCCAGAGCGCTACGCGGTAGTCGATGCAGGTCAGCCGCTTGCAGCGGTACAACAGGATATCGAGCAAATATTGAATAGTTTGCTTGCTGCTTCTGCTTAGCGATTCATCGCTTAAATATCTTTACTGTCTTTAGCGGGCGCGATCATCAGCGCCGCTATTTCTGCGTCATTAATCCCATTTAAAACTCAGCTGCACAGTCCACCGCGACGGCTGCCCCGGTGGTTGGGTGGCGTAAATGGATGTGGCTGGCGTGCAGCAGCAAGCGTGGCGCCAAGGCCTTTATGTCATCGGGTGCATACAGCTGATCGCCCACAATTGGATGGCCCAAGCTGAGCATATGCACACGCAATTGGTGGGTACGCCCGCTGATAGGTTCAAGCTTCATTCGCGTGGTGTTGGTTGTCGGGTCGCGGGTAAGCACAGTAAATCGTGTGTGGGCGGGTTTGCCTGATTCATAGCAGACCTTTTGTAGCGGTCGGTTAGGCCAGTCGCAAATCAGCGGCAATTTGATCTCGCCTTCATTCGCTTCCACCAGTCCTGCCACTACCGCCAGATAATGCTTGTGGATACCGCGCCCTTCAAATTGTTTGGTCAGGCGGCGCAGCGTCAGGTAGTTGAGCGGAATCATAACAATGCCTGAAGTGCCCTGATCGAGCCGATGCACCACGCGTGCGTTGGGATTATATTTAAGCGCCCGATTGATCAGGCAATCCTGTTTGTCCGGGCCGCGGCCCGGCACGGTTAATAATCCAGCGGGCTTGTTCAGGATCAAGAGATCACTGTCTTCATACAAAATAGTTAACGCAGATTCAGTCATGACAGGCATAGCCAAGGCTCAAAAGGGCGGGGATTATCGCAAATCCCCAAGGCTATTGGTAAGCTTGCGGTCGTTTTCTGTGATTTATCGGATCGATTCATGAGTGACTTTCCCGCTTTGCCTTACCCCTGGCAGCAAACCGAGTGGCAACAATTGTGCGCCCAGCTGCAGGGGCAAAAATTGCCCCATGCATTGATGCTCACGGGGCCTCGGGGAATTGGTAAGCGTCATCTGGCCGACGCCTTTGCCCAGCGCTTGTTGTGTCAGTCGCCGATTGCCGATACTCCCTGCGGTAAATGCCGCGGTTGCCAGCTTAATCAGGCGGGTACTCATCCCGATATGCTGTGGTTGGAACCCGAGGAGGGCAGTAAAGCGATCAAGGTGGATCAGGTACGGGAATTGACCGAGGTGCTGGCTAAAACGGCCCAGCAAGGCGGTTATAAGGTGGTGGTGTTAGAACCCGCCGAAGCCATGAACCTTAACGCAGCTAATGCACTGCTGAAATCTCTGGAAGAGCCCGCCGCCCAAACCCTGATGATGCTGGTTAGCCACAATGCCAGCAGTGTCCTGCCCACCATCCGCAGTCGCTGCCAAATGCGCTTATTGCCCATGCCGCGCAAGGAGCAGGTGATTCATTGGCTGAAGCCGCTAATGGCAGGGCATTCAGCGGATGTGGACATGTTGCTGGGGGTCGCACATGGTGCACCCCTCGCGGCCTTGGCGTTATTGCAGGGCGACGCCCTGGAAGAGCGCGAGCAATGGCTGGGGCAATTGACGCGCGTCAGCCTGGGGCAGCTGTCGGCGATCGACTGCGCCGCGCAGTGGCAAGCTAATGACATTTCGATCTTGCTGGAGTGGATCTTGTCGTTGATGCACAGTCTCGCGCGCTGGTCTGCGGGCGCTGAAGATCCCATCATTGCACGCGCCCCGGTGGAGTTCCGGAACCGTGCACAGGACCTTGCGCCGGCGTTGCTCCACCGTTATCTGGAAAAACTGTTGCAGACGCGCAGCCAGTGGCTCAGTGGCGCTAACCCCAACAAACAACTGCTCCTGGAAGAGCTGCTGCTCGACTGGTGCGCCTTGTTGCGCGCGAGCACACAGCGCCAGGTAGCGTCTGGACACTGATCGACTATTCTATTAGTGTTTGAGCAACTGAACGATGCTCAGGATTGCGTAAACCGATAGGCGACTTCCCCGGGGACAGGACACATTATGCAAGCAATTGGCGGCGGCGCCCGCAACGGCATACTCTCATTGACGATCAAGGATAAAGCGGTGCTTTACGCAGCCTATATGCCCTTCGTGCAAAATGGCGGCATGTTTATCCCAACCAACAAAAGCTACCGACTGGGGGACGAAGTCTTTATGCTCCTGAGTCTGATGGACGAGCCGGAAAAAATCCCGGTCGCGGGCAAGGTGGTCTGGGTGACGCCCAAAGGCGCTCAAGGTAACCGGGCTGCAGGTATTGGTGTTCAATTCAGCGATCAGGACAACACCGCTGTGAACAAAATTGAAACTTATCTGGCCGGATCACTCGCTTCTGATCGACCGACCCACACGATGTAATCCAGCGGTATAATCTCCGCGCCACAAAATCAACAGCCAGGCACGCCCTGGCTTTGTTGTTTATAGCTGATTGTTTATAGGTGATGCGCTATGCGCTACCGGTAGCCTCGCCGCATTCCGCTTCGAGGATTGCGGGCCGTGCATTACCGCTTGCTGTTATTCGTAAGAGAAAATTTTTATGTTAGTTGATTCCCACTGCCATCTTGATCGATTAAACCTGGAGCCTTATAACGGCGACCTGACGGCGGCGATCGAAGCGGCTCACGCCCGGGGTATTCAGCAGATGCTGTGTATCGGTATCAGCCTTTCCAATATCCAGGATGTCATCGATATTGCCCAGCGGTATCCCCGCGTCCTCGCCTCTGTAGGTGTGCATCCCTGCGATGTTCAGGCAGGCATGGCCGATGCAAGTCAGCTGTTGGCTTGGGCGGAGCAGCCGAAGGTCGTAGCGCTGGGTGAAACCGGCCTGGATTACCACTACGAAACTGAGAGCAAAGCGCTACAGCAGGAAAGCTTTATCCTGCACCTGGAAGTTGGGGGTAAAGCGGGTTTGCCTATCGTCGTTCATACGCGTGACGCGCGGGAGGATACGCTGGCGTTAATCAAAGCCCACGGTAATCTTGAACACGCCGGTGTTCTGCATTGCTTTACCGAAGACTGGGATATGGCTAAGCGCGCTCTGGATTTGAATTACTACATTTCTATCTCTGGCATTGTCACGTTTAAAAACGCCGAACAGATTCGCGACGTGGTGCGGAAAATGCCGCTGGATCGTTTGCTGGTTGAAACCGACTCTCCTTATCTCGCACCTGTGCCTTATCGCGGCAAGTCTAACGAGCCTAAATATGTGCGTGAAGT
Source organism: uncultured Cellvibrionaceae bacterium (assembly GCA_964440135.1). Lineage (GTDB taxonomy): Bacteria > Pseudomonadota > Gammaproteobacteria > Pseudomonadales > Cellvibrionaceae > Cellvibrio. The sequence goes on along the minus strand of CAYTQQ010000038.1, from coordinate 426 downwards.
GGCTGAGTTTATCGCCGAGGTCAGAGGTCTGGCCTTTGAAGAGCTCGCCCAGAAAACCACAGAGAACTTCTACCAGTTATTCAAAAAAGCACCACAATATCTTCCCCAATAAGATCGAGAACTTATCATGACGGATCAACAGGCACGTAATCAGCAAGTGCAAATCATGCTTGAGCTGCAAGACAGCATGAATACCAAAGTGCATCCACAGTGGCGCACGCAGGGTTACGAATGGTACCGCGCCATTTGGGTTGAATGCGCGGAGTTGATGGATCACTACGGTTGGAAATGGTGGAAAAAACAAACACCGGATACCGAGCAGGTTGCTCTGGAATTAATTGACATCTGGCACTTCGGTTTGAGCATTCTGCTGCAGTCTGGTGAAACACAAGAAGCAATTATCGCCCGTGTACAAAATGAACTGCG
>CAYTQQ010000037.1:18769-21727 GCA_964440135.1 uncultured Cellvibrionaceae bacterium | reverse complement strand
TATGTCAGCGGCCTGAATATCTTCAAGATTGAGTGCTTCCACTAACAATTCAGCCACTGCCAATTGTGCCGGGGTTTGTTCTGCCATGATGACCTCTAAAGCTGGATGCGTGCAAAAGCGAAGCATTTTACGCAGTTTGTCGACGAAAATCATCCGCCTTCATCGAGCCATATGACGCCGCCTCGCTTAACGCGGCAGGCTTTTTTGTATACACTCGCGCCTGCCTAAAAACTCCTGTTTGATACCTTATTGATGTTATCTCAATCCTATTTACCCACTGCCGCGCACGTTGACGAACAAGCCACCCTGAGCCAGCCCGGTGTGCTGGCGCTGGTTCGGTTTGATGGTCAGTGTGCGGCATCATCAACGCCAGGTGTCATACCTATTGGGTTAAAGTCACTGTCTGCACAACCGTTTGAATTGATTCGTTATGGCCACCAGATCGCCACGCGGGGCACCGAACTGAACTGCCAGTGGAGCCGTATTGACGATGTGCTGTGCGCTGCGACCTGGATCTCCCCGGCGGCTTGTGCGGATATCGAAGCGGCCACCGAAGACGCCTACCACCGACTGTTTAGCCTGGTGCAGACCGCTGGTTTTGCACACCCGTTCCGCATCTGGAATTTCATGCCACAGATCAATGACGGTCAGGGCGATCAAGAGGTGTACAAAAAGTTTTGTGTCGGCCGCCAGCGGGCTTTTGATCGCCTGCAGTTGGCGCAACACCAATACCCGGCGGCCTCGGCGCTCGGGCATCACAGCGCAGGGGCGGTGATCTACTTGCTCGCCCACCGGCAGGCAGGCCAGCACCATGAAAATACCCGGCAGGAGGCCGCTTACCGGTATCCACGCCAATACGGCCCGTCCAGCCCCTCTTTTGCCCGCGCTACCAGCTTGAGTATGCACGGCCAACCGCAGTTATTTATTTCCGGTACCGCCAGCATTCTCGGGCACGACACCAAAGCGGCGGGTAATCTGGAGCAACAGCTGGAGATTACGCTCGACAATATTCGCTATCTGGTCGAGCACACAGGCTTTGCGCGGGCCGCCTTAGGCGCGATCCGTGTGTATTTGCGCAACACCGAGGATTACCCGGCGGCACGCGCTTTCCTCGCGACTCATTTCCCGTCAACGGTCATCAACTATCTGCACGCGGATATTTGTCGCGACAACCTGCTGGTCGAGATCGAAGCAGCGACCCAAAGTGCTGACGCTTAGCCATGACCGGCCTCACTAAACTCTGGTGGATTTTACGAACGCTACTGGCCACGGCCATGTTCGCACTTGGCAGCGCCCTCACCTCCCTCCTGATCACGCCGATTCTGACGCTCCTCCCCTATCCGCGTCTGACGAAACGGCGCTGGACCCGGCGCATTATCAGCAGCCTGGCCCGCTTTTATCTGCGTTTTTTGCGCGTGATCGGATTAGCCCGCATCCAGCTGGGTGCCCTAGAAAATCTGGATCAACCAGGACGGTTGATTATTGCCAATCACCCGACACTGCTGGACGCTCTTTTATTGATGGCCTTGCTGCCCCAGGCGAGCTTTGTGGTCAAAGCGGCAATGGCCCGCAACCCTTTGACCGCCTGCCTGGTGGCGCTGGCGGGCTACCTGCCCAACGACTTTGAAGGCCCGGAATTGATTAGTCGTGGGGTTCAGGCCCTGAAGGAAGGACAATCGCTGGTGATATTTCCCGAAGGCACCCGCACCGCTACCGACCAGCTGAGGTTTCAACGGGGTGCTGCGCATATTGCGCTCCAGGCGGGCTGCGTGATCCAGCCGGTACGGATTGATTGCCAGCCGGTGGTTTTGCGCAAGCACGATAAATGGTATCAGGTGCCGCACGCCACCCCCCTATTTACCCTGCGCACGCTCGCTCCCGTAGACCTGACCGCGACTGAGCGGAGCAAGCATATCAATACCTCCCAGCCCATCAGTCTGCAGGCACGTGAACTAACCCGGCAGCTCCAAAACAAATTTGCGCACGAACTTCAATTGCCCCTCTAAGGCTGTATAATGCCGCACCTTGGCCGAGCACTGATTTCAGCGGCTCCGTGGCGCTTTTCCTATAGCATTGCATTTTATGACCCATACAAAAGAAGAAATATTTCAGCGCGTCAGTGACCTTCTGGTGGAACAGTTTGAAGTTGAAGCAAGCTCCATCACCCCGACCGCCCGCCTGCGCGAAGATCTGGATATCGACAGCATCGATGCGGTCAATTTGATCATCGAGCTCAAGCCTTATACTGGACAAAAACTTGCCATCGAGAGTTTTCATAACGTCAAAACCCTGGCCGATGTGGTTGATGCGGTTTACGCAGTGGTGGTAAAACAGCACCCGTAATCATGGCGCATACCGCTGTCCGCGGGCTGCTCCAACATTAAGTCTGGAGCCACGGGCGCGATAGCCGGCAAACCAGCCCTTGGCAGATGGCGGCTGCAAGATTCTTCACCCAGGTGTCAGCAGGTAACGATAATGACCACAACCATTAGCGAAGATTATCTGCTCACCGTGCCCTTCTTTGATGTCGATTCAATGAACATTGTCTGGCACGGGCACTACTGCAAATACCTTGAACTGGCCCGCTGTAAACTGCTCGACAAAATCGGTTACAACTACCGCGCCATGGCTGAATCGGGCTTTAGTTTTCCGATTGTCGATATGCAGATCAAGTATATTAAGCCGCTGGTTTTTGAGCAGGAGCTGGTGATTACCGCGAGTCTGGTCGAGTGGCAATACCGCTTGAAAATTGCCTATCTGATTCGTGCCGCCGACACCGGTGAAAAACTCACCAAGGCCTACACCGTACAGGCTGCGGTCGAGCGACACACCCAGCAATTACATTTAACCTGCCCCGCCACCTTCACCCATAAAGTTGATCAGCTTCTGGTGGCACAAGCGTCGCTCGCCCTCTAATATCGACCTCAGGTTCAGGAACGATCCATGATGACTTACCGC
>CAYTQQ010000037.1:17426-18669 GCA_964440135.1 uncultured Cellvibrionaceae bacterium | reverse complement strand
CACTTTCTCGCTACAGAAGACGCAGCACCCAGCCCGATGACCGGTCGCGTGCATCAATCCTTAGGCACTTTGTTGAATCACTTGATCGGTGGCGATGCGAGTTATCTACAGCGTCACTTTCACGCCACCGCTCAGTCTGAGCAATTGCAGTTGACGCCGAAAAGCAAGCGTCTAAAAAGATTTATTCAGCATATTCTGATTCAACCGCAGACAGACAAAGTGACCATAGAGTTGCACCACGCGGGCAACGAACTTACGCATATCACCATCGTTGACCGGCAAGCCCATAATCTGTTGGATCAGGCATTATGTGAGCAGCTTTTACCCGGTAAGGCGGTGGTCTGCACCACGTTGCTGGCTGATTGACGATGACCCTCCATCACTATCAAATGCTTGCCCGTGCGCTGCTGGCCCTGTTGCTGATAATCGCGCTCGGCTGTGCCTGGTCGGTGTTGAGACAAGGTATAAAAATCAATACTGATTTAAAAAATCTGTCTCCCGCAATTGCGCAGGACCCGGTTATTAATCAGGCCCTGGATAGCATGTCGCAACTGGCAGCAAGGCAGTTTACCCTGCTGCTGACTCACCCGGATGACATGGTGCTGGAAGAAGCCAGCGAAGCGCTGCAGGAAAAAATTACCGCGCACGAGCAGATGCTGCATTACGTCGATCGCTCCGATGTTTTTGCCGACTATTTAGTCGAGCTTGCAGAGCAACCATTTAACTTTCTCGACAGCGCTGCGCACACCGCACTGGCAACGCACAGCGATAAGCAATTACAGACCGCCGCTACAGCCCGTCTTTATGCCAACAGTCAGATACGCTTGCTGCCTCTGGCAAAAGACCCGCTCGGTTATCTGACCGACTTTGCGGTGAACGCCATGTCATCTTTGGGTGAAGGTGGTGAGTCGATGGGCCAAACTACGCTCGCGGGGGAAGAGGTATTTTACGCGGTGCACAATCTGATGCTCACCAGCAATGCGCTGGACATGGGCGCGCAGGATCAGGCACTGCGCTTTATTCGCCAGCTCGAGGCCGACCTTCAACAGGAATACCCCGCGCTTCAATTTCTGCATTCCGGCATCTTCTTTTTTGCGGCAGATGCCGCCCAAAGTTCCAAAAAAGATATCAGCTTGATCAGCACCGGCTCGGCCCTGGGCATATTGTTTTTGGTGCTGTTGATCTTTCGTAGTGTTAAAGCCTTGCTGTTACCGGCGCTGTCCATCATCACCGGCACTGTCTT
>CAYTQQ010000037.1:0-17326 GCA_964440135.1 uncultured Cellvibrionaceae bacterium | reverse complement strand
GTTTTTTCTGGTCTGGGCCTCGCGTTTTCATGGTTGGTTGTGATCAGCTTTGGGCCTTGGTTAGTCCGTGGTGTCACGGTTCACGATACCTGGCTTAACCTGAGTGTCGCCAAGATTCTGCACGCTTTCGCTCACGTCAGAACCGTCATCTGGTTACTTGCGGCATTGTCCATTGGCGCACTGTTGCTGGGCCTCAATCAGTTTTCTATCTCCAGCAATGACAGCCCGCGCGCGCTCTTTTCACCTAACCCGCAACTGATCAAAGAAGAACAGCTGATTAATAGCCTGACGGTCAGCACTGAACCCAGCAGTTTTATTATCGTCCGCGGCAACTCTAGCCAGGACGTGTATACGCGGATCGAACAGCTGGAACAACGCCTGAACAACTCAGCAACTAAGCTGACCGGTGTGCACAACTTTTTTCCGTCTCCCGAAAATTCTGCCCGCGCTTTTCAGTTGAATCAACGCTTGTACGGCGATAAGGGTCTGGCGCTGGAATTTATGCGCGCTCAGGGTTTTACCGCAGCAAGTATTGAAGCACTGCAGGAGAGTTATACTCAACAGCACTTTGTGTGGCCATCACCCGCTGATTTTTTTGCGCGTCATGCAGATCAATTACCGGCTCTGTGGCTGGAACATGAAGAACGCATCAGCACTTTTTTACTGCTGCCTAAAGCGGTCGATTTAACACAACTTAAAAGCGTTGCTGCTGAATTGGACGGTGTCACCTTTGTCAGTGTGGTAGAAGAAACCACCGACGCTCTACAAGAGTTGCGCCGTTCAGCCCTGTCATTATTGGCGGTGGCTTTTGCATTTATTGCCGCGCTGATGCTGCTCCGTTTCCGCTCGTTCCAGCTGACCTTCACCATCTTGATAGTGCCCCTGTTAGCGCTAGCCGGTACCGTGATCATTCTGAACGCCCTGCAGATTCCGCTGACGCTCTTCCATGTCATGGCACTATTTTTAGTGCTCGGCTTGGGGATGGATTACATTATTTTTGTCATCGAGATGTGGCGCGACCCACACCACACTTTATCGGCCATTGTGCTCTCCGCAGTAACGAGCTTTTTGGCCTTTGGTTTGTTAGCGGCCAGCGATCTACCGGCAGTGAGTGGTTTTGGCCTGACCGTTCTGATTGGCAATGGGTTAAATTTATTGGGCGGCCTGGTCGTAGCGAGTCGTCAGTTCCAGCAGCCCCAACAGAAAAGTATCTGAGGAAAGTCATGCAGCAAAAACGTGTTCTTGTTACCGGCGCCAGTCGGGGTATTGGAAAAGCCTGTGCGCTGAATCTGGCCCGGAGCGGCTATACAGTAACGGTTCACTATCGCTCCGGTCAGGCCGAAGCTGAAGCCGTTGCAGAAGCAATCAGAGCACAGGGCGGCAACGCGCAGTTAATGCAGTTTGATGTGCGCGATCGCGCTCAAGTGAATGACGTATTGCTCGCCGATATCGAAACCAATGGGGCTTTTTACGGGGTTGTCTGTAACGCTGGCATCGCAGCTGACAACGCCTTTCCGGCGCTCAGCGGCGAGCAGTGGGACAATGTCATACACACCAACCTTGATGCCTTTTACAACGTGCTCAATCCCTTGGTTATGCCAATGATCCGGCTCCGGCAAGGCGGTCGTATTGTCACTTTATCGTCGGTATCCGGGCTGATCGGCAATCGCGGACAGGTTAATTACAGTGCGGCAAAAGCGGGCATTATTGGCGCGACCAAAGCGCTGGCCATTGAATTGGCTAAACGCAATATCACCGTCAACTGCGTCGCGCCGGGCGTTATCGAAACCGACATGATTGAAAATATTTTTCGTGACGAGGCGTTAAAAATGATTCCTATGCAGCGCTTTGGGCAAGTGGAAGATATCGCTGCAACGGTCAACTTTTTAATGTCGGATGCCGCCGGTTATATCACCCGTCAGGTTATCAGCGTGAATGGCGGCATGTGTTAACGGGCAGATTAAACCCGTTTAAAAATAAGCGACGTATTGACGCCGCCAAAGGCAAAATTATTACTCATCACATAGGTGGCGTGCAGTTCGCGCACCTCTTTGCGGATATAGTCGAGCTTGCCACAACGCTCATCTACCTGATCGAGATTAAGCGTGGGAACAAACCAGTTTTCACGCATCATCTCGATACTTAGCCAAGCCTCGATAGCGCCGCAGGCACCTAAACTGTGGCCGATATAACTCTTGAGCGTGCTAAATGGAATCGTGCTGCCCATGACGTCAGCGGTCGCTTGAGACTCGGCAATATCACCCAGAATCGTGGCCGTACCATGCCCCGAAATATAATCGATCTGCTCGGGATTTAACTGCGCGCTGCGCAATCCATCGCGAATTACCTGAGCCATAGTTTTTTGTTCTGGCTTAACCAAATGCGCTCCGTCGCAGTTGGTGGCAAAGCCCACGACTTCAGCAAGAATCGGTGCGCCTCGCGCTTGCGCATGTTCCCACTCTTCGAGAATTAACGTACACGCACCCTCCCCTAAAACCAGACCATCGCGCTCTTGATCAAACGGGCGCGGTGAAGCTTCGGGCGTGGAATTTTTTAAACTGGCGGAATAGACGGTATCAAACACACCCGCCTGAGTTGCACACAACTCCTCAGCGCCGCCCGCAATCATGACTTTCTGCTGACCATTGCGGATTGCCTCATAGGCAAAACCTATGCCCTGGCTGCCCGCCGTACAGGCGGTTGAGGTGGTGTACATACGCCCGGTGGTACCAAACAAAATACTGATATTGACGGCGGCGGTATGACTCATCATGCGCAGGTAAGTAGTGCCATTCATTCGCCGCATGGATTGATTTTCCAGCATGCTGAAAAATTCCATGGCCGCGGCACTGCTGCCGGTAGCAGAGCCATAAGCCACACCGGTTGCACCGCTGGTAAGAATAGGGTCGTGCAACAAACCGGCAGACGTCAACGCCCGTTCCGTTGCTACCACCCCGAGTTGCGCCACTCGCCCCATACCGCGCATTTTTTTTAAGGTGTAGTGTGCTGGCATAACAAAATTGTCGACCGGCGAGGCGAGTCGGGTCTGCAAGTCGGTGTACTGGTCCCACTCCGTCATGTAACGGACACGATTTTTACCGCTCAACAAATTAGTTTTGATATCACCCCAGGTTTCACCCAGCGAGGAAATTGCTGCTGCACCAGTAACGGCTACTCGGTTGACCACGTGTTACACCTCGTCAGATTTCAGGGGACGCCGAAACACTGAAAGTTTGGCGGAAGCGTATAAAGCTCCGGTTTTTTTATCGCGAATTTCGCCGGCAAAAGTGGCCAGGTTTTGGCCTACAACCGCGACTTCGGTACAGGTAACCGTCACGGTCGCATGGGGCGGAAACCAAGGTGTATGCGCAACATATTTGCGCGTACCTAAAAGTAGCCCAAGATGCGGTTCGACCCGGCCTTCATGCAGCTGAAAGCCAGCAATAAGTGCAGCGGTCTGGCCCAGGTACTCAACACCAATCCACGCCGGCACCCCCTGCGCTGGTGAAAAAAAAGAAGCGGCCGGATGAATATCGATTTCCGCACAGGAACGGTTGCCCGTCACCTCCACCAGACGATCCAACAATAACATCGGCGGGCGGTGCGGAATCAGCTGCTCGATCTGCAGCGCGGAGTGCGGAGAAATCATGGTACCCGCTCCTCGCTGTTGGCAGTCGCTGCACGGTCATTCCAATAGGGATAAAAATTAAACCATTGCAAAGGCGCGCGGGCACACTGGGCTTCAAGTGCGGTTGCATATTGCTGGGCATAGGCTTGCACCGCTGCCTCGGCATCCTGCCGGGGTAATTCTACGCGCTCGGCAAACGGTACCAGCTCAAAATACACTTTGTCGCCTTGCCGGTAAGAAAACATCAGCTGTACTTCGCACTGTAATACCTTGGCCAACATATAGGGCCCAATGGGAAATTGTGCCTGACGCTTAAGAAAATTTACCGGCACGGTGCGCGCTTCACCGCTGAGTGGAATTCTATCGCCCGCAATAAACAACCACTCACCCGCGTCGATTTTGGTTTTGAGATGTAAAATTAATGGAATATCCAGATCACTGACCTGGTAAATATGAATACGCGACTCGGGATAAAGTTGTTGCATGACCTGCACAAAATTCGCAGAGTGCTGGTCGTAAACCAAGGCGTTAATAGTTTTCGCTTTGTAGCGCTGCACAAAGCCACGACAGTACTCCAGGTTACCCAGGTGCGAGCCAATAATAAGCTGACCCTTGGTGCGGGACATAAACTCCGCCAGCAACGCTTCATCAGCGATAGCAAACTCGCTTTCGTGCATGGGCGAACCCCACGCTAGCAGCTTATCCAAAATAGTTTGACCAAATGCATAGAAGTGACGAAAGACGTCCCGATACCCCGGCGCTCGCTGCCACTGATCGGGGTAAACCCGCGCGTGAGTGCGCAAAAAATCGAGCGACGCTGTACGCGCCACCGAGTTGCATAAGAAAAAATACGCAGCCACGGGATACAATAAAATATTAAAAACACGGCGACCCAGCAGCCGATGCACGCGGTGCAAAAACAACATCCCCGTCGCCGTTCCGCGCTCACTCAAGCGCGACCAATGCTGTGGATCGGTTGTTGTTTGTTTAACAGGACGGGACAGCTCGGTCATGGGGCAGGCTTCTGAAAATTACGCCAAAGAATCACGGGTAAGCGAATCAACATGCCCGCTAACAAACGGGTGTGCAAGCGAATCAAGATCAGGTTATCGCGCAAATAGTTGAAATGGGAAACGCTGTTCTGTGGATAGATGACCGCAGTGTCAATAAACTCGAGCGTGCTACCTGACCAGACGGCTTTAACGAGAATTTCAGTATCAAAGTCCATCCGCGGTCCCACATAGTAGCGGTCAATGACCTGCTCTACTGCGGTTAAAGGGTATACCCGGTAGCCGCACAAGCCATCTTTTATCTGCAGCGAAAGTGTTTCCAGGGCGACAAAAACATCGGTCACTTTACGACCGTAGAGTCGCTCTTTGGGCACCGACGCGTCAAACACGGGTTTGCCACAGATTAACCAGTCGGGGTTTGCTTTACTGGCAGACACAAAGCGATCGATGTCGGCCACTGCATGTTGACCATCAGCATCAATCTGAATGACGTGGGTAAAACCCAGGTTCCGCGCAAAAACAAAACCCGCTAATACCGCCGCACCTTTACCGCGATTGTGGTGCAATTCATACAAAGTGGCAGAAGGGTATTGAGCCACTAACTCTTTGACTTGCTGCACGCTGGCGGAATCACTGCCGTCATCAACAATCAGGCAGGGTAAACCCGTGGCCACCAGTGCCGGCAAAAATTGCTGCAGCTGCCGTTCATGATTGTAATGCGGAACCAAAATACAATACGTCATCGCTATCTACTTGTTATGGGGTAAGGTCAACCGGTGCCTGAAACACCAGTTTGCCCTCGGAATACATCAGCGCCGCGCTAGCCGTATCAGGTGACTCATTTCCTGCGGGCGCACGGTAAGAAAAGCGAATGCTCCGCGCTGTAGAATCATACTCCAGTCTGAGATCCATCACCTGTTCCGGGAGCACGACAGTCTGGAATTTGAGGTTATCAATACGCTGAAACGCGCCCTGCAGCCCAAACAGATGTTGACCCAATTCTGCCGCCCAATGGGTCTGAACCACCCCGGCGAGGACCGGCTGCTCTGGAAAGTGTCCGGTCAGCCAGCGCACCTCGGGCGACACACGGATTCTGAGGGTAATGACATTATCCGCGGCGGTCAAAGCGAGGAACTCGGGCCAGTCAACGGAAGAAAATTGCTGCTGAAGATCGGTTAACGTCATCTTGTTACTCAGGTGCGGACACATCCGCGCAGAACAATCTTGTGATTAAAATTGGGCGACCAAAGCCGGGCAACTAAAGTCGCCACTATGGGGCTAAAGTCAGATGGGCTGTTCGCCATCCGCACATGCACTTGCGCGGGTTAGCCATCTTGATATTTAGCGATGTAGTAGCGGCGATAAAGCAACTCGCCCGCGAACAGTACCGCGAAGATCACATAAGATAAAAAACCGCAGTAAAACGCCCATTGGCCCAGGGTGGCGAAGAGCGCAAAATATAAAGCGATCAGCGCGTTCACGAATAATACCAACGCCCAGACTAATGTCAGTATCTGCGTATAGTGCGGGGCCCGCGCCGATATGTGCTGGCCCGCCAAACGGGCGCCGCGCAACAGAATGTTTTCGGGTTGACGCAGACTCGACAGAAAGATCAGCGCGACCGTCAGGCTCATCATAACGGGATATAAACGCAGTAAAAGCTCGCTGTTAGTGACCACCAGCGCAACACTAAAAACCATAGCGCTGGTTAAAACGGCAATCTGCAAGGCATCTTTTTTATCTTTAACAACGGCAAATTTCAGTGCCGCAATAACCCCCAGGATCAATGCAAAAAACGCCGGCCCTACGCGCTGAACCCCGAGATAAACCAGCAGCGGATAAGCCAGACTAAAGAGAATCGCGAAGATAACAAGCAGTGATCGCATAAGTAGGTTGCTGTCTGATTATTCATTATTAATAAGCAATCATTGCCACCCTGAGCGAGCGGTTCAAAGAGCTGTCATTGCCGTGTATAAAAGAACATGCGTGGGTTACTCCGTTCGCTCCGGCCACTCGATTCGCGGCACCAGCCTGTAGCGTTTTTGCAGCGCACAGATTTTCTTAAACAGCCATAACCGCCAACGGATCGTAAGACGCGGCAGCAGACTTCCCGCCAATACCGAGTTAACCGCACCCGGCAACTGTAGCACCGGGCGCGGCGACATAAACACTTCAAAACTGTCTTTATCGTAATAGGCATCAATTAACTGACGCATGTGTCCGATTTGCCGTTTCATCAAACGCGTATAAGCACGATAAATATTAGCTGGCTTACGTGCCCGGAATTTTCCCGCAAGATTATCGGCAATAAGGTTCGCCGCCTGATGGCCAGACTCAATGGCCAGATAGACCCCGGAGGAAAAAATCGGATCAATAAAGCTGGCAGCATCACCCGCCAATAACACCCTGTCTGTGCCGAAGTTTTCATACGAAAAACTGTAATCCGACTCCACGCGGTATTCTTCCACGGCGGTCGCATTTTTCAGACAAGCGCTCATATAAGTAGATTCAGCGATCTTGCGCCAAAATAATGCTTCCCAGGTTTCACCTCGATGCCGGGTGCTGCCTTTTTGAACCACCACCCCTACCGAGGTCAATGTCGCGGATAGTGGGATCACCCACACCCAGGCATCCTCTAACCGCAAAATAATGGTATCTCCGGCCCGCTCACCGGTTTCACGCACCATGTTTTCAAAGTGGGTAAACACCGCCGCCCGACCCGGATAGGGCAAAGAGGCTTTCTTTAACTTGAGTGCGCGTCCCATAAAGCTGTCGCGGCCACTGGCATCGATAATCCAATCGACGTTCAGAGTCTCGACCTGCTGTGCCGACTTAACGGTCACCTGCCATTTATCGCCATTACTATCACCACTGCGCGCTACCTGGGTCACCACCGTTTGTTCACGTACCTCGGCCCCTGCTTGCGCCGCATGACGCAGCAAAATATCGTCAAACCTGGAGCGCTCCACCTGATAGGCCATGGTCAAGCCTTTGATCATGCCGTTGGCAAATACATTGCGCATGGTGCGCGAACGATCCGCGAGCGTGAACTGCCCGGCCCGCTTTTCGACAAAACCACCCGCCGCAACTTTGTCCCAGACGCCGATTTTTTTAAGCAGATAATTACCATTGGGGAGTAAGGATTCACCGATATGGAACCGGGGAAACTTGTCTCGCTCCAGCAGCACAACAGAGATACCGCGCTGCGCGAGGGTGGTTGCCGCCACACTCCCGGCCGGCCCGCCACCGATCACCGCCACCCGAGGAGGTTCAGGCATCCTTGCGCGCGGATTGGCACCTAGCTCCTTCGAAGACTGCACCATCAAGCAGGATTCCACCACTACTACAACCCTTTACCCATGTATAAATAGCGCGCAAGTATAAACATCCTGCTTCCAAAATCCAGAAGCGCCCGGTGGATTCCACCTCGGGAAAGTATTGACAACGGGCGCTAAAGCGGCATAATGTCGCGTCCTTGATTTCAGACCCGAATCAGACCAGATTTTAACCAGATTTTTAATAGGAGCACCCGGTGGCAAATTCACCCCAAGCTAGAAAACGCGCGCGTCAGAACGAAAAAGCTCGCAAGCACAACGCCAGCATGCGCTCTATGGGGCGTACCTATCTGAAGAAAGTAGTTAATGCCATTGAAGCCGGCAATCTTGCTACTGCACAAACGGCTTATGTAGATGCTGTTAAAGTGATCGATCGTATCGCTGACAAAGGCCTGATTCACAAGAACAAGGCTGCTCGTCATAAGAGCCGTCTGAATGCCAAAATCAAAGCCTTGGCCAGCAAGGCCGCCTAATTGGCATCGGTACCCAGTGTGCTGAGATATTAAAAAGAAGCCGACATTGAGTCGGCTTTTTTTTGCGCTAAATTTGGCGTTACCCTGTTATTTGAGGTGTTACCTGCGCCTTACAGGCCAACTGAGGAGGTGAACCGTTTGCGCGCCATGCGCTAATTTAGGAGCCGCTATACAGTGTCATAAAAAGAGATTATCTTCACCGAGCAGTTGGAGCCAGGCCCTGCCAGTCACCCCTGCCAACATGCTCATATTAATAATACGGAGATGTTTATGTTGCCGCGCGAGCATTACCTAAAACAGCCTTACCAAGATCTGGTTAATTTTCCCGAAGGTTTTGAAAAAGGAGGGCTATCGAGCATTCAAGCCCGGCTTGTACGCAAACATGGTGTGCTGATTAACGCACTGTGTGACGACAACGTGTCTGACCCGAATAGTGAAGACCAGCACTTATTAAAAGTGATGGCCAGCCAGGTAGCACCCAAAACGCCCGTAGAACAGGCCTGGATGAAATATCTCAGCCTGGTAAAGGCCCGCGAAATGGCAACCACTGCACGTCCCGCCAAAACCAGCAAAAGCAAAGCTAAAACCGACAAACTGGCCTGATGATCATGCTCCTGAAAACCCTTCAGGAGCATCGCAACATCTTCCCGGCTCGTCCGGGTGACTAGCATCGAGCCACCCCATCATTGCCTGGCTAGCCGGGAATGGATACCCGCACCTGATAGCTGCTCCCCGCTTCTATGTGGGAAATCACCTGACCTTCCAGAGGCTGATCATTCACCGTGATCTGTGTGTGCTTCAAGCCCTCTTGACGTGTTATCACCACCTCAAAACGGGCGCCGCGAAAGGTGCGCACCGCTCTGGCGGTCTTCCAATGGGCCGGGAGTTGCGGGGCGATCTGCAAGCCTTCGGCACAGCCCTTTAAGCCAAATAATCCGTCTACCAGACAGCGATAGACCCAGGCGACTGTGCCGGTGTTAAACAGCTGGCTGGAGCGACCGGCGGTACGCGGATACTGATGATAGGCGCCGCGATAATAGTTAGGAATAAAGATCGGCAGCTGCCCGCGTTGCAAATAGTCGGCCTGGTCGGGCCCCGGAATCATTTGCCGCAGGTGGCGGTAGGCGCGATCAGATTCGCTAATGGTGTACAGGCTGTAAATATAAAATACCGCCGCATGGTTATAGACGGAGCCGTTTTCTGCCGAGCCTGGATGTTTTTGGGTGACGCGGCCGACATCATCCCGCATAGCGGTATAAGCCGGCGCCAACATCGTCACCCCGTAAGGCGTCGCCAGCTGTTCGTCGATCGACGCCAACATTTTTTGGCGCTGGGTTTCATCGGCAGTGCCCGCCAGCAGCGCCCAGCTCTGGGGATTTAGGAAAATCCGACCCTCAGAGTCTTTACTGATACCAAAGACTACGCCGTCATCGGTGATGCCCCGACCAAACCACTGGCCGTCCCAGAGGTGCTTATTGACGGCTTCATTGATTGCCTGAGCCCCCGCTCTGCATTCCTGAGCCAGCGCCGCCTGTTGTTGCTGGTCGCAAATATCGGCCCACAGATTCAGCGCATAAGCCGTCGCGACTGATAACCAGCCCGAAACGCCCTTGCCTTTGTAGCCGACCATATTCATTGGATCGCACCAGTCGCCCTGATCGATATAACTCAGGCCGCGCTCGTCCCGCGCTTGCAGCAACCATTGCATAGCGCGGCTGATGCGCTCGAAGACCGTGAGGACTTTTTCACCTTCCGCATCTTTTACCGGCTCTTGCAGCAGCGCGTAATCACCGGTTTCATCCAGATACGCCTGCAGACAAACAGGCAGCCAGACGCAGTGATCGGTGTGCGGAATCTGATTAATGTATTTGAGCTCCGCGCCTTCAATTAACAGGATGCCATCCGGCATGGAGCCATTGGCTTCCTGCTGACTCAAGGCATGCAAAAAAGCAGCTCGGGTAACTGTGGGCTTGATGTAGCTCATGCCCATATTGTCTTGCAGATAATTGCGGGTTTGTGGGTCAGTGGTTAAGCGATTCACATCTCCGTGATAGAAAACCTGACGCGGCAACCAGTGATTAACAAAGTTATCCAGTTCCGCATCGGGGGTTTCGATGGTTAAACAGCCGCGACCTTCCTCAAGATATCTGGCGTAGTCCTGTCGCACCTGGTCAAAAGCCTGTGCTTGCAGATATTTATTGCGCAACGCCAATACTTCCGCATCGTCAAACGCAGGGCCAAAGATAAAACGGTATTCGCTCGCTGCTTCCGGCGCTAACTCAAGGCGATATTGGAGCACGGCGGCCGGTGTTTCATAACGCGCATCGCCACCCGACAGCAGCGGCTCTTGCAGCGCCGAAGGATTGTGTAAACCGCCCTCACCTTCGAAGGTTTCCTGCTTGGTTTCCCACGCGACGGGTTGCTGCTCATGCAGGAAAAACGTTTTGTCTTTAAAGTTTTTGTTTTTGAAATAGTCCGCTACTTTCTGGTAAGGCGTCACACAGGTAGCGACTATCCCGCCCAGATCAGCGCGATACTCGGCAGACTGGTTCATCCAGGACATATAGCCTACGGGGAAATAGGGATAGATACTCAGCTTGCGCGCCCGCCCCGACAGGTTGGTGACTTTCACGCTCCAGAGTTCAACGACATCCTCTACCGGCAGGCATAAATTTAACTCAATCCGAATACCGTTACGCTCAATGCGCCAGGCGATATCCGCCTTGCCCACCGAAAAGGTAAAGCTGTCCAGTTTCGCGCGCACGGGCTCGTAAGGTGCTGAAAAAATATCGCCGCTGTCTTCATCTTTGATGTAAAAAAAACGGCCCGGATGATGCGCGTAATACGGTTGCTCCGGTTGCATAAACGTTTTCGCTTCAAGGTTGGGCGCGTAGGCATATTTGGCCGGCTCTGGCTGCATAAACTGGGCAACCGTATACCCCCGGCAAGTAGCCTGAATCATCATGCGTTGATTCCAGAGGAACCCCGCCGCGCGGGGCAATGCTGTGGGGCTGTTTAATTCAAAGCGCTCGCCGTTGTCGCTGGGATGCAATAATGTTTGGCTCATGGAATTTTTCGGACCTTCAATTTCACTAAGATTAATTCATGCAATAAAAAAGCGCCGCAATGCGGCGCCTTAACAGTTCGCGCCTCAGATGTTATCGCGCGCCTGCAGCTCTTTTTGTATCTGCTCAACTTTTTCGTCAGTCAGGTTATAGAAGACCAATGACAGCGCCGTTAACAATGCAAAAGCAGCAGGCACTATCGTTTGCATATACACAATGCTATCGAGGGATGCGCCCTGCTGCATCTGCCCTGCCTGGTAGCCCATCATGGCAAGCACCGAGAGCATCAAGGCCGAGCCACCCGCGCTGCCTAATTTTTGTGAGAAGGTGGTAGCGGCAAAGGTCATCGCTGTCGCGCGGCGACCATTGCGCCACTCGTTGTAATCCGCCACATCGGCATACATTGCCCACGTAATTGGCGGTTTAAACCCCAGCGCAATACTGATCAGAATATTCAATGCAAACATGGTCCAAATTTCTTTGGGCAAGGAAGCACTATCGCGCACTTCGCCGCTGGCGTTTATACGTTTGACACTGATGACCTGGTTGTCGCCATCCGCTATCGTTAATACAGAACCCGTTTCTTCAAGCGGTACCCGCTTCTTGATAATCCAAAAAATCTTATCGTGGCGCAGCCATTGGTAGCTGTCACCCTCCGCATGAGATGCGCCGAGCAGGTCAGCTGCGTCCAGCTGTACGACTGCGCCGGCAGGAACATCGACCACGCCTAAACTTTCCGGTTTGGGCACAAAGGTAAAGAGCACGGACAA
The DNA here is from genome assembly GCA_964440135.1 of uncultured Cellvibrionaceae bacterium. GTDB lineage: Bacteria > Pseudomonadota > Gammaproteobacteria > Pseudomonadales > Cellvibrionaceae > Cellvibrio. The sequence continues at coordinate 5,045 of CAYTQQ010000037.1, read as the reverse complement.
CACCGCCACCACGCCCATCAAAAACATCATCAGCTTGCGCTTGTCAAAATAACGGGTAAACGTCGAGGCGAGCATGGCCCCGACCATAAGTCCGGCCATTTGCAAACCAATGTAGTTGCCGAGTAGATCCGGGCGCTCAACAAAGTAACGGAAGTAGTAAGCCGAAGAGCTGCCGCGCAGGGTCATGATCACCATAAATACCAGGGCCAACACGAAGAGCGACAGCCAGGGGCGACAAACGAATAAATCTTTCAAGTCATTCCAGGGATGCGTTTTTTCCTGGGTCGCCGCCGGTTGAATACGCTCTTTTGTGGTAAAGAAGGTCACCGCAAACAGACATGAAGCAATGACGGCATAAACCACCATGGTCATTTGCCAACCCCGTGCGCTGTAGCGATCCCCGTTACCAAAATACTCTGCCAGCTCCGGGGTCGCAGCACCGACAATGATGCCGCTCAGATACGCAAAAAAGAACCGCGTGCTGTTTAACTTACTGCGCTCCTGGGTATTAGCTGTCATCACCGCCGAGAGCGAGTTATAAGGCATATTCAAAATCGTGTAACACAACATCAGCAGACCATAGGTGGCATAGGCCCAAATGAGCTTGCCAGTGTCCGTTAAGTCTGGCGTACTCATGGTCAGAATACCCGCCCCCATCATCGGCAGCGCGCCCCACAACAAATAGGGCCGAAATTTACCCCAACGCGTGCTTGTTCGATCAGCGATTCCACCTATGATCGGGTCAGTAATCGCATCAATAATTTTCGTGACCGTAATCATGGTCGCGGCCGCGGCGGCTCCAATGCCGAAGACATCGGTATAAAAAAATACCAGATAGGAGCCGATAATGGCCCAGTAGAAATTGAAGCCGGCATCACCCAGGCCGTAGCCCACGCGTTCTTTCAGGCTCAGGCGAGCCATACGGTCGTTATTGTTGTTTACCACAGCGTACTCCTGGCGATTGCTCATAAAATCACGACATTAGGTTAAGTATTATTCTTGGTTGAATTGCGCAGCTTCAGCTGGAAGCCGATATCAATAATTTTTTCTTTAATTTCTTCGCCCGCCAAAATGCCCACCACCATCTCGGTAGCGGCCACGCCCATTTCATAGCGCGGGGTGTGGACACTGGTCAGCGAAGGGTTAACAAATTGTGCGGCTTCGATATCGTTAAACCCGCAAATAGCTAACTGGGCTGGAACGCGGATGTTCATGCGCTGGCTTTCAAATAAAACGCCCAATGCCAAGTCGTCGTTACAGCAAAATACGGCATCAAGTGCACCGTCCGTTTCCGCCAGCAAACTCTTTAATAACTCACCGCCCAACCCGATAGACGAGGGCTCGGGCGTGGTCATCAACAACCCCTGCCAGGACTTGCCCGCCTGTTCCATGGCCGCTTGATAGCCCTGCATGCGCTGCTGCACCCTCGGGTCCATCCGCGCACCGATAAAGCCGATACGCGAATAGCCATTAGCCAGCAGTCTGCTCACTATGTCGTAGCCCGCCTGCCAGTGAGAAAACCCGATATTGATATCGATCGGGTCGTTCAGTAACTCCATGATCTGCACGACCGGAATTTGGGCCTTCTCCAGCATGGTTCGGCACGCGCGGGTCTGATCGCCGCCCGTGATAATCATGCCTTGGGGGGTCTGGCTTAACAGGGTGCGCACCATTTTTTCTTCTTCGAGGGGCGAGTAATGGGTATCCGCCAGCAGTACTTTGTAACCCGCTTTACCCGCCACTTTGTAAATCCCGCGCAAGACATCATTGAAAACGATGTTTGACAGCGACGGAATCACGACCCCAATAACGTGGGACTTAGCCGAAGCCAGCGAACTGGCAAACTGGTTGGGGATATAACCCAGGCTATCAATAACGGCCTGCACCCGTCGCCGTAAGGGTTCAGAGACTTTGTCGGGCTGATTAATGACGCGCGAAACCGTGATTGCGCTTACTCCTGCTTTCGCTGCTACATCCTTCAATGTGATATTTTTTTTGGCTAATTTTGGTTTTTTCATGGAGTTCTATCGGTTATAAAAGCGCGCGGACACCTTAGCACAGCCAAAATGATTGCGCTATCATTTAACAAAATGGTACCGTTGCGCTCCGTTATGGATAATGGCACCAATAGCAAGGGATACGCCGAACCAATGATTGAGAAGAGACCTATGACCTCCGTGGTAGCCAGCAACCCCACCGCCGACACGCGCCTGCTCGTCATTATGGGCGTTTCAGGCAGCGGCAAAACGTCCTTAGCCCGAGCTCTGGCAGAACATTACGGCTACCAATATTGGGATGCTGATGACTTTCATAGTGACGCGGCGCGCGAGCATATGGCGAGCGGGCAACCGTTAACCGATGAAATGCGTGCACCCTGGGTACTCAGTCTCCAGCAGCATCTGCGTAATGAAGCGACACACCAGCGGCATTGCACACTGGCATTTTCCGGACTTAAACAACCCCACCGCAACCAGATTCGCGCTACGGGACTAAAAACCCTGTTCCTGTTTTTAGCGGGGAACAAACCCACTATTCACTCTCGCTTAAGTGCACGTACTGATCATTTTATGCCACCCGGTTTATTGGACAGCCAATTCCATAGCCTGGAAGATCCAACCCAAGAGCCAGATGTCATTCCTATTGATATCTCTGCGCCTCTGGAACAAGTGATTGCCCAGGCGATTGCAGCCATCGACCAAGTACCCGACTGGTAATCTCCCACCAGCGCGTTGCTGTATAAAGTTTATCCGCCGGAGGCCTTTGGCAAATCGACGCTTGAAGGTACAATTCACCCCTGTCAGCTCAACACTAACGGAGCGCAATGCTTCACTAGCGACTCAGCGGACACAGCCCTTAGGTGCGCCGTCGATGTTGCGCGCCCATCCCACATTCTTGAATCACGAGTACCGTCATGCCAAAGAAAATCCGCTGGGGCGTACTTAGTACTGCCAATATCGGCCGCACCAAAGTTATTCCTGCCATACAGACATCGCGCTATGGAGAAGTCGTCGCTATCTGTTCCCGCGCTCCGGGCAGCGCGCGTCTTGTCGCTGATGAGTTAGGCATTGCCCGTGCTTATGACAGCTATGATGAGTTACTGGCCGACCCGGAAATTGATGCAATCTACAATCCACTGCCCAACCATCTGCATGTACCCTGGTCGGTAAAAGCCCTGGAAGCCGGCAAGCATGTACTCTGTGAGAAGCCCCTCGGTATGGATGCGGCAGATCTCACCCCGCTGCTTCATGCTGCCCAGCAATTTCCGCAGCTAAAAATCATGGAAGCGTTTATGTATCGCTTCCACCCTCAGTGGCAAAAAGCCCAGGAACTCGTCAATAACGGCAGTATCGGCAAACTGCGCGCCTTGCACGCGCACTTCTCCTACAACAATCGCGACGAGCAGAACATTCGCAATACCCTGGCCATGGGCGGCGGCGCGCTGCTGGATATCGGTTGTTACGGGATTTCTGTAGCCCGTCTTTTGTTTAACGCCGAACCGATACACGTGCTGGGTCACATCACCCCTTATCCGGGTCATGAGGTGGACTGCTTCGTCTCTGCCATTCTGGAGTTTGCCGAAGGCAGCGCAACGTTTACCGTGTCGACTAAAATTGAACCTCAACAGCACGTAGAGGCGAGTGGCGAAGCAGGCAGTTTATTAATTCCGCTGCCGTTCAGCCCGATCGCCGATACCCCCACCAAAATCATGCTAAAGCGTGAGCAGGTTTATCAGGATATTGCGCTGCCAGAAAGCGACCAGTACCGCGACATGGCCGACGCCTTCGCCCTCAGCATTTTAGAAAACCAGCCGGTACCCACACCGTTAAGCGACGCGGTAGCCAATATGAAAGTTATCGATGCATTATTTGCCAGCGCAAAAAGTCGGCAATGGATAGAGATCAATTAATGAGCGAACTATCTTCGTTACCCAAAATAGTTGTTGTCGGCGGCGGCGCGGGTGGCCTCGAGCTGGCAACCCGACTGGGCCGTAAACTAGGCCGTAAAGGTAAGGCGCATATCACGTTGGTGGATCGCAATACCACGCATATCTGGAAGCCGCTGCTGCATGAACTCGCTGTCGGCGCCCTTGATGAAGGGATGGATGCGGTGAGCTATCGCGGCCATGCCGTGGCAAGCGGGTATTATTTTCGGGTAGGCACTCTGATCGATATTGATCGTGAAAACCAACAAGTCATTCTCGCCCCCATGAAGGATGAAGAAGGCAAAGAATTTTTACCGGCCACGCGGATTGACTACGATTATCTGGTGCTCTCTTTGGGCTCATCGTCTAACGATTTCAACACCCCCGGCGTAAAAGAAAACTGTATCTTTTTGGACAACCCCAGCCAGGCCTACCGTTTTCGCAATAAATTATTAAACGCTTTTTTGCGCATCCAGCGACTACCAACAGCCAGTCACGATTTTGTTCGGATTGCCATTATCGGCGCTGGCGCGACTGGTGTGGAACTGTCGGCCGAGCTGCATCACGCGGCCACCGAATTTCACCATTATGGATTTAATGCGGTATCCCGGGAGCACCTTAAAGTGACCCTGATCGAAGGTGGTCCGCGCATCTTGCCTGCCCTGCCGGAACGTATTTCCACAGCTGCCCACAACGAACTGGTGCAACTCGGTGTCGATGTAAAATTGAACACAGCCGTCGTTGCTGCTGAGCCCAATCGCCTGCAGACAAAAGATGGCGAAAGCATTGAAGCGGATTTAATTGTGTGGGCTGCGGGCATCAAAGTGCCCGACTTTATGAAAGACATTGCCGGTCTTGAGACCAACCGCATCAATCAGCTCGTCGTCAACGAGTTTTTACAAACCACGCGTGATGAACGTATTTTTGCCATCGGTGACTGCGCTGAATTCACCCAGCAAGACGGCAAGCGCGTGCCACCCCGGGCACAATCAGCTCACCAAATGGCTACCGCTTGCTATGTCAATTTACGGGCAATAATCAACAGCCAGCCACCTAAACCCTTCCGCTACAGCGACCATGGTTCGCTGATTTCACTGGCGAAATACTCTACCGTTGGAAATCT
>CAYTQQ010000036.1:15721-21832 GCA_964440135.1 uncultured Cellvibrionaceae bacterium | reverse complement strand
GCCTTCCTGCTGTTCTGTTTGCTGGCCGACAGCCCTGCCACTTCCCCGACGGACTATCTGCGTGATCAGGAAAACCAGGCGCGTATCGTCTATGCCGGACGCGATCCCCAGCTGCAGTTGTTGCGCGGTGAGCAGGTGTTGCCGATGCAGGTGTGGGCGGCAGAATTGCTGGAGCAGATCAGCGCCTGCGCGGCCTTATTCGATGCCAGCAGTGGCGGCGATACATACGCGCAAGCGCTGGCACTGCAGAAAGAAAAGCTGGCCAATCCGGAATTGACCCCCTCGGCGCGCGTGCTGCGCGACCTGCAGGAACAGGGGCTGAGTTTTGCAGAGCACAGCCTGGGATTGGCAGAGCAGCATCGCGCGTATTTCGCCGCGCGCCGTCCCGACGCACCGCTGCAGGCGCACTTTACCGAGCTGGCGATGGCTTCGTGCGCGCGGCAGCGGGAGATTGAGCAGCAGGTACAACCTTCTTTTGAAGCCTATCTGGCCAACTACTACGCCCAGTATCAAGACTGTAACTGCATGGGTGGGGAAGAGCTTGCGCCGACCGCCGAGCTGGCGGCGGCCCGGCCCTTTATTGCTGAATAATCAGGTTATTAAAAAATAAATCGGCGACGTTAATACCCGCGCCATCTTCAGCGGCAATCAGGGCATTGATTTCGGCCAGGGCGGTTTGCCGCAAACGCTCCTTGCCATCCTGGGTTTTGACGTCTTCTTCGCTCTGGCGACTAAACAACATCACCAGATTATTGCGAATCAACGGCATGTGATGGCGCACCGCGTGAGCGGCAGCGGGATCATCCACCCGCACCGAGATTTCTGCCTTCAGGTATTTCAAGCGTCCGACGCCGCCGTAATTCACGACAAAAGGCGGCGCCAGCGGAATGTAAGTCGGGGCATTTGCTGCGGTATCGTTTTGGGCGCTAACGGGCAGCGCCAGGATCACCAGTGGGCTTATCAGGGCAACCCGGCGCAGTAAGCGCGACCAGCCAATTTTCATTCTTTACTCCGTACCAGATTCAGTGCTGCTAGCGCAGGCTTTATCGAAAAAAAGACAAAGCCTTCACAGGATAGACCAGTTTGGAAATCGCATCTGGTATTCGCAGGCAGTTTTTGCGTAGTATTGCGCAGATTATCTTTATAAGGACCCACCATGCTGCCCGCCGCTCGTCCCACTAATTTGCTTATCTTTCTCGCCTGCCTCGGCGCATTGCTGATCGCGTTTTATCTCGAATATTTTATGTACATGGAGCCCTGCCCCCTGTGCATGACTCAGCGCATTTTTGTGGCGTTGGTGGGCGCCCTGGCGCTGTTGGCTTTTGTGCACAACCCGGCCCAGTCCGGGCGGCGGGTCTATGCCTGGCTCGGCGTCCTGCTCGCACTCGGCGGCGGTTATTTTTCCAGCCGCCAGTTATGGTTACAAAATCTGCCGCCAGAACTGGTGCCCGCCTGTGGCCCCAATCTGGCGTTTATGTTTGAGGCCTGGCCATTTATGGACACGGTACGCGCGATGCTTCATGGCGATGGCAACTGCGCCGAAATTGATCGGCTGTTTGGCATTAATCTGGTGGTCCTGACGTTGCTGCTGTTTATCGCTTTAGGCGTGGGCAATCTCTTCCAGGCGCTGCGCCGCCGCTAGGCGAGTCGCGCGGTTGCCCGCGTGAACGGGATGGCCTAAGGTGAAGGGCCTGAATAACGAATGATGGTAGGAGTCCGGCATGTTAATTGACGGTAGAACAGCAGAAGAGCGTTGGGCCAGGATCAATCAGGTGATCGAGCGCTGGTTGGTCGAGCGGCAGGAAATGCTGGTGTCATTTTGTGCCATCAGCGACGCCGAGGAGAGTGCCGAGCGCGAACAGCGATTGCGCTGCCTGTGTCAGCTGTTGGTCGATTATGTCTCTGCCGGTCACTTTGAAATCTACGACCAATTGATTCAGGAAGGCCGTACCAACCAGGATCGGGACGGCTTAAAAAAAGCCAGCGACTTATTTACGGTCATTGATAAAACCACCGAAAAAGCCCTGGATTTTAACGATAAGTATCTTGAAACCGATGACCTCAGTAGCTTGGATGCCGACCTGTCGGCACTGAGCGATACCCTCGAAACCCGCTTCACTGCCGAAGACCAGATGATCAGTATTTTACATCTGGTACATAAAGACCTCGTGAGTTCGTAAGCGCGCACCGCCGCTCTGTCTTCTGCGCTTTTTACCCGCTATAAGTTGGGAACCGTCAACCTATGTCTCCGACTATGACCTACTTGTCTCCGACGATGACTTCTTTTATCCGTCTCTGCGCCGTGACCTGTACGCGCTTTCATCAAGCATCCCGCGTCGCGCAGCGCCGAGGCACTGCCGCAGCCGCCATAAAATATATGCTGGGCGGAATCTTATTCGCGCTCTTGAGCGGCTGTGGTGCCAAGCAATCACCCAACACTACCGAAGTAGCCGCGCGCCATATTTATTCGGCGGCGCTGACTGCGGATGGTGAATTTGCCCTGATCGGCGCTGAATATCATGGTGGTAGTCTGTGGCACTTGAGCACCAATGAGCGCCTGTACAACTGGAATCACCGCGCGGGCGAGTACACCATGATTACCGCCAGTGGTTTTTCTGCCGATGACCAATGGGCGTTAACAACCGATAGCAAAACGCTGGTGCTCTGGAATCGGGCAACCGGTGAAGCCGAGCGCTTTTGGAGTGGTACGGCGGATGTGCTCGCGCTCGCTTTAGGCACCGAAGCAAAATTTGCGCTGCTCGGTCTGGCGGATCGCACGGCGGTGTTACACGCGGTGCAACGCGGGGGAATTTTACGCACCTTCCACCATGCGGATGCCGTAACCAGCGTGGCCTTAAGTGCCGACAACCGTCTGGCGCTGACCGGCTCCGTTGATCAAAGTGCGATGTTGTGGGATGTTGAAACGGGCAAAGCGCTGCACACCATGGTGCATAGTGATCCCGTGCAGTTGGTCGCCCTGAGCTCGGATGGTCGTCGCGCGCTGTCTGCGGCACAATTCGATAGCGTGATTATCTGGGATACCGCGACCGGCAAAACACTCTGGCAGTTGCCCGTTCGAGAACAATGGTTAAAGCGTGGGTTGACCCTTACCAGCGCGCGTTTCAGTACTGACGGACAATATTTACTGGGTGGTCGTCAGGATGGCATTGTACAGCTGTGGAATATTGACCAACAGCATCTGGTTTATGAGTGGCGTCTGCCGCGCCGCAAGTCACATCAACCCGTGGTGCCCAGTGTAGTCAGTGTGGCCTTTGCCATTGGCGGCGATCGCTTCTATGCGATCAGTTCGGATGGATTTGTTCACGCTTTAGGTTACTAACAACGACAAGAGTGAGCGGGATAAAAGACAATCGCAGCTGGTAAAAAGCGGTGGATACAATCAGCCAGCAACAATCAGCCAGTAATTACGATAAATCACCGCCATAAAAAAACCCGCCTCAATCGGCGGGTTTTTTTATGGCTGAAGGACAGCGAACGAATTAGTCGTTGGCTGTCACTTCCAGCAGCTCAACCTCAAACACCAATACCGCATTGGGTGGAATCGGGCCGTTGCCGCCAGGACCGTAGGCGAGATCAGAAGGAATAACCAACTCCCACTTGGAACCTTGTGGCATCAGTTGCAATGCTTCGGTCCAACCAGCGATCACGCCATTAACGGGAAAGTTAACGGGTTCGCCGCGCCCATAGGAGCTGTCAAACTCGGTGCCGTCGATCAGCTTACCGCTGTAGTGAACGCTAACGGTATCAGTCTCAGACGGCTTCACGCCGTCGCCTTCGGTCAGCACGCGATATTGCAAGCCGCTGTCAGTCACCTGCACGCCTTCTTTGGCCTTGTTGGTTTCCAGATAGGCTTGACCTTCGGCAAGATTGGCATCGCTCAATTTACGCAGCTCTTCTTCGTGCTTGGCCATCGCCTGCTCTTGGAAGGTTTGCATCACGACTTCTTTTTCTTCGTCAGTCAGGCGCGACTCAACACCGTTGCGAATATCGCGCAGGCCTTGGGCAAAAGCATCCGGCTCAACGGTCAGGCCACTTTGCTGGAGATTCAACGCCATGTTTTGCGCAACGATGTAGTTCACTTTCTGCTCAAGCGTTTCCAGTTTCACTACTTCGTCTTGCTTTGCAGCTTCTTTATTACAGCCGACCATCGCTACCGATGAAATCAGGCCCACAACCAATAGTTTCTTATTAATCATATTGCACCCTAATGTTGATGATAGTTGGCTTCACGGCACTTCTATTTGCGCTAGGTTCCGGCGTTAGCGCCAGACTCCGGGCCTTTTTACGGCCAGCCGCATGATCGTGATTTTGCAGCGCCAGCAGACAGCGCGGAGCAAAGCGGCAATGGTATACCAACTTGGCCCGGCTGTGCGGGTTTTTGCGGGATATCGCCAAAATTTCCCCTGTCCGGCAGGCCAGAGTGTGATCGGATTCCGGCAGCAGAATAAAGCGAATGGCGGATGGATAGTGCTGTTAAGACAGATCACACATAAGACGCATCAGACAACAACATGAGGTGGAGAATTGAGCGCGCACTTGGACGGTGAAGATGCACTTAACCGAACAATGTTATCTGTCGAACACAAACCGAAATAAATCCAAAAGTGGGGTTGGCGACGTGCACAGGCGTACACTTTTTTTGTGCACACCACTACAATAACTTTCCCAGATCCGCGGATCTATCTGAACGAAATTGGATCACAGGCTATAAGCGCTTTGATTTTTTATTCGACGTTATTGAGTGTGCCGTTTTCACCGGCATTCGTGTCACCACTTCCTCATTGACAGGATACTGTTATGGCTGCAAAAAAAATTAAGTCGCCTTCAATTGCTCAGATTGAAAAACGTATTGCGCGTGTTGCCGCCGAGCTACAACGGGCACGCAAACAACAAGTCACGGATGCGAAAAAATCTTTAGCGCAGGTCAAGGTTGCAGTCACAGCTGCTGCTACCCAGGTAAAACAATTGACGGCGGCCGGCGCTACGACCGCAGCGGCTAAAAAGAAATTGCAAAAAGCAGAGGCCGATTTATCCCAGCACGAACAGGCGGTCGCCGTTGCGCAGGATAATCTCGCACAAGCACAACTGGCGCTGGAGATTGCCGTGGCCAGTGCAGTTGAAGCAGCGCAGATAAGTGCTGGAACCAGTGCAGCTGCTAAACCAGCCGGGGCTGGCAAGCGTGTGCAAGCGTCGGCGAAGAGCGACACTAAAAAGACAACGAGCCGAACAGCTACGCGTAAAACATCTGGAGCTAAAACGCGCGATGAGGCTGCACCGAAAGCAGCTGCACAGAGCAAAGCGACAGCTTCAGGTCAGACCGTGAAAGCGGCGGCTAAAAAAGTCACAAAAAAAGTGGCTAAAAAATCGGATGTCAAAGCGAGTAAAGCCGCCACCAAAGATAAAGCTGCGGTGCAAGCGGCTAACGCATCGGCTAAGACTAGCCAGGATAAAACCAGCCAGAAAAAAACCAGCAAGACTAAAACCCCCAAGACTAAGACAGAGACATCCGCTAAGCGCCCTGCCAAAGCACCAGCTAGCGTAGCGATCAAGGTTACGGAAAAAAAAGTAGAACAAAAGGCCCTGCCGAAAAAAAATGTCCGCACCCAAAAGGCGCCATTGGCAAAAGCAGTAGCGAGTGAATCGACTAAAAACTTGGCTGCTCAGCCCGCAGCTAAAGGCAAAGCAAGTGTGGATAAGTCGGCGGCGGTACAGACAGCACTGGCCTTTGATCAGCCTCAGGAGCGAACGTCCGTAGCGGAGCAATCCCGTGCAGCGACTCTGCCCAAGCCGCTGCCGGTCGATCAGGATGATATTGGCGGCGCGACGCAGGCCGCCCGTGTGGTGACGGGTGCTGAGCAATCGACGCAGATGTCGATCAGTATTATTGAACCGAGTGATAATCCACTGCCCAAACCCCAGCCGGTATAAACAAACGCTGCCGAAGGCGGCCGGGTTATCATCTCGCGTGACCTAGCCATTTTGCATCAAGCGATGTAAGACCGCGCAATCCACATTAACCGCCGATAATTCTTTACGGGATATCGGCGGTTTTTATTATTAGCTGAGGCATTGAGGCATTGAGGCATTGAG